>JARLGS010000266.1 GCA_031292695.1 Mycobacterium sp. | reverse complement strand
GCCGCGGCGCTGCTGGCCGCTGGCGGCGCAGCCGCGGTGGCTCAGCGGGCTCGGCGCCACCTGGACGAGCCGCGCGCCGCAGTCTCCGCGCTGGAGCTGACCCCGAGCCACCGCGGGGGGACGGGAACGCCCCTGCTGCTGTTGCACGGGATCGGGGCTATCTGGCGGGCGTGGTCCCCGGTGCTGCCCTATCTGGAACCACACCACGAAGTGATCGTGCCGACGCTGCACGGGCATGCCGGCGGGCCGCCGCTGGATTCGGAGGTCGCACCATCGGTCCAGGCCCTGGTCGACGGTCTGGAGGAGGAGCTCGACCGCCTGGGCATGGAAAAAGTGCATATCGTTGGAAACTCCCTCGGCGGGTGGATAGGTATCGAGCTTGCCCGCCGGGGACGGGCCCGATCACTGGTGCTCCTCAGCCCGGCCGGAGCCTGGCGGTCCCCCCGGCGCATCAAAGTGACCTCCGCCGGCGTCAGGTTTTCCCTCGGCGCGCTCGCCCGTTATTCGCATCGGGCCGAAGCGATCGTCGAACGCCGCCTGATGCGCTGGGCGCTACTGGCGGGCCAGGTAGCACATCCCCACCACGTGCCACACGAAACGTTGGTGACCTACATCCACGCCAGCGGTCAGTCGCCGGTGGTCGATCCACTGCTGCGGGTACTTCACCTATCTCCGGTCGATTCCCTCCCCGAAGACCGGGACTACCCCGTCAGGCTGGTGTGGGGAGAGCGCGATCTGGTGCTGCCGTTCAAGCATTTCGGCTCGCCGATGCTGGAACGGCTACCCGGTGCGGAGCTGATCCGCCTTTCGGGCGTCGGGCATGTCCCGATGTCGGATGACCCGGCCCGCGTCGCAGAGCTGATCTTGGAAGTAACCCGTGCCGTCGACAGCGCGGTAGTTTCAACCCGAAATGAGTGATCGCATGCCCAGCACCGACGCTGACACACTTGCTTCATGGGGCGGAGGCCAAGACCTCAGCGCCTGGGAAGCACTGATGTGGCGCACCAATGGCGACCATCGGACCCGCTCGACCGGTGTGATGATCGAGTTGCTCGACACAGAGCCGGACTGGGATCGGCTGGTGGCCGCGCACGATCGGTTTACCCAGCAGGTCCCCCGGCTGCGAGAACGCATCGTCGAGCCGGTGGTGTCGGTCGTCGCGCCAGCCTGGTCTCCCGACCCGCATTTCGACCTGGCGTATCACCTGCAACGAGTACGGCTGCCCGGTGACGGTTCGATGGCCGAGTTGCACGCCCTCGCGGCCCAGTTCGCCGCCCGCCCACTCGATCCCGAGCGTCCCCCGTGGGAGGCCCTGCTCGTGCTCGGCGTCGCCGACGGTCAGGCCGCATATCTGTTCAAGCCGCATCACAGTCTCAGTGACGGGATCGGTCTGCTGCAATTGCTCGACTTGGCTCACGGTCACAGCCGTGAGCCCGGACCCGCCGACGACGTGCCGATCCCCGAGCCTCGACGGAAGGAGACACCGGAGGGGCTGCTGGTAAACCGGTTGGCCGGCAAGGCTGTCAGCGCTCCCGGAAGTGCATTGCGCGAAGCCTTCCGCGTCGCCGGCCGGTTTGCCGGTGACCCCATCGGAACGACGACTGACGCCGTGAAGTTCGCGATGTCACTGCGACGCGTCCTGGCACCGCCGGATACGCCCCACTCCCCCGCGCTGACCGGGGGCGGGTCCGGTTATCGGCTGGACACCTTCGATGTGGCGTTCGACGACCTGAAGGCATCGGGACGGGCTGCCGGAGGTTCGGTCAACGATGCATTCCTGGCCGCTCTGCTTGGCGGGGTCCGGCGCTACCACGAAAAGCTTTCTCTCACAGTCGATTCCATACCCGTGGCGATACCGGTCAGCCTTCGCACCGACACTGATCCGATGGGCGCCAACAAGTTCGCCGGTGCGCGGTTCGTGGCACCGGTCGGTGAACCGGATCCCAAGACACGCATCGCCGCCATCCACGACTTGATAGCGGACGCGCGCTTGGAGCCCGCACTCGGCTTCCTCGACCTCATCGCGCCGGTCGTGAGCCGACTGCCGGGGATTGTGCTCACCCGGATCGCCGGTGAGATGACCGGCCTTTCCGACCTGCAGGCCTCCAACCTCGGGGCGATCGGTCGTCCGCTGTATCTGGCGGGGGCACGGGTCACGCGCGTCTACCCGATGGGTCCGCGACCCGGTATCCCAGCCATGGTGGCGATGCTCACATACGAGGGAACGTGTTGCATTGCAGTCAACTTCGACCCGGAGGCCATCGCCGACGCCGCGGCGTTCTCGACCTGCCTCCGTGAAGGTTTCGAGGAGGTGACCGCTCTTGCGCAAGTCGGCTGACGTGGAGACACCTGCGTATCGATCCACTGACACGTTCGGCTACCCGGGACCCATCGGAAGAAAGATCAACCAGAGAGGGCGGAAGGAAAGAACACATGACCTTTGATGACGTCATCGCAATCCTCGACAAGTCGGTTGGCGGGCCGGACGCCGACGTAGCCTCCCACGGCCCCTTCTGGCGAGATGTCACCCGAGACCGATTCGTCGCAATGAAGGTCGGCGGACGGCCACTCGTGACTCTCGGCGACGGCGCGCACTCAAACCTGGTGTTGTCGTTGAAAGGCGAAGCACCGTTTGGCTCCGACCTGGACGACCCTCCCGCAGGCGCCGTGACACCCCAAATGCCTGCGTACCTTGATCCTGTGGCAGCTGAGGAAATCAGCGATATCGAGCAATGGATCAATGACGGCTGTCCGGCGGATTGACGGCCGTCAAGTGTCGTTCTGGACGGCGACCGGGCACCCATACCCCTAACGCGGGAGCGATCACCCCCCGTCATGGTGACGCACAAAGAAGTCCCTCGCGATGAGACTTAAGTCAAACCAGCCCGCCCACGCTGTCTCGTGGACACGCTAAGTCTCACCCCAGTAGAAAGAGGACACCGGTGACGATCACCCAGCCCACCGAATCAGCGGTTCTCCCCGACAACATCGCGCGCCAGATCGTGCTCCCCGAGGGCCACGCTGACCTCACCGCGCTGTATGACGCTTACAAATGGCTGCGCAACAACATGCCGGTGGCGAAGGCCCTCGTCGAGGGCTACGACCCCGTCTGGCTGATCAGCAAGCACGCCGACATACAGGAAGTCGAGAGTCTCTCGGAAGTCTTTGCCGCCGGCGGGGGCCCCGAGAATCCGGGCTCGCACAACCCGATCCTGCAAAACACCGCCGGTGACGAGTTCACCAAGCAACTCCTCGGCGGCAGCCTGCGCATCCTCGACGCCCTGCCGTACATAGACCCACCCGAGCACACGCATGCCAAAAACATGGCTTTCAACTATTTCAAGCCCCCCTCGGTCAAGAAATTGGAAGGCCAGATCCGCGACCTCGCCAAGGAGTCAGTCGACCAGCTTGAGAAGCTCTCCGCCCGCGGCGAGATCGACCTTCTCGACGACTGGGCTCTGGGCTACCCGCTGCACGTGGTGATGACCCTGGTGGGGGTGCCGCGGGAGGACGAGCCGCGGATGATGGCGCTCACCCAGGAGTTCTTCGGCACCGCCGATCCGGAGCACCAGCGCGACGACGTCGAGGTGCTGAGCCCAGAGGCGATGGCCCAACAGTTTTCGGCCACCATCCAGGACTTCTTCGCCTACTTCGATGTATTGGCCGAGGACCGCCGCGCCCATCCTCGCGATGACCTGGCCTCGGCGGTCGCCTGCGCCAAGCAGGCCGACGGTGAGTACTGGCCCAAGTCCTTCGTCTACGGCTGGTACACGGCCATCTTCACCGCCGGTCACGACACCACGTCGGCGACCCTGGCCGGCACGCTGCAGCAGCTGGCCCTGCACCCGGACGTGCTGGCTCGCGTCAAAGCTGACATGAGTTTGGTGCCCGATTTGATTCAGGAGGGTTTGCGGTACGTGGCACCGGTCAAGCACTTCATGCGCCGTGCGCTCAAGGACCACACGATGCGCGGACAGACCATCAAAGCCGGTGACCGGGTTATGCCGCTGTTCCAGTCGGGCTGCCGCGACGAGGAGGTCTTTGACCACCCCGACGAGTTCGACATCGACCGCAAGCCCAACAACCACCTCGCGTTCGGCTTCGGTGCGCACACGTGCGTCGGCCAGCACCTGGCCAAACAGGAATTGAAGGTGATGTTCGAAGAACTGCTGCCCCGCCTGGAGTCGATCGAGCTGCTTGGACCCGGCAGCGTGACGCAGACCAATTTCGTCGGCGGCCTGAAGCACCTGCCCGCAAAGATCACCCTCTCCTGAACGGCTGAGATAACCATGACAACGATCGATTATCCGCAGATCGATTATCCGCAGCTTTACATCGCCGGCACGTGGACCTCGCCCTCCGGCCACGACACCATCGAGGTCCACTCTCCGGCGACTGAGGAGCGGATAGGTTCGGTGCCCCGCGGCAAAGAGGCCGATATCGACGCGGCCGTTGCGGCGGCCAGGACAGCGTTCGACGCCCCCGACGGATGGGCGAATTGGGATCCCAAGGAGCGCGCTGATGTGCTCGAAAAGTTCGCAGCGGAACTGGAAGCCCGCGGCGCCGAAACAGCACGCCGGGTTTCGATGCAGAACGGGATGCCGATCTGGCTGGCCCACCAGTTCGAGGCCGGTTTTCCGGCGCTGCTGGTGCGCTATTACAGCGGCCTGATGACCAGTGCACCGGTCGAGGAAGAGCGTCTCGGCTTGTTCGGGGGCATATCGCTGGTGTCGAAGGATCCCATCGGCGTCGTCGGCGCGATCGTGCCGTGGAATGTGCCGCAGGGGATTTCGTTCCTCAAAATCGCACCTGCGCTGGCCGCTGGCTGCACCATGGTCCTCAAGCCGGCCGAGGAAACCGTGCTCGACGCGTTCCTCATGGCCGAGGCCGCCGCCGCAGCAGGTCTGCCCGACGGTGTCCTCAACGTGATTCCCGGGGGCCGTGACGTGGGCGCCTATCTGGTCGAACACCCCGGTGTGGACAAGGTGTCGTTCACCGGTTCCACCGCCGCGGGCCGCTGGATTGCGGAAGCGTGCGGACGCCTGCTGCGGCCGGTCACCCTCGAACTCGGCGGCAAGTCCGCGGCGATCGTGCTCGACGACGCCGACCTGTCCGCCTCGATCGAGCAGTTCTTCGGGGTCACCCTGCTCAACAACGGGCAAATCTGCTGGCTCAACACCCGGGTGCTGATCCCACGCAGCCGGTACCCGGAGATCGTCGACACGATTACCGATTTGGCGCGATCGCTGAAGGTGGGCGATCCTCTCGATCCCGAAACCAAGGTCGGCCCACTGGTATCGGAGCGCCAGCGCGAGCGAGTCGAGGGCTACATCGCCAAAGGCAAGAGTGAAGGCCGAATGACCACCGGCGGTTCGCGACCGTTTGACCGGGGCTGGTTCCTGGAACCCACCATCTTCGCCGACTTGGACAACAACGCGACTGTGGCACGTGAAGAGATCTTCGGCCCAGTGCTGTCGCTGATTCCATACTCTGACGAAGACGAGGCGATCGCGATCGCCAACGACAGTGTCTACGGCCTCGGTGGCAGCGTGTGGTCATCGGATCCAGAACGAGCCACCAACGTCGCCCGGCGCGTGCATTCGGGGACTGTCGGGGTCAACCACTACGTCAATGACCCCGTCGCCCCGTTCGGCGGCATCAAGGAAAGCGGCATGGGGCGCGAACTAGGCCCGGAGGGGCTGCAGGCGTTTCAGGTCTACAAGACCATCTACCTGCCGCCTCCGCCGGCTGCCGCCCAACCACCGGCCACGCCCCAGTAGCGCCCTGCTCGCCATGAGAAGAGCAATACGACTGGCGTCGAGCTGATTTCGCGCCACCTCGCGGATCGGAGTAACCAACCAATGTCTGCGGCCGTCGTTGCCAACCCCAGTGCCAGCGTCCATGAATTCGCAACCGATCTGATTGTTCGGCGCCGCAGCACACCCGCAGAAGGTGTGGTGGTACTTGAGCTTGCCCATCCGGAAAACGAGGACCTGCCACGCTGGGGACCAGGAGCCCATATCGACTTGATTCTCGACGACGGCCTGACGCGCCAATATTCGCTGTGCGGTGATCCCCTCGATTCGGGGGTGTGGCGCGTCGGGGTCTTACTCGATCCCAACTCCCGTGGTGGCTCGCGGTACGTTCACCAGAACCTCAACGAGGGCGCCACTGTGCGCGTCCGTGGCCCGCGCAACCATTTTCCGCTGGTCGACGCGCAGCACTACCGGTTCATCGCGGGAGGAATCGGCATCACCCCGATCTTGGCGATGATTGAGGCTGCCGAACGTGCAGGCAATGACTGGACACTGCTCTACGGCGGGCGGACCCGAGCGTCGATGGCCTTCGCGGAGGACCTTGCCGAGCGCTACCCCGAGCGCGTCACCGTGTGGCCTCAGGACGAACGGGGTCTTCTCGACCTGGAATCGCTTTTCAAAAACCCCGAAGACAACACATTGGTCTACTGCTGTGGACCCGAAGCACTGCTCGGGGCGGTGGAGCAGCACAGCGCCCACTGGCCGGCGGGAATCCTTCATATCGAAAGGTTCGCCGCCAAGGCGCCCACCGCAGAGGAAGCCGCTGAAGCGCTCGATCAGTTTGAGGTGGTGTGCCAACGTTCCGGGGTTACTTTCGAGATAACATCAGACCAGTCGATCCTGGAAGTCCTTGAGGAAAAGGGCATCCCAATTCTGGGCAGTTGCTATGAAGGCGTCTGCGGCACCTGCGAAGCGAGGGTGCTGGAGGGAACGCCGGATCACCGCGACTCCGTGCTCACCGATGCTGAGAAAGCCGCTGGCGAAGTGATGCTGGTCTGTGTCTCGCGCTCGCGCACCGAAAGGCTGGTACTGGACCTGTGAAGACTGCCAAGACCAACTACCCGAAGCAGTGCTGGTACGTAGCGGCCACCAGCGACGAGATCGCTGAATCACCGTTGGGTCGACGCCTGCTCGGCGAGGAGGTTGTGCTGTGGCGCGGGGCCAGTGGGCAAGTCACCGCGTTCGTGAACCGCTGCGCGCACCGGGCGTTTCCGTTGTCGCACAGCAGCGTCGACGGAGATCGACTGGTCTGCGGTTACCACGGTTGCACCTACGACACCGACGGGAAGTGCATTCATATTCCGTCTCAGACCCAAGTCCCGACTGGGATGCGGGTGCGCAGGTTTCCCGTCCTTGAGCAACCGCCTTTCGTCTGGATCTGGCTGGGAAAACCCGCCGCTGCTGCAGGCAGCGAACCGCCACGCACACGGTGGATCAACGACCCGGCCTGGACAACATTTGCCAGTACCTGGCGAATAAGCGCCAATTACATGATGGTTCACGAACACTATATGGACTTCAGCTACGCACCCGTCGTTCACGGAACTGACCTGCCCGCGGGACTTGACAGTATGCCGGCATTCAGTGACGTCGAGGTGACCGAAACAGCCGTGTCCTACACTCGGCTCTTGCCGGAACTTGGACTCGCCGGCTGGCAGGCCGACGCCACCGGGCTCGACCCGGCCCTCACGTATAAGCATCGCGAGAGCGGCACGTTCGTCTCGCCGGCCATGCATCGCCAATACTGGGAGATTGCAACCGAGGATGGCCAGCTGTACACCACCACCCGAACCCACGCCATCACGCCCGAGACCGAAACATCAACTCATGTGGTCATGCAGGCGTCACGCAACTATCGCACCGATCGTGATGAGGTGACCACCCGATTGAGGTCGTTCCTGTCGGGGGTTGCCGAACGCGACACTGCAATACTCGAGATGGCGTCCAACCACTCCGGATATGACAGATGGCGAGGTGGGGTGGAGTTCCGTGCGGACGCTGCCGCCCTGCGCGCTCGGCGCATCGTGGGGGTGATGTTGGCCAAAGAAGCGGGCCAAGCGGCGATACGGCCCGGATTGGCGCCTAATACCCGCAGTGACGCGCTTAGCCCTCTACGATCCGCCACAGCACGGAGTTAGCGGAACTCGTCGGGTCGTCCGCACCTGACAGCGCATCGACGCCGTTTGTACAGCAGCACAACAACTTTAGGACGCACCGCTCACCTCGGACAGCAGACCGTCGTCCTGACCTATCGCTGACAGCACCGTCAGCCACAGGTAGCTATCGGTGTCAACCTTCTTTCTGGATGAGACCGCCAACGGGATCGGTACGTGGGTCAATCGGCGGCGCCAGGAACCAATGACAACGTCGGCCTTACCTGACATGCCCGCATGAACGGCCGCATGGCCCAATCGAAGACAGAAGTTGGCGTCCCTGTCGTCGATCGAAACGTTGCGGCACAACGCCGGGGACTTCTGATTCAGCTGTTGCGGAGTGTTTCGATCACCGCGCTGAAATCCTTGTCGGCGTGGTCGGCGGCGAATTTGGCGTAGATCTCGGCGGCGTGGCTGCCTAGCGGGGCCGCCGAACCGGTCGAGGCCACCGCGTCCATGGCCAGGCCCAAGTCCTTGTTCATCAGCGCGGTCGCGAACCCCGGTTTGAAGTCGTTGTTGGCCGGCGAGGTCGGGACCGGGCCTGGCACCGGGCAGTTGGTGTGCACCGCCCAGCAGTTGCCGGTCGCGCCGGTGATGACGTCGAACAGCGACTGCGCCGACAGCCCGAGCTTGTCGGCCAATACGAACGCCTCGCCGATCGCGATCTGTTGTACTGCCAGCACCATGTTGTTGCATACCTTGGCGGCCTGTCCCGCACCGGCTTTCCCGCAGTGAATGATCTTGCCCGCCATGGGTTCCAGAACCGGCCGGGCCTGCTGAACCGCGGACTCCTGGCCCCCGACCATGAACGCCAGCGTCCCGGCCACGGCACCCTTGACCCCGCCGGAAACCGGTGCGTCGAGCTGGGGGAAGCCGTGGGAGCCTGCCAATGCGTGCACCTCACGAGCGTCGTTGACCGAGATCGTGGAGCTGTCGATCAGCAAAGCACCCGCTGGTGCGGCGGGCAGTATCTCGGCGTAGCAGCGCTTCACCACGTCACCGTTGGGCAGCATCGTGATGATCACGTCGGCCTGGGCCACCGCGTCGGCAGCGGTGTCGAATACCGAAGCGCCGGCCGCGGCTGCTGCAGCCGCCGCCGCAGGCACCGGGTCGAATCCGCGCACAATATGGCCGGCGCCGATCAGATTCGCCGCCATCGGCGCACCCATGTTGCCCAAACCCAGGAACGCGATGCTGAAAAGTTCGGTCATCGTGACCTTTCTACGCGGTGGCGCGGAACCGCGCGGCCTGCGCCCGACCGATGACCACCCGCATGATTTCGTTGGTTCCTTCCAGGATTCGATGTACCCGCAGGTCGCGGACGATCTTTTCCAGACCATACTCGCGCAGATAGCCGTAGCCGCCGTGCAGTTGCAGCGCCTGGTCGGCGACGTCGTAGCAGGTGTCGGTGACATAGCGTTTGGCCATCGCGCACAACTCGACCTTGTCAGCGGCGTCGTCGTCCAGGGCATTGGCGGCCCGCCACAACATCATTCGCGAGGTCTCCAGCCCGGTGGCCATGTCGGCCAGCGCGAACCGGATGGTGGGCTCGTCGAGCAGGGCGGCGCCGAACGCCTGCCGCTCGCGCACATAGGCGCCCGCTTTGTCGAAGGCGGCCTGCGCGCCGCCCAGCGAGCACGCCGCGATGTTGAGCCGGCCGCCGTTGAGGCCGTTCATCGCGATGCCGAATCCGGTGCCTTCGCCGTCTGAGCCGCCCAACATCGCGTCCGCGGGTACCCGCACCCCGTCGAGCACCACCTGTGCGGTGGGTTGTGCATGCCAGCCCATCTTTTCTTCGAGCGCACCGAAACTGAGCCCCGGAGTGCCCTTTTCGATGACGAAAGCGGAGATGCCGCGCGGGCCCGGTTTTTCTGGCCCGCCGGTGCGGGCCATCACCACGTACACGTCGGAGGCTCCCGCGCCGGAAATGAACTGCTTGACGCCGTCGAGCACATAGTCTGCGTCTTTTCCGGGGCCTTGTTTGACGGCCCGGGTGCTCAACGCGCTGGCATCCGAGCCCGCGCCCGGTTCGGTCAGGCAGTAGCTGGCGATGGCCTCCATCGAGGCCAACCGTGGAATCCAGATCTTGCGTTGTTCGGCGGTGCCGAAGGTGTCGATCATCCACGCGCACATGTTGTGGATGGACAGGAATGCCGCGGTCGTCGGATCGGCGATTGCCAACTGTTCGAAGATGCGCACCCCGTCGAGGCGGCGCAGCCCGCTGCCGCCCACGTCGTCGCGGCAGTAGATCGCCGCCATCCCAAGTTCGGCGGCCTCACGCAACACGTCCACCGGAAAATGCTTGGCGGCATCCCAGTCCAGCGCGTGCGGAGCAACCCGTTTAGCGGCGAAGGCGGCCGCCGTCTCGGTGATCACCCGCTCGTCGTCATCGAGGGCAAAAAACTGCATGATACGGCCAGCCCTAATCCATTGTCGGGATGACGAATTCGGCGCCATCCTTGATGCCCGACGGCCACCGCGACGTGACGGTCTTGACCTTGGTGTAGAACTGGATCGACGCCGGGCCGTGCTGGTTGAGATCACCGAACCCCGAACGCTTCCAGCCGCCGAAACTGTGATAAGCCACCGGGACCGGGATCGGCACGTTAACACCCACCATGCCTACCTGCACCCGTGCGACGAAATCGCGGGCGGTGTCACCATCCCGGGTGAAAATCGCCACACCGTTGCCGTACTCATGCTCCGAGGGCAACCGCAACGCCTCCTCGTAGTCGTGCGCCCGCACGATGCACAGCACCGGCCCGAAGATCTCCTCGGTATAGATCGACATGTCGGCGGTGACGTGGTCAAACAGCGTCGGCCCCAGGAAAAAGCCGCCCTCCAGGTTCGCCTCACCAAACGCCAAGTCATCGCTGGCGCGCTCACGCCCGTCGATAACTATTTCGGCACCCGCGGCCACACCCTGATCGATGTAGTCACGGACCCGCCCCAAGGCGGCCTCGGTGACCAGCGGACCGTAGTCAGCCTTGGGATCCAGACTGTGCCCCACCCGCAAGTGGTTGATCCGCTCAACCAGCCTGGCCCGCAACCGGTCCGCGGTCTGCTCGCCAACCGGAACCGCGACGCTGATCGCCATGCAACGTTCACCGGCGCTCCCGTACCCGGCGCCGATCAGCGCATCGACCGCCTGGTCCAGGTCCGCGTCAGGCATCACGATCATGTGGTTCTTGGCCCCGCCGAAGCACTGCGACCGTTTACCGTTCGCCGCGGCCGTCGCGTAGATGTACTGAGCGATATCGGAGCTGCCGACGAAACCGACCGCTTTGATATCAGGGTGGTTCAAGATGGCGTCCACGGCTTCCTTGTCGCCATGCACGACCTGGAACACGCCAGGGGGCAAGCCCGCCTCGAGGAACAACTCAGCCAGCCGCACCGGAAGCGACGGGTCGCGCTCACTGGGCTTGAGAACGAACGCATTCCCGCACGCAAGGGCCGGACCGGCCTTCCACAGCGGGATCATCCCCGGGAAGTTGAACGGAGTAATGCCCGCCACCACACCCAACGGCTGTCGCAGCGAATAGACGTCAATACCCGGGCCGGCGCCCTCGGTGTAATCGCCCTTCAGCAGATGTGGAATCCCGATACAGAACTCGATCACCTCGATACCGCGCTGGATGTCGCCGGCGGCGTCGGGCAGCGTCTTGCCGTGCTCAAGAGACAGCAACCCGGCCAACTCGTCGATGTTGTCGTTCACCAACGCGACAAACCGCATCAACACCCGGGCCCGGCGCTGCGGATTCCAAGCGGCCCAACCTATCTGGGCCTCGACTGCCGAAGCCACGACAGCGTCGACGTCAGCCTGAGACGCCATCGGCACCCTCGCCTGGACCCGGCCGGTATTGGGATCGAAGATGTCAGCGGTGCGGCTGGACTGGCCGGTAGTGCGCCGCCCATCGATGAAGTGCGGAATTTCTCTAGTCATGAGCTGGCCTGTCGATCGCCGGATTATCTATTTACTAGGATACCCTAGTAAATAGATAATCCCACAGGCTATGTACCGATGGTGGTATCTGCTTACTCATTTGGGTTACGTTGCCCACGCAGCGGTAGCTCGGGACATGCTCTCAACGCAAGACTCAACTCAACATCCCCAGCTGCACCTGCCGGAACGAGATTTTCGACCGCGCCCCGCCGGTCATGTGACGGACTCGCCACCTTCAGGTAACTTGCCGGTGGGAAGTCGGCGAGCACCATGGAGCACTACCTCACCGCGTATCCCTTTGAGACGACGCGCTTCTGCGACCGACCACTCGATACCGGCGGGATCGCCAATCGCCTTGCGCGCAGATTCGGTCACCCGCACAGTGCCGGCCGGTGCAACGCTAGTGACTCGGCTCGCGAGATTGACCGGGCTGCCGTACCAGTCGCCAGCTCGGTTGACGGCGGGACCGAACGCAAGTCCGACCCGCAGTCGTGGGAAATCATCCGCTGACGCGGCATCAACCAGATCCAGAACCGTCACCAGTAGCTTGAGCGGGTCTAAGCAGACCAGCATCACCGCGTCGCCGATCGTCTTGACGAATTGGACTGGACTTGCGACCACCGCCCGGGCAAGATCTGCCAACCGCAGGGCGGTCAGTCCCAAATCTTCCGGCGGCATCTGCTCCCCGAGCCGCGTAAAGCCGACCAGGTCGGCGAAAGCCACCGCGACTTCCCGCGCACCCGGTAGGGTGCCGGCGGCGCGTTCAAACGCGTTGATCGCCTCTGTCTCAAAGGAATGCCGCAAGGCCAGCCGCAACAACGTGTCAACCATGGGGCCAAGTAGTGGTTCGGCATTGTGCGCCAGCATCTCGAAGGCTTGAGCCAGCTCAAGTTCCGTTGCCCCTGGATGCAGCAATGCTCGCAACGCCGTGTGACGCATCATCACCGCCGCACCCGTGAGGCCGTCCATCAGCAATCGCACGATCAGAGCCACCTGCACTGGGTCAAGCCCAAGATCGACCAATCGCGCCGCCCCCAAAACAGACTCGGCATCCGCCCGCGACAACAGCCGAGCACCAGGGTCCTCTGCACGAACCAGGCCAACGGCGCTGTGCAGTCGCTGCAGCAGTTCAAGGTTGACGCCACTAGACTCCGAAATTTCCTGCGGCGAAGCCAATGTTCCGTCATCGCCAATCATGCGATTGGCCGGCAGCAGCATAGGGCTGAACTCTCTACGGATCTGATCGACATCAAAGCCACGCGCGAGCAACCATCGAACAAGCTCGGCACGCTCTTGACGGGCCCGACCTTGCAGGTCATCAAGCAGCCCCAATTCCTCTACGTCCAGGTCATCCGGGTCTGCCGCCACGGCGTCAACGTACAACACTGCGCCATCCGCGTCTTCGTCACCGGCTGCAGTCGCGGCGCACGTAGACGACGGGTCATGCCGTTCGACACACCTGGAGCAAATTTCAAATGGAATGCCGTCGGGGCAGTTTTGGATGCGTCCCTCCGTGTGGTGTAAGTACTGGTGGCGTGCGTCGGTCCGGATGTCCGACCTCATGGCGGATGCGCTCGCCGGGCTGGGCGGCCGACCATGATTGCGGATAAACGGCGGATAACCGCGGGGGTATTGGCGGATCGGATTCGCGCGTTCCGGGAGTCAAAGACCCCTGACCTGCGTCGAACTGTGGTGGCTAGGGGCGGGATCGAACCGCCGACCTTCCGCTTTTCACGCGGACTGGCGGCCGCGGCAGGCTTGTTTGGCTGGTCACGCTGGACACGAAGCCCGCAGTTACAGGTCGGACCAGCTAGCCTGGCGCGTTGGCCCCATTTTGGCCAGCCTCAACCCAATTTACGGACTAGGCATGACGATGGCGCTGTTGAAGCTGTCGTGCTGCGCGACTATCTGTCGGTCACGGATGTCACTGCGCCTGAACGCTTCCGCGCTGCAGCCAAACACGTCGGTCCTACATGGGCGATGGACCAGGCCAGCGACCGCATCCCATCACCGAAGCGCAGCCGACGACCCTCGGTATCGAGACGCGTGATGAACTGGACCAGGAGCAAGGCGCTCGCGGCCGCCGAGAACAACATCGTCCTGGCGATCAAGCCTCCAAATCCGGGGCGGACCGTCAAGTGGTTAGAGTTCGAGGCTGTCGCCGCCGACGCTGCGTTTACGCTCGGCGGCCCGTTCCGCGGCGTCCCACGTAGCCTGTATGAGCCGCTGGTAGGTGGCATCACGCGCACGCGTTTTGGCGCTGTGTTGCCGCCACGCGGCGCGCCGCGCTTCGCGGCGTTCGTCGTTGCGGTCCAGCAGAGCCCCGACCAGGGGCGGCAGCAGTTCACGATCGGTGCGTTCGGCTTCGGCGTGCATGGTGCGCGGCCGGTCGTCGTTGGCCAGGATCATCCGGAAGTAGTGCGCGGCCGCGTATTTGTTGCCGCGCCGGATCGTGTGAATCTCAGCGCCGGAGGCGACTCGGCCGTGCTCATGGTCGCCCTCACCGGTAATCGGCTGGTAGATGTAGGCGTGGTTTTCGTCTTTACCGCGGGTCATGCCGACGTAGGCCATGGTGCGGGAAGCATGCTCACTGAGCACGGTGAAACAGGCCCCGCGCGTGGTGGAGTTGCCGACGGTGACGCCCTGGGCGGCGTGCAGTGTGGTGGCATAGCCCAGGGTGATGTGCTCGCGTAGGTAGTCACCGTCGAAGATGACGCGGGCTTGGTCGGTGAGCCGCTCGGCGGCGATACGGCCCCGTGCGGCGTCGACGCCGGCCACCCGCCAGCGGTTGCCGTTGCCGACCTGGTCGATCCGGTCGCCACGCCGGTGCTGTGTGCCGGGCTCGACGGTCAGCGTCGCGTCGTTGTGGCAGCTGATGATGATGTCGCCCGCGCGGACGTCTTGGTCACGCGCCACCCGCACTCCGGGGGAGGTCGCGTCGGTGTAGGTGGCGTGCAGGCGACGGTTGATGGCGTCGGCGATTTCCCATTTGTCGCAGATAATGGCGGCGTCGTTGCCTTCGGCGCGCGCCGTCATGTAGGCGTTGGTGGCGTCCTCGGCCATCGCGATCGGGTCACCGGTGTGCAGCCGGCCGTGCTTGCGGTACCAGCCGACCGCTTTGCGGAGCCGGTTTCCGTGCCCGGACCGCAGCGCCAAAGATATTTCCCGTTCTTCGGCGGTACGCATCCGCCACACCTCGCCGAGGCGCTGCGACCACGGCAGCTCATCACAGAGGTGCTCGAACATGCCGGCTCGGGCTTTGACCGGCGAGAGCTGATAGGCGTCGCCGACCAGGACTATCTTGCAACGCCCGACCACCGCACAGGACAGCAGTTTCTTTAGCTCGGGGGTGCCCACCATGGAGGCTTCGTCGACGACGATCACGGTGCGCCGGTCGACGTCAAGCTGGTTGTCCTCGATGAGCGTGAGCGCTTTGGCCACCGTCAACCCGCGGTCGCCGGCCCCGTCGCGCATCGCCTCATCGACCGCCTTCCCGGTGGGCGCGAGGACCAGCACGTCCTTGTTGGCGCGGTGCGCGGCGGCGCGCAGCGCTTTCAAGGAGTGCGTTTTGCCCGCGCCAGCCGGCGCTTGCAGCGGCTGCACCAGGTAAGGCGAGTGCGCGATGTTGCGGATGGCGCGCGCTTGGTCGGTGGATAGGTCACCGAGATCGGCGGCGCGCACATCCAGCCGAGCGCGGGTATCGGCCTCGTCGACCATGTCGAAGATGCGTTGTTCTTCGGCGATCACCGCGTCCACGGTGAACAACTCATGGATGCGCGGCGCGGCGCGGCGCGCACGCTGCGCTTTGGCCGGCATCCGCTATGACGTGCAATGGCGGTTGCCGGACCGTTCAAAGCGCAAGAAGACATTCAGCAGCGAGCGAGCTGCCAAGCAATTCGAAGCCAAGCTGGTCACCAGCAGCGCCATCGGCGAGTCCCTGGACCCACGAGGCGGCAGGACCGAGCTGGAAACGGTATACCGATCCTGGATAGCTTCGCGCGCCGACCTCAGCGCTAAAGTCCGCCGCGGATACGAAGACAACTGGAGACTGCGTATCCAGCCGCGCTTCGGCAACTGGCCGATCGCAAAGATCGACCACGAGTCCATCCAGCGGTGGGTAAATGAGATGTCGGCGTCAGGGCTCAGCCCCCGGACTGTCCGATGGACACATACGGTTCTCAAGATGTCGCTCGACTACGCCATCGACGACGGCCGGCTCATAGCGAAGAACCCGGCAACACGAACCAAATTCCCACCGATGCGGCGAACCACGCATACCTACCTAACTGCAAGAGAAGTCGCCGAGCTAGCGGACGCCTGTGGGACTCAAGGGGACGTGGTGCTGATCCTGGCCTATTCCGGCTTGAGGTTCGGCGAGCTGACCGGACTGAACGTAGAGGATGTCGATGTCGAGGCCAGGCGCATTCGGGTTCGCCGCTCTATCACCCAAGTCGGAGGCAGACTAGTCGAGGGCAACCCGAAATCTGACGCGGGCAGACGGTCGGTGCCAATCCCCGAACGTCTGGTTCCTGCCCTAAAGGCACGACTCGACAACCGCCCACCGGGCGCTCCGGCCATCACCTCCCCGCGAGGGTCGCGGCTGGGCTTAGAGAACTGGAAGCGGTCGATCAACTGGAAAGCGGCGATCACCAAAATCGGACGGAACAAGATGCGGGTTCACGATCTCCGTCACACGTACGCCTCGCTATCCCGCCGGGCCGGCGCCGACCTTCGGCTGTTGCAGAAAGCTATGGGGCACGCGTCCATTACCGTCACGGCCCACACCTACGCAGATCTTTTCGATGACGAGCTCGACAACATAGCGGCCGCACTCGACTCCCTCGACGACCTAAGTCGGGCCACCTGAGAAGACGCGCCAATGGCGGCGCCTCGTTTTGGCCCCATATTGGCCCCATCGCCAAGGCCGATTCGAAGATGCGCAGTTCGACGATAGAGCATAAATGGCCGTTGAACTGTACAAACTTTGGTGGCCAGGGGCGGGATCGAACCGCCGACCTTCCGCTTTTCAGGCGGACGCTCGTACCGACTGAGCTACCTGGCCGGAAGGCAGCGAGTGCCTCGCCGTGCTGGCGACCCTGACGGGACTCGAACCCGCGACCTCCGCCGTGACAGGGCGGCGCGCTAACCAACTGCGCCACAGGGCCTTGCTGCAACTCCGCGCCACCGCGTCAGGTACCCCCTACGGGATTCGAACCCGCGCTACCGCCTTGAAAGGGCGGCGTCCTAGGCCGCTAAACGAAGGGGGCCAGAACCGAATCTCTCCGGGGTACTCGCAACATGGTTACGTTGGGAGCCAAGTTAGCTTAGGTCACCGCGGGCCGAATCCTCAAACGAGCGCCGTTTGGCACCCAGTATCCTGAATCTTCGCGCGCCCCTATAGCTCAGTTGGTAGAGCTACGGACTTTTAATCCGCAGGTCCTAGGTTCGAGTCCTAGTGGGGGCACAGACGGCCGTCACCTCCCGCGATGGCCCACATTGCTTTGGGTGATGTGCGATGGCTAGTCACGAGTCAACGGGTCCCGCGCGAGCGCCAGCGCCCAGTTGAGACGACGCTCGGTGTGCCGGAGTTTCGCCGCCGGAAGGCTTGGCTATGCTTCGCAAGATGAGTGTCGATGCGGCCTACCCAAAGGCGCCCGTAGCCCTGGTAACGATGGAAATCCGCCACCCAGCAACGGATTCCCTCACTGAATCGTCGGGCGGGGAGCTCAGACGCCTGCTCACCGACCAACTGCCGATCGAACGGCAGGCCCAGGACGTGGCCTGGGGGATGGGCGCCGGCGGAAGCCCGGCACCGACGGCAGAGCGGTTCGTCCGTTATGTCAACCGCGACAACACCCTTGCCGCCTCCATGAAGAGCCAGGCGATCACCATCGAGACCACCGCGTACACCAACTTCGAGGCGTTGCTCGAGGTTGTGATGCGCGTCATAGACGCTCGCTCCCAGGTTTCGTCGATCGTCGGGGTGGAGCGTCTCGGCCTGCGCTACGTGCTGGAGGTCCACGTCCCCATGGGCGTCGACGGCCGCGTCGAGTGGGCCAACTGGATCGCGGAGCCGCTGCTCGGTCCGCAGCAGATGGCGCCCGCCGGCCTCACCCTGACCGAGTGGCAGGGCGCCGCCGTCTTCCGCGAAGCGCAGCCCGGAAGGTCGATGATCGTGCGCTACGGCCCGGGTATCGGCCAGGCGCTCGATGCCAGCTACCACCTGCGCCGCACCATGCCGGTCGAGCAGGGGCCGTTCTTCCTCTTGGATATCGACAGCTTCTGGACGCCGACGGGGGCGATCCCCGAATTCGACCGCAATGCGGTGTTGGTGACGTTCCAGGATCTGTACGAACCGGCACGCACCGTGTTTCAGGAGATGCTCACCAGCCGGCTGAGAGACGACCTGCTCAGCCGGTAGGTCGCTGACACCGGTCAGCCCGTTTTGTTGCGCAGCACGGCGCTGGTGTACGTCACGTCGGCGAAGGCCGCCGCGACGTCGTCGTCGGCATAGACGAAGCCGTTGGCCGTGTGCAACTCGGCGACCGTGTGGGACGAGGTCTCCCAGCCCCTCTGGTTCAGGTAGTCGACGATGTGGCTGCGCTGGCCGTGATAGACCAGATCGTTGAAGTCGATCTCGAATCCGAGCTCACTCATGCGGTCATGGTGTGCGCGCCACCGCTCGTCGGCGAAAACGGCGGTGTCGGGCACGAACTCGAAAGCCAGCCGGCTACCCGGGGCGCTCAGCGCGGTGATGTTGTCGAACAACGCATCCTGCGCCGCGTCCGGCAGGTACACCAGCAAACCCTCGGCGCTCCAGGCGGTCGCGGCCTGCGGATCGAATCCCGCGGACCGCAACGCCGTTGCCCAGTCGTCGCGTAGGTCAACGGCGACGGTGCGCCGCTCGGCGGTCGGCTCGGCGCCAAGTTCGCCAAGGGTCAGGGTCTTGAATTCGATGACGTCGGGCATGTCGACCTCGTAGACGACGGTGCCCGCCGGCCAGGGCAGGCGGTAGGCGCGCGCGTCGAGTCCCGACGCGAGGATGACGGCCTGACCGACGCCGCCCCGCGTGGCGGCCAGGAAGAACTGGTCGTAGAACCGGGTGCGGCACGCCATGCCGCGGGCCATCCGCTCCGGGTCGAACTCGGACTCCTCGCCCACCGGGATTTCGCCGTTCACCAAGCGGACATAGACGTCGATCCCCACGGCACGCACCAACGGCGCGGCGTAGGGGTCGTCGATCAACTTGTGGTCGGTGGACAACGCTCGCTGCGCGGCGACCATCGTCGCCGTCGCCCCGACGCTGGTCGCGAGATCCCAGCGATCACGATCGGTGCGCGCCATGGTGCTCGTTCCTTCCAGCCCCGGAAAAATATAGACAGGCTAGTTAATACCACAAGGTCGGGCCGGGAATCGGATCGGACTACCCCCGGCGGTGTCTGTTCGTTAGTATCTGCGTATGCATGCAGATAACATCGCTGGTCGGCTGCCCGACGACCAGGCCGGTCTGGTGGTCGAGGTTTTCCGGATGCTGGCCGATGCCACCCGCGTGCAGGTGCTGTGGTCGCTGACCACGCGCGAGATGTCGGTCAACGAGCTCGCCGAGCACGTCGGAAAGCCGGCGCCGTCGGTTTCCCAGCACCTCGCCAAGCTGCGCATGGCGCGTTTGGTGCGCACTCGCCGCGACGGGACCACGATCTTCTACAGCCTCGAGAACGACCACGTGCGTCAGCTCGTCATCGATGCCGTCTGCAACGCCGAGCACGCCGGCCCCGGAGTTCCCCGTCATCACCGCGGCGATGGCGAGCTGAAGGCAGTCACCGAATCTTCGTCAGCGGTCCCCCGGGCACGCGGGGGCGCCGTCTGAGTGGAATTACCCAACAGACAAACCATTTCGAGAATCAGTAGGGAGACGACAACCATGGCCGAGCACACCCACGACGCACCGCATGCGCACGAACACCACCCCGGTCAAGAGGCTCACGTCCACGCGCACACCACGCATGAGCACGGTCACGTCACGCACGAGCACTCACACACCCACGACGACGGAACCGAACACACCCACGGCCACGTGCACCAGTCCGGCCTCGAAGGCGTTCACGTTCACACCCACGCCTGAGTGGCGCCCGCGGTCGCTAGGAGCCGTTCGGGCAGTAGTGCTTCGGGTTGCCGCGCTCGTCGACGGGCGGGAGGTTGCGCTCGGGTGTCTGCACCAGCGGCGTGTCGGCCGGGATGCGCCCGGCGGCACGGTCCAAGCCGGCGCGGGCCCTCGGGTGCTTGCGGAATTTGCTTGGCACGCAAGCGAACACCAGACGAACGACGTCCCCGAACCGCCGGTGCAACCACTCGTCACGCTGCGACCACGTGTAGCCGATCAACTCGCGAACGGTCGGATCGTAAAGCCCGACGGTCAGCCAGACGAAGAACGGAGCGGCCAGCTGGCGCTGTGCGGCCCATAGCCAATCCGGAACCCATTGGGCGAAAGGGGGTTTCGGTAGCTCGGTGAGATCGAGCACGGCGCGGGCCGCGAAATTGTTCTCCAACACGTTGCGGCACATGTGGTCCCAGTAGACCTGAAATTCCTCCCAGGATGCCGGGACCGGACGCATGCTCATGCCGTACATGCGATACCACTCGACGTGCTCGTCGAACAGCTGACGCTTCTGCGCTTCGCTCAGCCCGCCGCAGAACCGCTCGGCCACGATGATGGTGCCGACGAAGAAGGTGGCGTGCGCCCAGTAGAAGACGTCGGGGTTCAGGGCATGGTATCGGCGGCCCTGTTCGTCGACGCCCTTGATATCGGTGTGGTAGTCGCGCACCTCAGCGCCGGTGACCGGGGCGCGGTCGCCGTCGAAAACCACTCCGCCGATCGGGTACAGCGAGCGCAGCAGGCGCTGCCAGCGCTCAATGAGGAACGTCGAGTGGTCGATGACCGCCGCGCCCAGTTGCGGGTGCATGTTCTGCATCGAACCCGCCCACGGGCCCTGCAACATGCCACGCCAATCCCCGAAATACCGCCACGTCAGGGAATCCGGTCCGAGTGGCACCGGCGGCGCTTCGTAGCCCAGCGGCGACACCGGGCAACCGCTGGACACGCCGTAGCCAGTCTCGTCGCGGACGGTCGAGTCGCTGGTCAGCGGGAAGGGGGCGGACGTATCTTGAGTCACTATCGGATCCCTGTTGTATCGACAAATCTGACTACGTGCGTTGTCATTTTTAGCCTAGGAGCGATGTGCCCACCGGTCAACGACGCAGCCGTTGGACCGGCGTCCCCCTGGAAAGCCGCATCGCCCTTCGCCGCGACAATCTCATCGCCGCAGGTGTGCAATTGCTCGGCAGCGACCGCGGGCCGGCGCTGACCGTCCGCGCGGTGTGCCGCAAGGCGGCGCTCACCGAACGCTACTTCTACGAGAGCTTCGCCGACCGGGACGAATTCGTCCGCGCGGTCTACGACCATGTCTGCACGCGGGCCATGGATACCCTTACCTCGGCGAAAACCCCGCGGGAAGCGGTCGAACAGTTCGTCGAGCTGATGGTCGACGATCCCGTGCGCGGCCGCGTGCTGCTGCTGGCGCCCGCGGTCGAGCCGGTACTGACCCGGTCGGGCGCCGAGTGGATGCCCAACTTTATCGAACTGCTGCAGCGCAAACTGTCCCGCATCGGGGATCCGGCGCTGCAGAAGATGATCGCAACCAGCCTGGTCGGCGGCCTGTCGAGTTTGTTCACCGCCTACCTCAACGGACAGCTCGAGGCCACGCGCGAGCAGTTCATCGACTACTGCGTCGACATGCTGTTCACCACGGCGGCCCCGTACGTGCCGTCGGTCGAACTGGGGAAAACGGAGTAGCGGGTTTCGTCCGGGACAGTTACCGCTACCGCGAATCGCGCCATGCCGCGCGGGGCGGGAACTTGATGCTACTAACAGCCACAGATATTGTGAGTGAGTGCTACCCACAGACACAGATAACTGGAGGCCTGATGTCAGCTGAGCTGACAAACCTACAGCTGCTGCGCGAACTTGAACCGGTGGTCGAGAACTACCTCAACCGGCACGAGAGCGTGCACAAAGACTGGAGCCCACACGACTACATCCCGTGGTCGGAAGGCAAGAACTTCTACGCGCTCGGCGGGCAGGATTGGGACCCCGAGCAGAGCAAGCTCTCCGACCTCGCCCAGGTGGCGATGGTGCAGAACCTGATGACGGAAGACAATCTGCCCTCATATCACCGCGAGATTGCGATGAACTTCGGCTTGGACGGCCCCTGGGGCCAGTGGGTCAACCGGTGGACCGCCGAGGAGAACCGGCACGGGATCGCGCTGCGCGACTACCTGGTGGTGACCCGCGCGGTCGACCCATTCGAATTGGAGAAGCTGCGCATCGAGGTGGTCAACCGGGGCTTCAGCCCGGGCCAGAACCACCAGGTTCGAGACGACCTGTTCGCCGAGAGCCTGTTCGATTCGGTCATCTATGTCACATTCCAGGAGCTGGCCACGCGAATTTCGCACCGCAATACCGGTAAAGCCTGCAACGACCCGATCGCCGACCAGTTGCTGGCCAAGATCTCGGCCGACGAGAACCTGCACATGATCTTCTACCGTGATGTCAGCGAGGCCGGGTTTGACGCTTCGCCCAATCAGGCGATGAGGTCGCTGCACAAGATCCTGCGCAACTTCCAGATGCCCGGCTTCCAGGTGCCAGAGTTCCGCCGCAAAGCCGTGTTCATCGCCGTCGGCGGCGTGTACGACCCCCGCATTCACCTCGACGAGGTCGTCATGCCGATTCTGAAGAAATGGCGCATCTTCGAGCGCGACGACTTCACCGGTGAGTCAGCCGAGTTGCGCGATGATCTTGCCCTGCTGATCGAGGAACTCGAGCACGCCTGCGACAAGTTCGAGGTGTCCAAGCAGCGCCAGCTCGACCGGGAAGCCCGCACGGGCAAGAGGACCACGGCATTCGAGCTGCATCAAACCGCGGGCAAGCTGGTGATGAGCCGTCGGTAGCCCGGCGTTGCGCATCGGTCCGATCACTCCCGCCAGCCCGGTGGTGCTGGCCCCGATGGCAGGCGTGACCAACGTTGCGTTTCGTATGCTGTGTCGTGAACTAGAGCAGTCCAAGGTCGGCACCGTCAGCGGACTGTATGTGTGCGAGATGGTCACCGCACGCGCGCTCGTCGAGCGGCATCCCGTGACCATGCACATGACGACGTTCGCTCCCGACGAGTCGCCGCGCTCGCTGCAGCTCTACAGCGTCGACCCGGCGACCACCTACGCGGCCGCGCGCATGATCGCCGACGAGAACCTGGCCGACCACATCGACATGAATTTCGGCTGCCCGGTGCCCAAGGTCACCAAACGCGGCGGCGGGGCGGCCTTGCCGTTCAAGCGGCGGTTATTCGGCCAGATCGTCGCCGCCGCCGTGCGCGCCACCGAAGGCACCCGGATACCGGTGACCGTCAAATTCCGCATCGGCATCGACGACGAACACCACACGCATCTGGATGCCGGCCGGATCGCCGAGTCCGAAGGGGCCGCCGCGGTCGCCCTGCACGCCCGCACGGCGGCACAGCGCTACTCCGGCACCGCCGACTGGGACCAGATCGCACGACTCAAGCAGCAGGTGCGAACCATTCCGGTGCTGGGCAACGGCGACATCTACGACGCCAGCGACGCGTTGGCGATGATGCTGAGCACGGGATGCGACGGCGTCGTCATCGGCCGGGGCTGCCTGGGACGGCCCTGGCTGTTCGCCGAGCTGTCGGCCGCATTCACCGGCAGTCCGCCTCCCGCCCCGCCCACGCTGGGCGAGGTCGCCGACACCGTCCGCCGGCACGGCCAGTTGCTGGCCGCGCACTTCGGCGAAGACAAGGGCATGCGCGACATTCGCAAGCACATCGCCTGGTACCTGCACGGTTTCCCCGCCGGATCACAGCTCCGCCGCGAACTGGCGATGGTCAAGACGCTCCATGAGCTTGACTCGCTGCTCGATCAGTTAGACCGCACGGTCCCCTTCCCGGACGCGGCGACCGGACCACGCGGGCGGCAGGGGTCACCGGCCCGGGTGGCCCTGCCCGACGGGTGGCTGATCGATCCCGACGACTGCACGGTCCCGTCCGGCGCGGACGTCATGCACTCCGGCGGCTGAACCGTAACGCGCACGAAATCGCTTCGGCACCGATAACTCAGTACGATGTGGACCTTGCTGCATTGCGCTTCGGTGCGGTTCGATTTGAGGCGCCACACGAGCGTGACGACCGCCGTGCGACCACGGGTAGCGCGGCCGCAGCGCTGAGGACGGCGCTGCCCTGACAAGTGCGCGCGGACACCCTGACGTCCGCATCAGAGCTTTCGGAGGCCGGTAGGACATGAGTGACGGCGAGCACGACGCCACTCTTGACCGTCGGCGCGCATCGGGGCCCCGCACTGGCCAACGCAGCGCGGCACCCCCACCGTCGGCCCGGGGCGCCGCGCCGTGGGAGCGGTTGTCCGAGCCGCCGGTCGATCACAGCCTGCACCGGTGGCAGGCCGAGCCGCTCGTGCCGACCCCGGCCGAACACCCCGTCGAACAGGAACGAACCGACGCCGGGGAAGCCGGCTGTCACGCCGGCGGCGCGCTAACCGTCGCCGACCTGAT
>JARLGS010000265.1 GCA_031292695.1 Mycobacterium sp. | reverse complement strand
GCGGTGCCGCGCCAGTTCATTCCCAGCGTCGAGAAAGGTGTTCGCGCCCAGATGGACCGGGGAATCTGCGGCTATCCGATGGTCGACGTCCGGGTGACGCTGCTGGACGGCAAGGCCCACAGCGTGGATTCGTCGGACCACGCATTCCAGCTGGCGGGCGGGTTGGCGCTGCGTGAAGCGGCCGCCGCAGCGTCGGTGAATCTGCTTGAGCCCGTTGACAATGTGCACATCGTGGTGCCCGACGAGTTGGTGGGTGCGGTGATGAGTGATCTGTCCGGACGTCGCGGCCGGGTGCTGGGTACCGATACCGCCGGCGATTCCTGCACCAGCATCGACGCCGAGATTCCAGAGATCGAGCTGACCCGGTATCCGATCGAGCTACGGTCGCTCTCGCACGGAGCCGGTTGGTTCACCCGGTCCTTCGCGCGGTACGAGCCCATGCCGGAAGCGGCGGCCGCGCGGGTGCGCTGACGCAGTGATCTGCACCCTTGGCGGACCTTGCCGTGACTGACAGCACGTGCTGTCATAGTCAACATTGCGTGCGCGCGACGACTGGGGTCTTCGTCAGTCGGGGGGACGGGCACCTGGGATGTCAAAGGGGACAGCAGTGAGGACACAAGCGGGGCTCAGTCGGTACAAGTCGGGTAGATATCGCCTGGCCATCCTCGCCGCAGCCGTCGGTATCGCGGCCGCGACCAGCCAGAACGTCGCCTGGGCGGAGCCCGTGTCCGGCGATTCGTCGGGCAGTTCGGGCAGTTCGTCGAGCCAGTCCGGGCCCGCGCACGCAGGTGCCACTGGCACCAAAGTGCCCGCAGACATTACCAAAACACACCAGAACGACACGTCGTCGACCAAGACCAATGACGACAAGTCCAAGCAGACCGACAGCAACAAGACCGACCAGTCCAAGTCCAAGCAACAGCCGACCGGCACCACCAAGACCGGCACTGCCGCGTCCCCCACCGGCGGCACCGCGCCCGCCACCAGCACCACCGAAACCACAGATAATCCGGCGGACGCCAAACCCACCACTACCCCGCTGTCGATCAAACCGACGAAATCCGCTGTCACACAGTCAGGTAGTGGGGCGCCCACGCCCAAGCCGGCCACCGCGGTCAACCCGGCCCCCGCGACCGCCGTGGGCACGTCCACGCCAGCGGCGGCCAAGCCGGCCACCGCGACCCCCGGCCCCACCGCGCCCGCCATCCGCACCGCGGCCCTGGCAGTCACCACCAATAACACCCCCACCACGACCACCACGCCGGTCCCGCCGCAGCCGCTGTCGCCGATCGCGCAGATCATCCAGCTGCCCGGCCGCATCATCAACACAGTGCTGCAGGTGCTGGACCTGACCGTCTCGGCCTCCGGTCCGCAGAGCCCGTTCAACTGGTCGCCCGTCTCCGAGGCGCTGTTCGCAGCTTTCCGGGGCATCGAGGACTTCCTCGGACTGAGCAAGACACCCACGTCGGTGCCGGTCGTGCCGACCCTGACCTACACCGGCCCCACCACCGGCAATACCCCGACGGTGAGTCAGTTCCTGGACGCCGCGGCTGGCGAATACGTGCTCGGCGGCCAGCCTGGCGGCCTACAACCGTTCACTGTCAACGGTTTTCAGCTGCAGACGTTCAACCCGCTGTCCGGAGCCGTCGGCAAAGCGTGGGTGACGCCGACAGGACAGGTCATCATCGCCTACCAGGGCACCACAGGTGGCACCAATCTGTTGTTCCATCCGCTGATCGCGATCTCGCAGATCTTCGCCGACATGCAGCTCATCTTCACCAACACCACACCGCAGGCGTTCTGGGACTCCCTGGCGTTCGAGAAGCAGGTGGAAACCGCCGCGGTCGCGCAGGGCTACAGCACCAACGATATCTTCGTCACCGGGCACTCGCTGGGCGACTGGGAAGCCCAGTTCGTCGCGCAGCAGACCGGATTGGGCGGCATCGGGTTCGAGGGCCCCGGTTTGAACACCTCGGTGCCCGGCAACGGCGTCAACTCGAATTTCGTCAACGTCGAGACCTATGGCGACACCGCCGCGTACTTGGCCACCGACCTGCCCGGACTGCAACCGTTCATGCCACCGTTCGTGCCCGGTGGCGGCAGCAAACCGCACTACGGCGACATCGTGATGATCGGCGACCCCAACGCGGTGAATCCGTTGTTCAACGCCTCGGCGCTGTGGGGCCCGAATCCGATCAACGACATCGTCTTCGCGGTCGATGTCCTCGGCAATTTCCTCGAGCACCACCTGCCCGGCATGCAGGCTTACAACCTGGGCGTCAGCCCCGATCCCGGAGTGGTGCCGTGGCTGGGCGCGTACATGGGTGCGGTCAACACCTGGAGCGACCTGACCATCCCCGAGTTGCAACAGGCCGCGTCCGACGCAGGTGTGCTCATCGCGCCGTAGCCCTGAATCACCGGGTCAGAGCAGGCCAAGCAGCTGCAGATCGGTGATGTACTTGACGATCACCGGGGCAGTGACGTGCGGGACGTCCTTGTCCGGACCGATCTTGGCTTCCCGCACCGCGTCGCGGAACACCACCACCGGGGCCATCGACCCGTTGTGCGGCTGCTCCGGCTTCTGGTAGTTGTGGATCAGCGGCAACAGCGACGCCTGCCGCTGCCGGTCCGGCAGTGCTCGCAGCGTGGTGTCGAAGCGGGCCAGCCACTCGGCGTAATCATCAACGCGGGCAATGGAATACCCGGCCTCGATCAGCCAGTCGACGTATTCGTCCATGCCGATGCCATCCGAGTGCGGGTTCATCACGTGGTAGGTGACGAATTCGCCGGCCGGCTGCACACCCAGGGTGTCGATCGCTTCGGCGATGAACTCGACGGGCAGCCCGTCGTAGTGGGCGGCCTGCCGCTTGCCGTCGGCGTCGAGCTCGTAGAACGAGTACGGCGCAATGCCGGCGGCGACCAGGCTGAACATCATCCGGGTGAACATGTCGGGCAGGTTGAGCTGTCCCGCATACGAGGTGTCGGCCAGGATCATGTCGCAGCGGAACACCGAAACCGGCAGGCCGCAAAGGTCATTGGCCTCCCGCAACAGCACCTCACCGGCCCACTTGCTGTTGCCGTACCCGTTCGCGTAGCCGTCGTGCACGGCCCGCACCGGACTCATCACCCGGACATCCGCCTCCTCGGTGAACGTGCCGGGCGCGAGCTGGTCACCCACGCCGATGGTCGAGACATAGATGTACGGCTTGATCCGGGTGGTCAGGGCGATCCGGATCAGCTCCGCGGTACCGAGGGCATTCGGGCCGAACAGCTCGCTGTACGGCAGCACGTGGTTCACCAGCGCCGCCGGGTCCACGATGACGTCGACGGTGTCCGCCAGACGCTGCCAAACCTCTTGTGACAGACCGAGATTCTCGTCGCCCTTGTCGCCGGCGATGACCTCAAGGTGGTCGGCGGCCAGCTGCTG
>JARLGS010000264.1 GCA_031292695.1 Mycobacterium sp. | reverse complement strand
CAGCAGCTGGCCGCCGACCACCTTGAGGTCATCGCCGGCGACAAGGGCGACGAGAATCTCGGTCTGTCACAAGAGGTTTGGCAGCGTCTGGCGGACACCGTCGACGTCATCGTGGACCCGGCGGCGCTGGTGAACCACGTGTTGCCGTACAGCGAGCTGTTCGGCCCGAATGCCCTCGGTACCGCGGAGCTGATCCGGATCGCCCTGACCACCCGGATCAAGCCGTTCGCCTATGTCTCCACCATTGCTGTTGGCGGCGGTGTGCAGCCCGGCAAGTTCGTCGAGGACGCCGATGTCCGGGCGATGAGCCCGGTGCGCTCGGTCGATGCCGGCTACGCCAACGGCTACGGCAACAGCAAGTGGGCCGGTGAGGTGTTGCTGCGGGAGGCCAATGACCTTTGCGGCCTGCCGGTTTCGGTGTTCCGCTGCGACATGATCCTGGCCGACACGAGTTACGCGGGGCAGCTCAACCTGCCGGACATGTTCACCCGCATGATGTTCAGCCTGGTCGCCACCGGCATCGCGCCCGAGTCCTTCTACGTACTGGACGTGGCCGGCAAACGGCAGCGTGCCCACTACGACGGGCTGCCCGTCGAGTTCGTCTCCGAGGCCATCTCGACGCTGGGCATGCAGGTGGCCGCTGGTGCGTCCGACTCCACGTTCGAGACGTACCACGTGATGAACCCGTACGACGACGGCATCGGCATGGACGAGTATGTCGACTGGTTGATCGACGCCGGCTACCCGATTACCCGGGTTCCGGAGTACGCCGACTGGCTGGCTCGCTTCGAGACCGGCCTGCGCGGCCTGCCGGATCGTCAGCGCCAGGCGTCGCTGCTGCCGTTGCTGCACAACTACCAGCAGCCCAGCTACCCGGTGCCCGGGTCGGTGGCTCCGGTGGAGCGGTTCCGGACCGCGGTACAGGACGCGAAAATCGGTGCGGACAAAGACATTCCGCATATCGGTGCCCCGGTGATCGTCAAGTACATCACCGATCTTCAGCTGCTCGGCCTGCTCTGACCGGGTAATTCCGGATTTCCAGCCAACTGGCAGGAAAATTCCGGAACAAAGCCGGTCCCGCCGGCGTAATTCAAAAAGGCTGGGACGCAACGAAGCGTCCCGCGCAATTCTCGATTTCTCCGTGAGGTTTTTTTACATGTCGACTGACACTGCCGTCGACGGGCTCGCCCGCCGGATCGCCGAACTACTCGCCAATGACCCGCAGTTTGCCGCTGCCACGCCGATCGAGGCCGTGGCCCAGGCGGTCGAGAAGCCGGGAATGCGACTGCCCGAGATCGTGCAGACCGTGCTGGCGGGCTACACCGACCGGGTTGCTCTCGGGCAGCGCGCCGTCGAACTCGTCAGTGAAAACGGCCGCACCGTCGCCCGGCTGCTGCCGAAGTTCGACACCGTCACCTACGGCGAACTGTGGAACCGCATTCGCGCCGTCTCCGCCGCGCTGCACGCTGACGGCGTTCAGACCGGTGACCGGGTGGCCATCCTCGGCTTCACCAGCACCGACTACACCGTCATCGACACCGCCCTCGGCCAGATCGGTGCGGTGTCGGTGCCGTTGCAGACCAGCTCATCGGCGTCGTCGCTGCTGCCGATCATCGCCGAGACCGAACCCGTGCTGATCGCGACGAGCGCCGCCTACGTCGCCGACGCCGTCGAGCTCGCCGTCGGTGGTCCGGCTCCGGCCCGGCTGCTGGTGTTCGACCACCACGCCGAGGTCGACGACGAGCGGGACGCCATCGACGCGGCGCGTGCGGCGTTGGCCGACGCCGGCCTGGACGTGGTCGTAGAGACCTTCGCCGACGTGTACAGCCGCGGCGTCGACCTGCCGTCCGCCCCGGCGCCGGTCTTCACCGACGCCGACCCGCTGACCCTTTTGATCTACACCTCCGGTTCGACCGGAGCGCCCAAGGGCGCGATGTACCCCGAGAGCAACATGACGAGCTTCTGGCGGCGGGCCAGCTCGGCATGGTTCGGGCCGAGCGAAGCGTCGATCAACCTGGCCTTCATGCCGATGAGCCACGTCATGGGCCGCGGCATCCTGTACGCCAGCCTGTCCAACGGCGGCTCCGTCTACTTCGCCGCCAAGAGCGACTTGTCCACTCTCCTAGAAGATTTCGCACTGGTTCGGCCCACCGAGATGAACCTGGTGCCCCGGGTGTGGGAGATGCTGTACCTGGAGTTCCAGAGCCGCGCCGACAAACTGGTGCCCGCCGGAGCCGGAGAGGCCGAGCGCGACGAGATCGAGCAGCAGGTCATGGCCGACATGCGGCAGAACCTGCTGGGTGGCCGGTACATCAAAGCGATGACCGGCTCGGCGCCGATCACCGACGAACTCAAGGCCTGGGTCGAGAAGTTCCTCGGCATCCATCTGCTGGAGGGCTACGGCTCCACCGAGGCGGGCATGGTCTTCTTCGACGGCGTGATCCAGCGGCCGCCGACCTTGGCCTACAAGCTGGTCGACGTGCCCGACCTGGGCTACTACCTGACCGACCAGCCGTACCCGCGCGGTGAGCTGCTGGTGAAGACCGAGTACCTGTTCCCGGGTTACTACAAGCGGCCCGACGTCACCGCGAGCGTGTTCGACGAGGACGGCTTCTACCGCACCGGCGACGTGGTGGCCGAGCTGGGCCCGGATCAGATCAGGTACGTCGACCGGCGCAACAACGTGCTGAAGCTGGCCCAGGGCGAGTTCGTCACGCTGGCCAAGCTGGAGGCGGCATTCAGCAACAACAGCCCGCTGGTCCGCCAGATCTACGTCTACGGCAACAGCGCCCAGCCCTACCTGCTGGCCGTGGTGGTGCCCACCGAAGATGCTTTGGCCCGTTGGAATTCCGCGGAATTGAAGCAGCAGATCACGGACTCGCTGCAGGAGGTCGCCAAAGCCGCCGAGCTGCAGTCCTACGAGATCCCACGCGACTTCATCGTGGAGACCGAGCCGTTCTCGTTGGAGAACGGTCTGCTGACCGGTATCCGCAAGCTGGCCTGGCCGAAGCTCAAGGCACACTACGGCCTGGCGTTGGAACAGCTGTACGTGGATCTCGCAGCAGGTCAAGCCGATGAGTTGCGCGCGCTGCGGCAGAACGGCGCGGACGGCCCGGCGCTGCCGACCGTCATCCGGGCCGCCGGCGCCCTGCTGGGTGCCTCCGGTGAGGTTGCCGCCGATGCCCACTTCACTGATCTGGGTGGAGACTCGTTGTCCGCGTTGACCTTCGGCAATCTGCTGGAGGAGATCTTCGGCGTCGAGGTGCAGGTCGGCATCATCGTCAGCCCGGCCAACGACTTGGCCGCCATCGCGGCCTACATCGAGGCCGAGCGTAGCGGCGGGGCCAAGCGTCCGAGCTTCACCTCGGTGCACGGCAAGAACGCCACCGAGGTGCGCGCGGCGGACCTGACCTTGGACAAGTTCCTGGACGCCGCCACGCTGGCCGCGGCGCCGGCCCTGCCAGGCCCGGTGTCCGAGGTGCGGACCGTATTGCTCACCGGCGCAACCGGATTCCTGGGCCGCTACCTGGCCCTGGAATGGCTGGAGCGCATGGACCTGGTCGACGGCAAGGTGATCGCCCTGGT
>JARLGS010000263.1 GCA_031292695.1 Mycobacterium sp. | reverse complement strand
GTTTTGCGGAGCCGGTTTCGGCGTCACACGGCGATTAGTTCCCGCGTATCGGGAGCTAAAGGCATAAGGCCGCTTCGTCGTCTCGGTGCAAATCCGAAATGTCACACGGTTTCGTGATTTCACGGACAGGAGCACCCTTATGAGTTCAATTCTCACCAATGCCTCGGCCCTCAGCGCGTTGCAGTCCCTGACGCAGACGCAGGCCGCCCTGAAGACGACCGAGAACCAGGTTTCGACCGGTCTCGCGGTTTCCAGCGCCGCCGACAACGCCTCCTACTGGTCGATCGCCACCCAACTCGGCGCCGACAGCGGCGTCGTCACCTCGGCCAATTCGGCGCTGTCGCAGAGCCAGGCGGTTCTGTCGACCGCCTCTTCGGCGATCAACTCGGTGATCACCACGATCAAGGCGATCGAATCGGCGCTGACCACCGCCACCAACCCGGGCGCGAGCATCACCAATCTCAACACGACGCTCTCTCAGCTCGGCAAGCAGTTGACCGACGCGGTCAGCGGCGCCTCGTTCAACGGCCTCAACATTCTCAACGGCTCGGTGAGCACCACCCAGACCGATGGCACCGCCAGTCTCAACTTCGTCGCCGGCTTCAACGCGACCGCGACCGGCGGCAGCATCAACACCATCGGGTTGACGACTCAGACTCTGTACGCCAAAACGACTCCTACCGCCTCGAATTCTGCCCTCGTGCAGACCCTCGCCACCGGCGCCATCACCGACACCAACGACACTAGCTCGACCTCTTTCGATCTCACGACATATGGCGGCACTGGAGTCGTGGTGGCTAGCGATGGGGCCAACGCCGGCGATATGTTGACGGCCGCCGAGGCGGCAATGTCGAAGGTTACGAGCTACGCCGCGACGATCGGCGCCACCCAGGACCGCATGACCGCGGCCTCGACCTTCAACACCGCGCTGACCACGAACTACTCGACCGGCATCAGCGCCCTGGTCGACGCCGACATGAACACCGCCTCGACCCGTCTGCAGGCCCTGCAGACCCAGGAACAGCTCGGCATTCAGTCGCTGTCCATCGCC
>JARLGS010000262.1 GCA_031292695.1 Mycobacterium sp. | reverse complement strand
GGCCGCATCCCAGCCGCCGGTACCGCCGGGCCCGCCGGACCCGAACAGTCCGGCCGAACCACCGGCGCCGCCGGCTGCGCCACTGGCGGTGCTGTTGCCGCCTACACCGCCGTTGCCAGCAAGCCAGCCGCCGTCGCCGCCGGCCGTGCCCACTCCTTGCGAGTTGGTGGTGCCGGCCGCTCCATTGCCGATCAGTGGGCGTCCGGTGAGTCCCTCGGAGAAGCCGTTGACCGCGCCAAGCACGTTGGCGATAAGCGTCTGGATGTACCCGCCGACATTGCCGAGAACAGTCGCGATACTCGTGGCCGGTGTGCCGATCGCCGCGGTGGTCGCTGCCGCGGGTTGAGCGGTGGCAACCGCCGATGGCGCGGCGGTCAGGGGTCGTGCAGATGGTGCGGCGGTCAGGGGTTGCGCCGATGGCGCGGCAGTCAGGGGTCGCACAGATGGCGCGGCGGTCAGGGGTTGCACAGATGACGCGGCGGTCAGGGGTCGCGCAGATGGCGCGGCGGTCAGGGGTCGTGCAGATGGTGCGGCGGTCAGGGGTTGCACAGATGACGCGGCGCCAGGAATGGTCGGGGGTTTGGCGGCTGCGACGGTGGTGCTTCTCGCGTGACTCTGGTGGCCTACCGGAGCGATGGGCGTGCTCGCCGCGGTCTGGATAAGGGTTCTTTCGCCCCGCTGCCGTGTCGGCAAAGCGACGGCACCCGTTGTGCTAGTGGGGGATTGGTCGTGGTGGGTGCCGTTCGGCTGTCCTTCGGCATGGGTGCCCGTTGCGTGTGCCACCGCAGCCCCGCTTGCCAGGGCGGCGCCCAGGCCGAGCGTCACGGCGCCGGCCCCCAACCATGCGTACGGTTCGCGGCGCCGGGGGTGGCTCGTTCCTACATGTGTCGACGGCTGGTCGGCGCAGTGCTCGGCGGCCATGGCTGCCTCCCGAATCTCAAGAATTCGTCGCTCCAACTATTTATCGGATTCGTCAATATTGCGGCCTCGCTTGTCCGCGATAATTGGCGAAATGGGATCCGGCAGGAAACTCACAGTCTGGCCGGAATGCGAAAATCCGTGAGCCGCAGTATTGCCGACCGCAGAGGTACGGCAGGTGCGTCGTATCGGCCTCAGGCCTGGGTCGTCATCTCCCAGTAGGCGCCGCGCTGCTGCATCAGCTCGTCGTGCGACCCTCGCTCGACGATCCGCCCGGCCTGGACCACCAGGATCAGATCCGCGTCGCGGATGGTGGAAAGCCGATGCGCGATAATGAAACTCGTCCGGTTGCGGCGTAACTCCGCGGTGGCCTGCGCGATCAGTAACTCGGTCCGGCTGTCGACCGAACTGGTGGCTTCGTCCAGGATCAGCAGCCGTGGTTGCAGCAAAAGCGCACGCGCAATGGTGATCAGCTGTTTCTCGCCGGCGCTGATATTCACGCCGTTCTCGTTGAGTCGAGTTTGATACCCGTTCGGCAGGGTGTGGACGAAGTGGTCGACGCGTGCGGTCCGGGCTGCCGCGATGACCTCGTTCTCGGTCGCGTCCGGGCGCCCGTAGGCGATGTTGTCGTAGATGGTTCCGCTCAACAGCCAGGCGTCCTGCAGCACCATGCCGATCCGGGACCGAAGCTCGCGTCGGCTCATCGTCGCAATGTCCGCACCGCCGACCAGGATTCGGCCGGAATCGGGCTCATAGAACCTCATCAGCAGATTGACCATCGTGGTCTTGCCGGCGCCGGTCGGCCCGACGATCGCCACCGTGCTGCCCGGTTCGGCCACCAGCGACAGGTCTTCGATCACGGGGACACCGGGTCGGTACGAGAAGTTGACGCGCTGGAACTCGACGCGGTCTGGAGCATGCGACGCAGTCTCGCCGAGCGCAGGAGCCGGCAGAACGCCGACTGGACCGCCGGTCTCCTCGTCTGCGTCCAGGAACTCGAAAACCCGCTCCGCGCTGGCGATCCCGGACTGCAGGGTGTTGTACATCGACGCAATCTGGGTCAGCGGCTGGTTGAACTGCCGCACGTATTGGATGAACGCCTGAATACTGCCCAGGCTGATCTGCCCGGTCGCCACCTGGATACCGCCGACCACGGCAACCCCGACATAGCTGATGTTGCCGATGAACGTGGTGATCGGCGCGACCAACCCGGACAGCGACTGGGCCCCGAAACTCGCCTGGTACACATCGTCATTCAGTTCGCGGAACTTCTCCTCGGCCAGCGCCCGGTGCCCGAACGTCTTGACCACGGTGAAGCCGCTGTAGGTCTCTTCGATATGCGCGTTCAGTCGGCCGGTGTTGCGCCACTGCGCCAGGAACTGCTGTCGTGACCGCTTGGTGATGATCCGAGTGGCCAGCAGGGTCAGTGGCACGGTCAGCACGGTGATCAGTGCCAGCAGCGGCGAAATCCACACCATCGCCACCAGTACCGCCAGCACGGTCAGCGCAGAGGTCACCAGTTGGCTGACGGTGATCGACAGCGACGTCTGGACGTTGTCGATGTCATTGGTCACTCGGCTGAGTATTTCGCCGCGCGGACGGGAGTCGAAGTAGGACAACGGCAGTCGGTGCACCTTGTCCTCGACGTCGGCGCGCAACGCGAACATGGTGCGCTGCACAATGGCGTTGAGCAGCCTCGCCTCCACCCATACCATCGCCGCTGAACCGAGATACAGCAGCAAGGCAAACGTCAGCACGTGACCGATGGCGCCGAAATCGACACCCTGCCCCGGGATGACATGCGACCCGGCGAGTAGATCGGCAAAAGCATTGTCGCCCCGGGCCCGTGCTGCGGCCACTGCCTGGTCGCGACTGATCCCGGCCGGCAACTCGCGACCCAGCACCCCGGCGAATAGCAGGTCGGTAGCGTGGCCCAGGATGCGTGGGCCGACCACCCCGACCGCGATGCCTGCGATGCCCAGCAGCATCACCGCCGCGACCCGACCGCGTTGCGGCGACAGCCGTTTCGCCAGTCGCAGCGCCGAACCGCGGAAATTCTCGGACCGCTGTACATTGGCCTGCATCGCGGCCGACGGTGGCCGGGTCACGCCACGCCTCCGGCGACGACCGCCTGGGAATCGGCAAACTCGAGGTACACCGGACAGGACGTCAACAACTCGTCGTGCGTGCCGACGCCGACCACCTCACCTTTGTCCAACACGACGATCTGGTCGGCCGCCGCAATCGTCGAAAGACGTTGAGCGACAATGATCACCGTCGTGTCACCGGCCACCTCGGCCAGTGCGGCCCGCACTCGGAAGTCGGTGTGCACATCCAGGGCGGAGAACGCGTCGTCGAACAGGTACACGGTCGGCCGCCTGATCACGGCGCGGGCGATGGCGAGCCGTTGCCGCTGCCCGCCGGAGAAGTTCATCCCGCCTTGTGCCACCGGCATCGCCAGCCCATCCGGGTGTGTCGACACGAATTCGGCTGACGCGACGCCCAGCGCGGCCCACATCTCGTCCTCGGTGGCATCGGCTTTGCCGTACCGGAGGTTGTCGGCGACGGTGCCGGAGAACAGATGCCCGCGCTGAGGCACCAGTCCGACCATCGCCCATAACTGCTCGGGGTCGTAGTCCCGCACGTCGACACCGTCGACCAGGACGGCGCCACCGGTGACGTCGTAGAGCCGGCAGAGCAGTGACAGCAGCGTCGACTTACCGGACCCGGTCGACCCCACCACCGCGGTCACTGTGCCGGGACGTGCGGTCAGCGAAACCCCGTGCAGCACCGGGCTGTCGGCACCGGGGTAGCCGAATGTGGCTGCGGCAACCTGTATCTCACCGCGAAACCTGGGCCGTGCCGGAGCAACCGGTGCCACGATGGACGGCCGGGTCGACAGCACGTCGGTGATGCGCTCGGCACACACCGACGCTCGCGGCAGGATCACCAGCACGATGGTCACCATCAACACTGCCATCAGGATCTGCATGAAGTAGGACAGAAAGGCGATCAGTGAGCCGACCTGCATATGGCCGGTGTCGATGCGGATGCCGCCGAACCAGATCACGGCCACACTGGACAGATTCACCACCAGCGTGGTGACCGGCAGCAGCAAAGCTTGCCACCGGCCGACTGTCAGAGTGGTATCGGTCAGCGCTCGGTTGGCGTCGTCGAACCGGCCTCGTTCCGCGTCCTCCCGGGAGAACGCCCGGATCACCCGGATACCCGTGAGCTGCTCCCGCAGCACCCGGTTGATGTTGTCGATCAAGCGCTGCATGGCGCGAAACAACGGCAGCAGTCGCGAGATGATCAGGTAATTGCACACGGCGAGCACCGGCACGCTGACCAGCAGCAGCCAGGCCAGGCCGGCATTCTGGTGCACCGCCATGGCGATACCGCCGACGCTCATGATCGGTGCGGTGATCAGCATCGTGCACGTCATCTGCACCAGCACTTGAATCTGCTGTACGTCGTTGGTGGTGCGGGTCATCAGCGTCGGTGCCCCGAACCGCACGGCTTCGGCGCTGGACCAACCGAGCACCTGGCGGAACACCCCCCACCGCAGGTCCCGGCCGAAACCCATGCCGGCGCGGGAGCCGAAGTAGACCGCACCGACCGAACACAGCACCTGCACGGCACTGACAGCCAGCATGATGCCGCCGAGTCGGCCGATTACGCCGGTGTCACCCCGGGCGACGCCATGGTCGATGATGCGGGCGTTGAGCGTCGGCAGATACAGCGAGGCCAGGGTGCTGATCAATTGCAGCGTCGCCACCACCGTCAGCTGGCGCCGATACGGCCTCGTGTACTGCCGCAGCAGTGCCCAGAGCATGCGGTTACTGTGGCACACCCGCGAATGCATGTAGAAAGACCAGGTCAGTCGGCATGTCGGTGGTTGACCTGAAAACCTGCCGCTACAGTGCAAGGCGTGACCCGCAGACAGGTGCTTACCGCCACCGCCACGATGCTCGCCGCGGCGATGATTCCGGCGTTGGCCGCCTGCTCGGACTCCGGCACGGGCGGTGGTTCAGCGTCCGGGCCGGCAGGTCCGACCGCTGCCGCCCCGGCCAAGCATGGGCCGATGTTTCCCGAATGCGGCGGCATCAGTGACCAGACTGTCGGGCAGCTGACGCAGGTCACCGGCTTGGTGAACACGGCGAAGAACTCGGTGGGCTGTCAGTGGCTGGTCAATGGCGGCATCCTGGGGCCGCACTTCTCGTTCACCTGGTACCGCGGCAGCCCAATCGGGCGGGAACGCAAGACCGAAGAACGAACCCGGGCGGACGTCAACGACCTCAACATCCAGGGACACTCGGGATTTGTGGCACTCGGTGAGGACCCGATGATCGGCAAGAGTCTGTGCGAGGTCGGCATCCAATTCGACGATGACTTCATCGAATGGTCGATCAGCTTTTCGCAGAAGCCGTTCCCCGACCCGTGCGATGTGGCAAAGGAACTGGCCCGGCAATCGATTGCGAATGCGAAATGACGCGACGGATTATGAGCGGACCGGTCGCGGTCCTGTCGGTGCTGGCAGTGGTCGCCGGCATCTCCGGCTGCGCCCAGTCGGTGGAGGGCACCGCCATGAAGGAAGGCGCTTCGGGCGGCAGCGATCAACACTCGGCAGAGTCGTACCCCAACCTGCTCAAAGAGTGTGACGTGCTGACCAACGACGTGCTGGCCAAGACGGTCGGCGCCGACCCGTTGGACATCCAGAGCACGTTCGTCGGCGCGGTGTGCCGGTGGCAGGCGCTGAACCAGACGTCCGGCCTCATCGACATCACACGATTCTGGTACGAGCAGGGCAGCCTCGACGAGGAAACCCAGGTGGCCAAGCACCTGAACTACAAGATCGAGAACAAGTCGATCTCCGGCGTGAAGTCGATCATCATGCACGGCAACGACCCCAACGGCTCGTGCGGCGTGGCGAGTGACGCTGCCGGCGTGGTCGGTTGGTGGGTCAATCCACAGGGGCCGGGTGCGGACGCCTGCGGCATGGCCAGCAAGTTGATGGACCTGACGCTGGCCACCAACTCGTAGCCGCGCGACGATCAAGCGGCGAGGTACGAGCCGCGTTGAGGAGCTCGGCAGTTGGGTGTAGCGGGGCTGCTAGCGGGGTACCTGGAACGCCGTCAGCGTGGCGCTGCGGAGTTCAAGCTGTGCCCACGGCCGGTCGGTGTTCAGCACCGCGATTGCCGATGTCGGATACTTCAGTGCGATGCGACCGGCGGCGTCGCGGTCGCTGCTTTGCGGCTCCGCCAAACCCAGTGCCAGCGACGACATGACGGGTTCATGGCCGACCACGAGCAGCGTGTTCGCCGCGCCCGGCGCCCCGTTGATCACTTCGATGGCGATACCGACCGTGGCATCGTAGAGCCGTTCGGCGTACGTCACCGGCGCGCTGATCCCGGTACGGGCCAGTGTCTGCCGGGTTCGGGTAGCGGTCGAACACAGCACCGCGTCGACCGGCGGCAGATGGGCGCGGATCCAGTCGCCGGCCAGCGCCGCCTCGCGAATGCCGCGGGCCGCCAGCGGACGCTCATGGTCGGCGACGCCCTCGGGATAGTCCGATTTCGCGTGCCGCATCAGGATCAGCGTTCGGATTCCCGTCACCCGCCCACCGTAGATCCCCGGAGTTGTCGGTGCTCGGATTTACACTCGCGGTGCCGAAGCAGATAGCCCGGCAACGATGCCCGACCACCACCAAGAAAGGGGACGCCGAGATGCGTTTCGTGCACACAGCCGACTGGCAGCTCGGTATGACCCGGCGCTTCCTCGATGGTGAGGCGCAGCCGCGGTACTCGGCGGCGCGCAGGGACGCAGTGGCCCGGCTCGGTGTGCTGTGTGCTGAGGTCGGCGCCGAGTTCGTAGTGGTGGCCGGAGACGTGTTCGAGCACAACCAGCTCGACCCGCGCGAGGTCAGCCTGTCGTTGGAAGCCATGCGGGCGATCAAGGTGCCGGTGTTTCTGTTGCCCGGCAACCACGATCCGCTGGACCCGTCGTCGGTGTACACCAGCGCACTGTTCCTCGCCGAGTGCCCGGCCAACGTCACCGTGCTGGACGGCGTGCATGAACTACGCCCCGGGGTGCAGATCATCGGCGCCCCCTGGCGGTCCAAGGACCCGACCACCGACCTGACCGGCGATGCGATCGCCGACCTGCCGGCCGACGGTGTCACCCGAATCGTGGTGGGGCACGGCGGGGTCGATGTTCTCGATCCGGATCCGACGAAGCCATCGCTGATCCGGTTGGACGCGGTCGAGGCGGCGGTGCGACGCGGCGCGGTGCACTATGTGGCGCTGGGGGACAAGCACTCTCGCACCGAGGTCGGTACCACCGGCCGGGTCTGGTATTCCGGTGCGCCCGAGGTCACCAATTACGATGACATCGAAGCGGGTTCGGGGCATGTCCTCGTGGTGGACATAGACACTGATGATTCGGGCCAACCCGTCACGGTCGAGGCCCGGCGGGTGGGGCAGTGGCGCTTCGTCACGTTGCGCCGAGTCGTCGACACCGATCGCGACATCGCCGATTTGGACCTGAATCTCGATGGCCTGCCGGACAAGGAACGCACCGTGGTCCGGCTCGCGCTCACCGGGTCGCTGACCATCACCGACAAAGCGACACTCGATGCCTGCCTGGACCGCTACGCACGGTTGTTCGCCGCGTTGACAACCTGGGAGCGGCACACCGATCTTGTTGTGGTCCCGGCTGATGGCGAATTCGACGATCTGGGCATCGGTGGGTTCGCCGCCGCTGCGGTCGACGAACTGGTCGGCACCGCTCGCGCCGACGGGGACGGTGCCGACGACGCCAGAGCCGCGCTGGCACTGCTGCTGCGCCTGGTCGATCGGGGCAGCGCGGCATGAAACTGCACCGCATGGTCCTGACCAACTACCGCGGAATCGCCCACCGCGAGATCGACTTTCCCGATCGCGGGGTTGTTGTGGTGGCCGGGGCCAACGAGATCGGCAAGTCCTCGATGATCGAGGCGCTGGATCTGCTGCTGGAGGCCAAAGACAGCTCCACCAAGAAGGACGTCAAGCAGGTCAAGCCCACCCATGCGGACATCGGCGCCGAAGTGCTGGCCGAAATCTCCACCGGCCCTTACCGATTCGAATACTACAAGCGGTTTCACAAGCGCGCCGAGACTCGGCTCGCCATCCTGGCGCCGCGCCGCGAGCAATTGACCGGCGGGGAAGCGCACGACCGGGTCCAGGCCATGCTGGCCGAGACTGTCGACACCGAATTGTGGAAGGCCCAGCGGATTCTGCAGGCCGCGGCCACCATTCCGGTGGACCTCGCCGGTTGTGATGCGCTGGCCCGTGCGCTCGACGTCGCGGCGGGCCAGGCCGGCGCACTCGAGGGTGCGCTGTCCGGCGCCGAGCCGCTGCTGGTCGACCGTATCGACGTCGAATACGCCAAGTACTTCACCCAGACGGGTCGGCCGACCGGGGTGTGGGCCGAAGCGGTCAAGGGCCTCAAGGCTGCGCAGTCCGAGGTCGGCACGTATACCGCCGCAGTCGCCGAAGTCGACGACGCAGTGCGGCGGCATGGTGAGCTGACCGCTGAATTAGCTGTGGCCACGGAGCAATTGGCACTATCGGACGCGCGGCTGGTCGCGGCTCGGGATGCCGCGGGCGCCGTTGCCCGAGTTCGGGACGAGTTGGGCCGGGCGCGGGTGCAGGCCCAGGCCGTGGTGGCGACCGCGGCAGCCGGCCAGAGCGCGCTGGACGAGCGGCGGCGACTGCAGGGCGATGTCGAACTCCGGTCCGGCGGGATCGCCGAGCTGACCGCGGCGGTGGAGCAGTCCGAGCATCAGCAGGCAGCCGCGGTGCAGGCTCAGCAGGCCGCCGATGCGGTGGTGACGACGGCGCGCTCGGTGCTGGATGTCGGTCGGGTACGGTTCGAGTCGGCCCGGACAGTAGTGGATCAACTGGCCCAGCGCGCCGAGGCGGATAGGTTGACCGGGCAGCTGGATCGCGTGCGGGCCGCTGCTGACGAACTGGCTGAGGTTCGTGCGCAACTGGCCGAGATCACCTTGACCGCCGGCGCGATGCGTGCCATCGAAGCGGCCG
>JARLGS010000261.1 GCA_031292695.1 Mycobacterium sp. | reverse complement strand
GGTGGTGGTCGAGGCGTTGCCGTTGACGGTCAACGGCAAACTCGACACCCGGGCTCTGCCGGCACCGGAGTATCAGGATGTCGATCCTTACCGCGCCCCGGCAAGCGCGGTCGAGGAGATCCTGGCCGGTATTTATGCCCAGGTACTCGGCCTGGAGCGGGTCGGGGTCGACGATTCGTTCTTCGATCTGGGTGGGGATTCGCTGTTGGCGATGCGCCTGGTCGCCGCGGTCAACACCGGCCTGGATGCCGGCCTTTCGGTGCGCGCCGTGTTTGAGGCGCCCACGGTTGCCCAGTTAGCGCCCCGCATAGGTGGGGATGCGGGTCGGCTGGAGCCGTTGGTGGCTGGCCAGCGGCCCGCGGTGGTTCCGTTGTCGTTTGCCCAGAGCCGGTTGTGGTTTATCGACCAGTTGCAGGGGCCCTTGCCGGTTTACAACATGGCGGTGGCGTTGCGGCTGCGCGGGCGCCTTGATGCCGACGCGTTGGGTGCGGCGCTGGCCGATGTGGTGGGCCGCCATGAGAGCCTGCGCACGCTGTTCCCGGAGGTCGAGGGGATACCCCAGCAGCTGGTGGTGCCGGTCGAGCGGGCCGACTTCGGCTGGCAGATCATTGATGCCACCGGCTGGTCGGCAAGCCGGCTGGGTGAGGCCATCGACACCGCGGCGGGTCACCGGTTTGACCTGGCGACCGAGATCCCGTTGCGGGCACGGCTTTTCCGCGTCACCGATGACGAACACGTGCTGGTGGCGGTGGTGCACCATATCGCCGGGGATGGCTGGTCGGTGACCCCGCTGGTGGGTGATCTGGGGATGGCGTATGCCAGCCGGTGTGCGGGGCGGGCCCCGGGCTGGGCCGCATTGGCGGTGCAGTATGTCGATTACACGCTGTGGCAGCGTGCGCAGCTTGGTGATCTGGCCGATAGCCACAGCCCCATCGCCGCGCAGCTGGGGTTTTGGCAGGATGCCCTGGCCGGGATGCCCGAGCGCCTGCAGCTTCCCACCGATCGGCCCTATCCGCCGGTCGCCGATTACCGCGGCGCCAGTGTGGCGGTGGACTGGCCGGCGCAGCTGCAGCAGCGGGTTGCTCGGGTGGCCCGCGAGCACAACGCGACCAGCTTCATGGTGATCCAGGCCGCCCTGGCGGTGCTGCTAGCCAAGATCAGCGCCAGCAGCGAGGTGGCGGTGGGGTTCCCGGTCGCCGGTCGCCGTGACACCGCACTGGATGGCCTGGTGGGTTGTTTCGTCAACACCTTGGTGCTGCGGGTCGAGGTGGCCGGTGATCCCACTATCGCCGAATTGCTGGCTCAGGTGCGACAGCGCAGCCTGGCCGCCTACGAACACCAAGATGTGCCCTTTGAGGTGCTTGTTGATCGGCTCAACCCCACCCGAAGCCCGGCCCATCACCCGCTGATCCAGGTGATGTTGGCCTGGCAGAACTTCGCCCGGCACACCAGTGACCCCGCCGCCGGGTTGGCCGTGGGGGATCTGCAGGTTACGCCGCTGCCGGTGGACACCCAGACTGCCCGCATGGATTTGGTGTTTTCTTTGGCCGAACACTGGGCCGAGGCCGGTGAACCCGCCGGGATCAGGGGGGCGGTGGAATTTCGCACCGACGTGTTCGACGCGGACAGCATCGAGGCGCTGATTGAGTGGTGGCGGCGGGTGTTGGTGGCCATGACCGCCGACCCCACACGGCGGCTCTCGTCGATGGATCTGCTCGATGAGGGTGAGCACGCCCGCCTGGATGGGTGGGGTAATCGGGCGGTGTTGACCCAGCCCGCGACCACGCCGGTGTCGATTCCGGCGTTGTTCGCCGCGCAGGTGGCGCGCACACCGGAGGCGGTGGCGCTGAGCTGCGGGGGCCGCTCAATGACCTACCGCCTGCTCGAGGAGCCCGCTACCCTGTTGGCGCACCTGCTGGTTTCTCGGGGGGTGGGTCCGGTTGGGTGT
>JARLGS010000260.1 GCA_031292695.1 Mycobacterium sp. | reverse complement strand
CGTGCCGCCAGGTCCACCCCAGCCGCCCCGGCCACCGATGGCCAGCTTGGTGGCCGTCACGGTGTTCGAGGTGTCGGTGCCGAAGACCGCCACCTGGTCGCCCACCTTGAGGGTCGAGAACGTGGGCGAGCTCACGGACGGGTCGGCGTACGTGGTCGATGAACTCACGTCGACGGTGACGGTCATCCCGTCGTGGGTCGTGAGGGTGAAGGTGTCGGTCCCCACGGACTTGACGGTGCCGAAGGCCGCCGGCGGGGTGCCACCGAAGCCAGCATGTCCGCCGGGGAACCCGGAGTGGTTGGGTGTGGTGGTCGTAGACGTCGATGAGCCGGTCGCAGCGCCGGCGACCGCCCCACCGGCTACCGCCAGGCCGAGAGCGCACGCGGCGGCCGTCGTCACCCAGACACCGCGCCGGCGCTTGTGGAGGACGGCGAAGGGATCGTCCGCCGGCTGCTCGGGGCCGGATTCCTGGTGCTGACTGAGATTCATGTGGTTCTCCTCGTCGGTGTAGTCCATGTCGACACGGCAATGGTGATGCCGCAACCTGTGACCAGCCTGTGACCCAGGGAAGCCGCTCCTTACAGTCCCCGCATCTGATCCAACTTCCCCCTGGTCAGTGGCCTGTCACACCCGGATGAGAGTGTTGGCCTCATGACGGCGGCCATGGCCCACCTCGCAGCAGTCCCAGGACCCACAGGGCCGTTCACGGACGTCGGCGATGCCCTTCCCGATGGGTCCGGATTGCACCCGGCCGACGCCGGACGACGTCCCACCGACTCCGGAGGAAGATCTCCTCGCGCACGTCGAACCGTCGAGGACGTTCCGGACGAAGCGCTCGGGCCGAAGGTGTCCGGGGCGGCGGAGATCCTGAGGACTGTCGTCGCCGGGCTCGACCCGGGTCGGCTGACGGGCGCCGATGCCGCCGGACTCTACGGGCTGCTCGCCGGAATCGAGCGCCTCGCCATGGCCGGCAAGACGTTACTTGCGCCGCGGATCGACGAATCGGGCGTGTGGAAGGACTCCGGCCACCGCAATACCGCCGTCATGCTCGCCGAGTTGGAGGGTGTCCCGGCCGGGCAGACCCGCAACACCCTCGAGGTCGGACAGCGGCTCCACCAACTGCCAGGCACGGAACAGGCACTGCGCACCGGTACCCTCTCGGGCCCGAAGGTGTCGGAGTTGTCGGGAGCAGCAGTACTCGACCCGACGGGTGAGACGGAGCTGCTGCACGGAGCAGCGGAAGAAGGGCTGCAACGCCTGAAGGAGCGCTGCCGACGCAGGCGCGCCACCGCGGCACGGAATGACCCCGTGGACGCCATTCGGCGCATCCACGCAGCACGGCAGTTCTCATCATGGACCGACGCTGAAGGCGCGTTCTGCTTCCAGGGTCGTGACACCGCGGAGCGGGGCGCGCGGATCCTGCAGCAGATGGAATTCACGGTTTCTCGGCTG
>JARLGS010000026.1 GCA_031292695.1 Mycobacterium sp. | reverse complement strand
GCGCCAGCGGCGACCATGAGGGCTTCCCGGGCACCATCTCGATCGGCCTCGCGGCGTTGGAGCTTTTGCTGGTCGAGTTCGGGCGGTCGGCCTGCAATTGGGCGGACCGGGTGGTGTTCGTCAACGGTCACGGCGGCAATGTGGCCTCGGTGAGTGCAGCCACCGCATTGTTGCGGTCGGAGGGGCGCGACGTGGCCTGGTGCCCGTGCGCGGCGGCAGGCGCTGACGCGCACGCCGGTCATACCGAAACGTCTGTACTGCTCCATCTTTCGCCGGCTGACGTGTGGGTCGACGAGACCGTCGCTGGTAACACGGCGCCGTTGCCGGAGTTGCTGCCCGCGTTGCGCACCGGTGGTATGGCGGCGGTCAGCCCGGTCGGCGTGCTGGGCGACCCGACCACCGCGACGGCTGCCGAGGGGTCCCGTATCTTTGCAGAGATGGTCGGAAGCTGCGTGCGCCGGATCGGCGCCTGGCAGCCCGGCCCGGGGGGGATGCTCGGGTGACAGGGGTGCGCCAATGACGGGGCCGAGGCTGCCTGACGGGTTTGCCGTGCAGGTGGACCGCCGGGTGAAAGTCCTCGGCGAGGGAGCTGCGCTGCTCGGCGGGTCGCCGACCCGGCTGCTGCGGCTGGCGCCGGCGGCCCAGACCATGCTCGACGGCGGCCGGCTGGAGGTTCACGACGCGCAGAGCGCGCAGCTGGCCCGGACCCTGCTCGATGCCACGGTGGCCCATCCGCGCCCGGCGACGGGCCCGTCGCACCGCGACGTCACCGTCGTTGTTCCGGTACGCGACAACGCAGTTGGGGTCACCCGGCTGGTCCGGTCCCTGCGCGGGATGCAGGTGGTGGTGGTCGACGACGGGTCGGTGGTGCCGCTGCAGGCCGCTGACTTCTGCGATCTGGCCGGCCACTGCGATGTGCGGGTGCTGCGGCACGACGTCAGCCGGGGCCCGGCGGCGGCCCGGAACACCGGCCTGGCCGCGTGCCAGACCGACTTCGTAGCGTTCCTCGACTCGGACGTGGTGCCGCGCCGCGGATGGCTGGAAGCGTTGCTGGGACATTTTTGCGACCCCGCGGTCGCGTTGGTCGCGCCGCGCATTGTCGGGCTGCACGAGCCCGACAATCTGATCGCCCGTTATGAGGCGGTGCGCTCTTCGCTGGACCTTGGCCTGCGCGAGGCGCCGGTGGTGCCCTACGGGACGGTGGCCTACGTGCCGAGCGCGGCCATCATCTGCCGGCGTTCGGCGCTGGACCAGGTGGGGGGCTTCGACGAGACCCTGCATTCCGGCGAGGACGTCGATCTGTGCTGGCGGTTCATCGAAGCCGGGGCCCGGCTGCGTTACGAGCCGATCGCGCTGGTCGGCCATGACCACCGCACCGCGTTGGGAGAGTGGTTCGCGCGCAAGGCCTTTTACGGGTCATCGGCCGCGCCGCTGTCGGTACGTCACCCCGGCAAGACTGCGCCACTGGTGATCTCCGGGTGGACGCTGGTGGTGTGGGTCCTGCTCGCGATGGGCTCTGGCGTCGGCTATCTGGCCTCGACCGTGGCGGCCGCGATCACCGGCCGCCGGATCGCGAACTCGTTGCGGTCGGTCGACACCGAACCGCGCGAGGTCGCGGCGGTGGCCGCGCAGGGGCTGTGGGCCGCGGCACTGCAGCTGGCTGCGGCGCTGTGCCGGCACTACTGGCCGGTGGCGTTGCTGCTGGCGGTGTTCTTCCGGCGCTGGCGTCAGGTGGTGTTGATCGCCGCGGTGGTGGACGGTGTGGTCGATTGGGTCCGCCGGCACCGCACCGTCGATGACGACACCCAGCGTGTGGGCCTGCTGGCCTACCTGTTGCTCAAGCGCCTCGATGACATCGCGTACGGCCTCGGGCTGTGGGGCGGTGTGGTGCGCGAGCGGCATCTGGGTGCGCTCAAGCCGCAGATCCGCACTTGACCGATGTCCTGATTGTCGGCGCCGGTAGCGCCGGCTGCGTTCTCGCTGAGCGTCTTTCGGCAGATCCGTCGTGCCGGGTGACTCTGCTGGAGGCTGGTGGTACGGGCCGTCCGGACCCGGGCTGGGTATTGCCCATCGGGGTCGACAGCGCCCTGGCCCGGCAGCACCGCACGGCGCTGACCCAGGATCCGGTGCGGCCTGCGGACCTGGTGCGGGGCCGGGTGTTGGGGGGCTCCGGGGCGATCAACGGCGGCTATTTCTGCTGGGGCTCGCCGTCGGACTTCGCAGGCTGGGCACTACCGGGCTGGGGCTGGTCCGACGTGTTGCCGCATTTTCGCGCCATCGAGACAGACCATGATTTCGCCGGTACCCGGCATGGTTCGGCCGGTCCGGTTCCGGTGCGCCGCACTCGCGAATTCGCCCTGTCCGCGCAGGCGTTCGCCGCTGGCGCCAGCGCCCGGTATCGGTGGATCGACGACCTCAATTCCG
>JARLGS010000259.1 GCA_031292695.1 Mycobacterium sp. | reverse complement strand
CGGCCGGATGATTCGATGACGCTGCCATGACCCGATAGCGTCGGCGCCGACGTCTGCGCACCAGCACAGCCACCGCCATCCCCGTGAGGGTCAACAACTCGATCGCTACGATCGCGGCAGACCAACCCCCGCTGCCCATCGAGGCTCTGAACCCGATAAGGGCGACAACGATCGCCACCACAGCGAGGACGTACCAGCCGACATATCGACTATTCATGCGCGTACCTCCGGGTATCGGTCCTCAGATGAGGATCCCTTGACGCATCGGCCACGCCAATGGCACAACGCACCGATACACCTGGGACCAAAGTCACCGCCATACGGACTCATTGCCTACGGCTACCGGCACTCGCACATAGTTGTCCGCCGTGCCGGCCGGGATCGATCGCGGCAGTTGACGCGGCGGTTGGGCGATATCAAAACTCTCTGGACAGGCCTGAACGGCAACGAGGTGGCTGGGTGTCGATACCCACGTCGGTGGCGAGGCACCGGGTGTAAGCGACGTTCGCCGTGAGGTATCGCGGAAACGACCGGGCGGAACGCCGCGTCGATATTTCATTGGGCCCCAATGCCTTACCCAATGTGCACAGGACCACAACGACACGACATCTAGGCGGCCTTATGGGGTGCCCGCCCGCCGGTTACCACTGCGCAGTTCTAGGGCCCATTGGTCCGCCGCCCAGAGGCATAGGTCCCGTCTGCGGCGACAGATCGCTGCATGGGGGCCAACGGCACCGGCCCCACGCATAGGATGAGCACCCCCGCCTTGCGGGCGTGGCTATCTCGAAATGCCGGCACACCCCGGGAGTAACTCGGGCGTCAACTTGTGAGTACGGGGCGAAAGGCGATTCGCCGATGCGTAGGAGTCTTAGCGGCCGGCGGCGTAGGCCAGGGTGCGTTGGCGGGCGACCGTCGGCCGGGCGTCCAGGTGCGGCAACGCGACAGCGGCCATCGCCTCCGCAGCGGCTTGCCGGCGGGCGTTGAGCCACCGGACTCCCGTGGCGGCGACCACCAACAACAGCGGCCACAGGCCGATAGCGAAGATCACGGCAAAGTCGAAGAAGAAGTCGGCTTCAAACACGGTTGTACTCCTTGGGATCGGTCAATTTGATTTGGTCCGTTGGTATTTGGTGTTTGTCCAACGGGAAGTTGATACAAGAACGGTACGGCGGGAGCGGATCGTGCCACAGGTACCGCCGGAACAAAGTTCTGCGGCGAAGCGCGGAATGCTTGTTGCCTGCGGACAAGAGCGAGGCCGTTGGTCTCCGCCAGTGGCCGCGATTCCGGCAACGGGGCGCGTCGCTACCGGCATTGTTGCCGAGCTCGAAGCCCAGGCTGCTACGGTGCCGCGCGCTCAGCGCAGTTCTGCGATGACCTTCGCGAACACTTCCGAATGCTGTTGCTGCACAATGATGTAGCTGATCCCGTAATGGGTCCGTAGCTCACGGATTCGGTCGGCCATATCGATGGTGCTGCCGCTGAGCGCGCCCGGTGTCCTCAGCAATTCTGCATCGCTCAGGTCGGGCTGGAACCGCCGGGTGATCGACAGGTTCGGCATGCCGGAGCCATCAGTCGGCACCGCGGTGATGGCCAGGTTCAGCTCCAGCTCGTCGAAGCGGGGGCCGGCGGCGTTGCGTACAAACGAAATTCGCTCGGCGAGCGGATCGTGATCATCGGAAGGCGGCCCTCCGCCGGTGAGCCCGATGATCTGCGCTTGCGTTGCCGCGATCGTCAGCAGCTTGTTGCCGGCGCCGGCGATCATCACCGGCACGGCGGGCAGGTGGGTGCGCAGATGCGTGGTGACGTGGCCCAGGTACTCGACGCGCTCGCCGGCGGTGGGGAAGGGGAGTTCGGCGGCGTCGAATTCCTCGCGGACGTAGCCAGCACCCAGCCCGGCTTCGAACCGTCCTTCGGTCAGGTCGTGCGTCGCGCCGATGTCACGGGCCAGCAGGGCTGGTTTGTAAAAGCACGCGTTGAAGACGAAGGTGCCCAAATGCATTGTGCTGGTGGCCGCGGCCGCCGTCGCCAGCACCGGAAACGGTGCCGGCGCACCCAGGTGGTCAGGTACGAGCAGCACGTCGTAGCCGAGCTCTTCACCGCGGCGGGCCGCGTCCTGAACCGCAGATCGGCTCTTGGTGTTCCGCAGGCTGAGTCCGAACCGGAAGTCTTTCGCCATGAGTTCGACCTTACGGACGCGGCTGGCTCGGTCAATCGAATTCGGCCCCTGGTTGATCCAAACCGAGTCAGGATGGACATCCGATCGATGTTAGCCACGGAGGTCGCATGCCGACGACAGGTGAGAAACCAGCCGTAGCCACGGGTGTGCTGCAGAACAGCGCCAGACTGACCCTCGTCGCGGTCTGTGTGGTGGTCTTCATGCTGTTGTTGGATATGACGATCGTGGCTGCGGCGCTGGCCGACATCCAGGCTTCGCTGCACGCCCGACTATCCGGTTTGCAGTGGGTGGTCGACGCCTACGCACTGCCGATGGCGGGGTTCTTGCTGACCGCTGCCACGTTGGGAGATCGTCTGGGGCGGCGGCGGCTGTACCTCGCGGGATTGGTGCTGTTCCTGTTCGCGTCGGCGGGGTGCGCCCTGGCCCGCAACATAGAGGTGCTCAACGGGCTGCGGGCGGTGCAGGGGTCGGCCGGCGCGGTGCTGCTCGGGGTATCGCTGCCGATGATCGCTGCCGCAATCCCCGATGCCCGACAACGGGCGGGCGCGATCGCCCTGTACGGCGCGGCGATGGGGGCCGGTGGTGCCGTCGGACCGTTGCTTGGCGGCGCGCTGGTCACGGCGTACGGCTGGCCGTCGATCTTCCTGATCAATCTGCCAGTCGGGGTACTGGCGTTGTACATCGTCATCTTCTTTGTCCCCGAAAGTGTCGTCGCACAGTCACGTCCGGTCGACGTCGGGGGCACGGTGGTGTTGACCGCTGGACTGTTCGCCGGAGTGTACGTGCTGATCGAGGGCAACCACTATGGCTGGAGCAGTCCGATCGTGTTGGGCCTGAGCGGATTCTGCGCGGTCGCTCTGGCCGCCTTCGGTGTGCACGAGTCGCGCCGGGCCGAGCCGATGCTGGATGTGCGGTTGCTGGCCGGCCCCGGTTTCGCCGGCGTCTCGCTGGCCGCGTTCGCCGCCACCGGAACGCTGATCGCGTCGACCAACTACCTCGCGCTGTATTTCATGAACACGTTGGGCTTCACTCCGTTTGGCGCCGGGCTGCGGGCGTTGCCGCTGACCCTGGCGATCGTGGCGGGTGCTCCGATGGCGATGATCGCCGCTCGGCGGATACCGGTGACCGCCACCATCCCGGCCGGTGTCGCATTGATTGCGGTGGGCATGTGGATGATGACCGCAGTTAACGCGGGGACGCCATGGACACATTTCATCTCCGGGTCGGTGGTGGCCGGGCTGGGACTGGGTGGATTGTCCGCGCTGACGTCCGATGCGGCGCTGCGATTTGTGCCGGTCGCCGACGCCGGTATGGCGACCGGCACAGTCAGCACCGCACGTCAGGTCGGCATTCTGGCCGGGGTGGCCGGGCTTGGTGCACTGTTCAGTCACCATGCGGGTCAGCTTGCCGCGGTCCGGCTTTCCGCAGTACCGACCCTGGGAGCCGAATCCGCCCGGCAGCTCAGCGACGGACTGGCCGCCGGTGCCGGGCTGCGCGCGCTGGTGGTGGTGCCCGACCGGCTGCGCCCCGCGCTGGCGACGCTCGCCCGGGAGGCCGGTGCCAGCGGCATGGAGGCCGCGTTGACCGCCGCTGCGGTGGCTGCCACAGCCGCAGCAGCGGCGGTGGCGGTGCTCATTCGGATGGGAGCGTGGCAAACGGCCGATACCGATGCTATGGATTAACCAAACTCGCTACGGCCGGGGCTCGATACGATTACGTTCACACCTTATGGTCGGCGCTGCGGTTCTCATTCCAGCGACTGATTCCGGCCGCTACAGCATCGTGATCTCCGACGACCCCGCTGAGATCGAAGCGGCGCAGCGCTTGCGGTACCAGACGTTCGCCGAGGAGCTGGGCGCCGCACTCCCACAAGCGATTCGCAGCCCGCGCACCGGCGAGATGATCGACGTGGACCGGTTCGACGCGCACAGTGACCATCTGCTGGCCCGCGACGAGCGCACCGGGGCGATCGTCGGCTGCTACCGGCTGCTGCCCCCTGATGGGGCCCGGGCGGCCGGCGGCATTTTCACCGATACCAACTTCGAGATCGGCCCCGGCATCGACGCGCTGCGGCCTTCCCTGGTGGAGTTGGGCCGGGCCAGTGTGCATCCCGATCATCGCAGCGGAGCGGTGATGGCCATGCTGTGGGCGGGCATCCTGCGCTATCAGGAAATGACCGGGTACCAGTGGGCGATCGGCAGTCTGTCCGTGCGTATGGAGGACGGCGGTCCGCGCGGTGCGCTGGTGCGGGGGGTGCTCGACCGAGCGTTCCGTCGGCATCCGGCGCCCGAGCAGTTCCGTGTCGTGCCACGAAATCCAGTGCGGGTCAACGGATTACCTATCGATGAGCTGCCCGATCCGGGCCGGGTGCGGATTCCGCCGATGGTGGCCGGCAGCCTTCGTATCGGCGGGGTGATCTGTGGGGAGCCGTCCTACGACGCGGACTTCGATATGGCCGATTTCGTCGTGCTGATCAACCGGGACATGGTGCACCAGCTCTACCTCGACCGGCTCACCCGAACTCATGTCCAGGCCTGAGACCGCGCAGGCCGACATGTTGGGGGTCGGCTTCGGGCCGTCGAACCTGGCCCTGGCGGTGGCCCTGGCCGAGCGTGGCGTGCGCGGCCGATTCGTGGATGCCCAGCGGCGGTTCGGCTGGCACCGCGACATGTTGTTGCCCGGCACTCGTATGCAGATCCCGTTTCTCAAAGATCTGGTGACGCTGCGCAATCCGCGAAGCGCCTTCACCTTCGTGAACTATCTGAGCGAGCGAGGCAGGTTGGTCGACTTCATCGGGCGCCATGACGTGTTTCCGAGTCGGCTTGAATTTCACGACTACCTGCAATGGGCCGCCGACCAGTTCGCCGTCGACGTGCGCTACGACCACCGGGTGGTCGAGGTGGTTGGCTCAGCCGACGGATTCGAGGTGCGGTTGGCCACCGGCGACATGCCTGCAGCCACGTCGACGCTGACCGCACGCACCCTGGTGTTGGGCACGGGTCTGCACCCAGTACTGCCTGCCGGCATGCGGCCGAGCCTGCGGCAGTGGCACAGTCACCAGCTGCTCAGCGCGCTGGCTGCTCTCGGACCCATCGAGCGAGGCCGGTTCGTAGTGGTCGGGGCGGGGCAGAGCGCCGCCGAGGTGGTCGGCTATCTGCACCGCGCATATCCGGAAGCCGAGGTGCACGCCGTCTTCGGCCGCTACGGCTACAGCCTGGCCGACGACAGCGCGTTCGTGAACCGCATCTTCGATCCCTCGGCGGTCGACGAGTTCTACGGCGCGGACCTCGCGGAGCGCCAGCGACTGCTCGACTACCACCGGTCGGCGAACTATTCGGCGGTCGACGTCGACCTGATCGAGGACCTGTACACCCGCGAGTACGGCGAACGGGTGACTGGGGCCCGCAGGCTGTTCATGCACCGGGCCTGCGCCGTCGGATGCGCCGATGAGGAGGCCGCAGGGGTCCGGCTCAGCGTGCACAACCTGATCGACAACACGACCGAGACGTTGTACTGCGATGCAGTGGTGTACGCGACCGGATATGCGGCGATGGATGTGTCAGCGTTCTTGGGTGAGCTGGCCGCCTGGTACCGGTTCGACGCGCAGGGCCGCCCGGTCGCAACTCGCGACTACCGGCTGGAAGCCCGGCCCGGGGCTCCCGGCGACATCTATCTCAACGGCGCGACGGTCGAACACAGTCACGGGCTCGGCGCGACCTTGTTGTCGAACGTGGCGGTCCGCAGCGGTGAGATCGCGGCCGCAATCGACAGGCCCAGGTAGTCAGCGGGTCAGGCGGAGCCGGTGACCGTCAGGTAGATCAGCATGACGTTCAGCGCTGAAATCACCAGCGCCACAGTCCATCCCAGGGCGGTAACGGCGCGGTTGTTGATGCTCTCGCCCATCACCGCGCGATTGCTGGTCAGCCTGACCAGGGGAATCAGCGCGAACGGGATGCCGAACGACAGCACCACCTGGGACAGCACCAGGGCGCGGGTTGGATCGAAGCCGACAGCCAGCACGACCAGCGCGGGCAGTACGGTCACCGCTCGGCGCAGCAGCAATGGGTAGGACCGGTTGAGCAGGCCTTGCATGATCATCGCGCCGGCGTAGGCGCCGACCGACGAGGACGCCAGGCCGGACGCCAACAGCCCGATGGCGAAGAACAGCGCGACCGTCGGGCCCAATGCGTTGCGAACCGCGGCATGCGCGCCTTCGATGGTGTCCGTGCCGTCGACGCCCTGCAGGTTGGTGGCCGCGACCAACAGCATCGCGAGGTTCACCGCACCTGCGATCACCATCGCCAAGCCGACGTCGTAGCGGGTGATGCGCAGCATGCGGCGTAGCGGTGCGCCGGACTCCGGCCGTCCGTGCCGATCGCGGGCGAGCCCCGAGTGCAGGTAGACCACGTGCGGCATGACCGTCGCGCCCAGGATCGCGGTGGCCAGCAGCAGGCTTTCGCTGCCGGCGAAGCGCGGCACCATCCCGCCGAGGACGTCTCCTGCTGCCGGTGGGGCGACGACCAGGCTGGCCAAGAAGCCGATCGTGATGATCAGCAACAGTCCGCCGATGATGAGCTCGAACGATCGTTGACCGCGGCGGTTTTGCACTGACAACAGCCCCATGGAGACCACGCCGGTGATCACACCGCCCAACAACATCGGCAGTCCGAACAGCAGTTGCAGGGCGATCGCACCGCCAACCACTTCGGCGAGATCGGTTGCGACGGCAACCAATTCAGCCTGCATCCAGAATGCGAGCCGGGTTGGGGTGCGGCAGTTCTCGGCCACGAGTTCGGGTAGCGAACGACCGGTGGTCAGGCCCAGCTTGGCTGACAGGTACTGCACCAGGCCGGCCATGGCATTGGCCAGCAGGATCACCCACACCAGCAGGAAGCCGAACTTCGCGCCGGCGCTGATGTTGGCCGCGACGTTGCCCGGGTCGACATAGGCGATGGCCGCGACGAATGCCGGTCCGAGTAACGACCAGGTTGGGCGCGACGATGCGCGGGTATCGGCTAGCAATGCGCTCACTCTCTATCCGTAGAGGCGAATAGAAAAGTTAGGTTAGCCGAAACCTGGTGTTCGGATCAACGCGGGCCGGTGTACAGGCCCTTTCCGGTGATCAGCGGCAGGTCGAGAGTCGTGCAGATGCCCGGTGGCGCGGCGACCACCGCTGAAATGGCATTCACCACGCGGGCTGCGGTGGCGACCAGTCCGGCGTGGTTGTGATCGCCGTTGCGGCTGCTCAAGCACAAGTCCAGGGCGTAGGACGGCTCGCCGGTCACCTCGACCCGGTAGGAGCCACCTTCCTGAGCCGGCTGTGGCCAGTCCGGGCACAGGTCGTCCCGCAGCCGGGTGATGTGCTCCAGGACCACGGCCGGGTGCCCGTCCCTCATGCCGCGCACCTCGAAGCGCATGGCAGCGGTACTGCCGGCGGGAATGTGGCCCGAGGCGATATCGAAGTCCTCCGGTGCCGGCACCCGGGTATGGGTCTCGGTCAGCTCGTCGAGCTCGATGTCCAACCCGGCGGCCAGCTGGCGCACCACCGAACCCCACGCCAGGCTCAGCACGCCGGGCTGCAGCAGCATCGGCAGTTCGTTGATCGGCTTGCCGAAGCCCATCACATCGAACATCACCGTGGCGCTGTCGTAGGTCGCGTAGTCGACGATCTCCATGCAGCGGACCTGCTCGATGGTCTGACAGGTGCCCATAAGGGCAAGGGGCAGAAGGTCATTGGCGAAGCCGGGGTCGATGCCGTTGATGAACAGGCTGGAACCGCCCTCTTGCATGGCCTGCTCGAGCGGGGTGATCAGCTCGGCGGGCAGCACCTGCCACGGGTATTGGAGGAAGACCGCGGCACTGCCGACCACATTGATTCCGGCGGCCAGGATGCGCCGGTAGTCCTCCAGCGCCTCGGGCAGTCGGTTGTCGGCCATCGCGGTGTAGACAACGCACTCGGGCTTGTCGGCCAAGATCGCGTCGAGGTCGTTGGTGGCCAGCACGCCGGTCGAAACATCAAGCCCGGCAAGCTCTCCCGCGTCCTTGCCGGCTTTGGCGGCCGAGGACACCCACACACCGGTGAGTTCGTAGGCAGGGTCGTTGATGAGCTGGGTCAGTGCGTGCCGACCGACGTTGCCGGTGCCAACCGCAGCGACCTTGATGGGCTTCTTCGACTGAGCCGAAAAACAAGACATGCGTGTCCTCACAGGTCAGGAAGGGGGAGATCGAGGTTCGGGAAGGTCAGGCCACCGTCGACCTCCAGCACTTTGCCGGTGAGGAAGGCGCCGGCGGGCGAGGCCAAGTACACCGCGGCGGCGGCGATGTCGGCAGGCTCGCCGAGGCGCCGCATCGGGGTGGCTTTCTCCATCGGTTCGCGGAATGCGTCGTTGGACGCGACGATGTCCAGGGCCGAGGTCAGGATCGAGCCCGGTGCGATGGCGTTGACCCGGATTTTCGGGCACAAATCGAGGGCTGCCAGCCGGGTGTAGTGCGCCAGTGCGGCTTTGGCGGTGCCGTACGCGAGAAAACCGCGGCCGGCCAGCCGTCCCATGGTCGAGGTGATGTTGATGACATTGCCGCCGCCGGAGTGCTGCAGCATCAGCGGCACGGCCGCCTGGGTCAGTGCGTGGGCCGTGGCGACGTTGAACGTGAAGGCGTCCTTGAGGTCGGCCGGCGACGTATTCAGCAGCGGGCCGGGCATGGTGCCACCGACGTTGTTGACGACGATGTCTAGTTTGCCGAACGCTGCCACGGCCACGTCGGCCAGCTTGGCCGTCTCGTCGGGGTGGGCGAGGTCGGCCGCAACGATGTGGGCCCGTCGTCCAGTGGCCTGAACCTGCTGGGCGACCTCCTCCAATTGGGACTCTGTACGCGCGGCAATCACCACGTCAGCACCGGCTTCTGCGAATGCCACCGCAATGGCGGCGCCCAGTCCGCGGCCCGCGCCGGTGACTACGGCAACCTGATTGTCGAGCCGGAATCTATCCAGGATCACATGTCCCTCGCTTGTCTCGTCGTGGTCGTTGGAGCCACGGTAACAAGCGATCAGCCCCGCCGTGGGCAATTTCTAGAACACGTTCTAATTAGATTTGTCCAGTCCCCGGCGCACTCGGTCGCAGGGACGTCCGCCATGTTTGCTTACGATTCGGCGGCGCTTTACCCGACTGCCGATGCGCGGGTGTTTGCTGCTCTAATATCGCGCGCATGTCGGAGGACACGGAGGGCGCAGTTCGGGAGCAGTCACTCGTCTCGCGCCACGCAGTTTCGGTGGAGGTTCAACCCAGGTGGATTGCGCCGCTTTCCCTAGGCGTCGCGGCGATCGCCCTCGGCGTCGCGCTGTGGGCGTTGGTGGCGCCGCCGCGGCACGAGTCGCAGGCGGCGCCGGCGCCGACCGAGCAACAGGTCGCCGATGCGAAGGCTCGCGCATGCACCGCCTTTACGACGGTGCGCACTGCAGTGTCCTTGCAGACCCACGCCGATCTCGGCCAAGAGCCGGTTGCGGTGGAGGCGGTCACTGCCGTTTCGCGGCTGGCCATTAGTAGCGGTGCGACGTATCTGCTGGCGCATCTGGACCCGGCCGCCCCGGCAGATCTGGCGGCCGCGGTTCGTGACTTTGCCGGTGACCTGCAAGATATTTCGATGTACGGACAGGCCGGGATCGGGGTGAACGACCCAGCGCAGGCCGGCCGGTTGAAGTCCGGAGAGGCTGCCAGCATGAAGATTGTCGACCTCTGTAAGTGAGGTTGTTCGGCAGTTGATTGGCCATGCCGATTTGATCGATGCTGCCTCGGTCGACATCTGTCCGGCCGGTGGTTAGTCGGACCGGTCCTGCGCCAACTGCAGTGCCTCGGAACGGCTCTCGCCGAAATTGCGCCTGGGCGGTTGTACAGTTGGCCCGGCGCGCCACCGCCATCCGGCCGATGTGTCAATTCGGCTGTTGCCCCGGATCTCTCCGGTGTCTCCGCCACAGGATCCGTATCCTCCATGCGGGGCGGCGTTGCTGGGCTTCGGACGAATCGCGCCGGGTCAGCCCTGCCGTGCCTTCACACTGGCCTCCAACTTGGCCAACAGATCCGACACGTCTTCGGTCGCATCCAGTTCGGCCGGCTGCTCCTCGGTGGTGAACGCCTCGCCGCCCGCGATCTTCGCCTCGATCAGGTCCTGCATCTGCTCGCGGTAAGTGTCATGGAACTGCTCGGGGTGGAAGTCCTCGGTCATCGAGTCCACTACCTGGCCGGCCATCTTCAGCTCGGCATCCTTGATCTGAACTTCGTTGTCCAGCACCGGGAAATCGGGATCGCGAATCTCGTCAGGCCACAGCAGCGTATGCACGATCATCACGTTGCGTTTGCCGAAGTCCTTGACCCGCAATGCCGCCAGTCGCGTCTTGTTGCGCAGCGAGAAATGCACGATCGCCACCCGGTCGGTCTGGGCCAGGGTCTGGGCCAGCAGGACGTACGACTTGGACGACTTCGAGTCCGGCTCCAGGAAGTAGCTCCGGTCGTACATCAACGGATCGATCTGGTCGGCCTGCACGAACTCGACCACCTCGATCTCACGACTGCGCTCCTCGGGCAGGGTGGCGATGTCGTCGTCGGTGATCACCACCGTCTGCCCGTCTTCGGACTCGAAGGACTTGGCGATATCCCGGAACTCGACGACCTCACCGCAAACCTCGCACACGCGCTTGTACCGAATGCGGCCGTTGTCCTTGGCGTGGACCTGATGAAACTTGATGTCGTGGTCCTCGGTGGCGCTGTACACCTTGACCGGCACATTGACCAACCCGAAGGCGACTGACCCCTTCCAGATGGACCGCATAACCCCAGTATGGCCCATGATCGCGGTTGGGCTGGATACTTGAGTCGTGGAGCAATTCGGACGGGTTCGGCTCACCAACCCGGACAAGGTGCTCTATCCGGCCACTGCGACCAGTGCTGCGGTCACCAAAGCCCAGGTCTTCGACTACTACCTGGCCGTCGCCGATGCGATGCTGCCGCACATCGTCCGACGCCCGGTTACCCGCAAGCGCTGGCCCAATGGTGTTGCGCAGGAACCATTCTTCGAGAAGCACCTCGCGTCGTCTGCGCCGGACTGGCTGGACCGCGGGGCGATCACCCATCGCACTGGAACTACCGTCTACCAGATCATCGACGATCCGGAGGGGCTGGCCTGGATCGCTCAGCAGGCGGCGTTGGAAGTGCATGTGCCGCAATGGCGTTTCGTCGGTGATGTACCAGTGGTTGGCCCGGCCACCCGCATCGTGTTCGATCTCGATCCCGGTGAGGGTGTCACCATGGGCCGGCTCTGTGAGGTGGCGCGCGCGGTCCGTGAGCTCGTCGCCTCGATGGACCTGACGGTCTATCCGGTGACCAGCGGCAGCAAGGGTCTGCACCTCTACGTGCCGTTGGCGACCCCGGTCAGCTCGCGCGGCGCGTCGGCGGTGGCCAAACGTGTTGCCCAGCAACTCGAATCGTCGATGGGTGAGCTGGTCACCGCGACCATGACGCGCAGTTTGCGCGCCGGCAAGGTGTTTCTCGACTGGAGTCAGAACAGCGCGGCCAAAACGACGGTGGCGCCCTATTCGCTGCGCGGTCGGGCCGAGCCGACCGTGGCGGCGCCGCGGACCTGGGATGAACTCGACGATCCTGACCTGGCCCAGTTGCGTTTCGACGAGGTGCTGGCCCGGCTCGCCCGCGACGGTGATCTGCTCGAAGGATTGGACGCCGACGCGCCGGTGGCCGACCGGCTCACCACGTACCGCAGCATGCGGGATCCGGTTCGGACGCCCGAGCCGGTGCCCGCCGCAGCACCGGCGCTGGGCGCGAACAATCGGTTCGTCATTCAGGAGCACCATGCCCGTCGGCTGCACTACGACTTCCGGCTGGAACGGGATGGCGTGCTGGTGAGCTGGGCGGTCCCGAAGAATCTGCCGGAGACCTCGATGGTCAACCACTTGGCCGTTCACACCGAGGACCACCCGTTGGAATACGCCACCTTCGAAGGTGACATTCCGAAAGGTGAATACGGCGGCGGACATGTCTCGATCTGGGACTCGGGTACCTACGACGCCGAAAAGTTCCGGGACTCAGGAGAACACGGCGAGGTCATCGTCAATCTTCAGGGCACCCGCGTCTCGGGCCGGTACGTGCTGATCCAGACGGACGGCAAGAACTGGCTGGTCCGCCGGATGAAAGAGCAACGGCTGCAACCGATGCTGGCCACCCACGGGTCGGTGCAGCAGCTGTCGCCCGACGAGTGGGCGTTCGAAGGCAAGTGGGACGGCTACCGATTGCTGCTCGACGCAGATCACGGCCGGCTCAGACTGTCAGCCCGTAGCGGCCGCGACGTCACCGCGGAGTTCCCACAATTGCAGTCGCTGGCAGCCGATCTCGCCGACCATCGCGTCGTGCTGGACGGTGAGGTCGTGGCACTGCAGGACGGGGTGCCGAGTTTCTCCGCGATGCAGAACCGCGGACCCGACACTCACGTCGAATTCTGGTGCTTCGACATCCTGGAATTGGATGGTCGGCCACTGCTTCGCGCAAAGTACCGGGATCGGCGAAAACTGCTGGAAACACTGGCATCCGGTGGCAGGTTGACGGTGCCGGAATTGTTGATCGGTGACGGCGCCCAAGCTCTGGAGCAGGTGCGCGACCGCCGGTTGGAGGGTGTCGTCGCCAAGAGATGGGACTCCACGTACCAACCGGGCCGACGATCGTCGTCGTGGCTCAAGGACAAACTGTGGCAGACCCAGGAAGTGGTGATCGGCGGTTTTCGGGCTGGTGCGGGCGGTCGTACCGGCGGCGTCGGGGCGCTGTTGGTGGGAGTGCCGACCAAGGACGGCCTGCAGTTCGTCGGGCGGGTCGGGACCGGCTTCACCGACAAGATGCTGAGCCAGGTGGCCGACTTGCTCGAGCCGTTGAAATCCAGTGAATCACCTTTCAACGCACCACTTTCCACGCTGGATGCCAAAGGTGCCACGTTTGTGCGACCTGAGTTGGTGGGGGAGGTGCGCTACAGCGAGCGGACCGCCGACAGTCGGCTGCGTCAGCCCAGTTGGCGTGGCCTACGGCCGGACAAAGCGCCCGGGGACGTGTGCTGGGAGTGAGACGGCGATTCAGCCAGCTGCGGCGACAGCTGCTGCCAGTCCGCGGGTCGCCAATTGGTCGGCCAACTCGTTGTCGGCGACACCTGAGTGTCCCTTCACCCAGAACCACTCGACCTCGTGCCGGGCGCACGCCACCTGCAGCCGCTTCCAGAGGTCGACATTCTTCACCGGTTGCTTTGCCGCTGTCTGCCACCCGTTGCGTTCCCAGCCCGCCACCCACTTGGTGATGCCGTTCCGGACGTAGGTGCTGTCGGTGTGCAGGTGCACCACCACGGAGCGGGTGAGCGCTTCCAGCGCCATGATCGGCGCCGTCAACTCCATGCGGTTGTTGCTGGTCTCGCCGGGCTCACCACCACACATCTCGCGGACGTGCTGACGCAGGCGCAGCACCGCGCCCCAGCCGCCGGGACCCGGGTTCGGCCGACACCCGCCGTCGGTGTGGATGACCACGATGTCGTCGCTCATGCGCCGAGAATAGGCGGCGAGATCATCGCCGTCCGGACCGACATCCCGAATTCGTGATGCCGGAGTGTGGTGATCCGGCGTCCCGGCTGCACCGCCGGCTTGACCGGTGTGGTGCGCTCACCGAAGTACGCGGCCGTCGCGTCGATATCCGACACGACGTACGTCAGGCCCCACAGCGTGGACGGGCCTTCGCCTTGTGCCCCGGGCTGACCGACGACCTCGACGATCACCGCGCCGAGCCGGAAGAAGATTTGGCGGATCGGCCGTCCGCCGAGTTCGCCGTCGCGTTCCCGGCGGGGGTCCACACCGAGGGCGGTCAGCGATGCGACGGTCCGGTCCAGATCGGGTGACAGCAGCACGACGTGGTCGATCGCGATGACGCCGTTGGCGTGTTCGGCTGAAGCCGCGGCAACGGTGTCCGACGGCGTCGTGGGAATGCCGTCGATCGAGCCGTCCGGCGGCAGACCGCGCAAAGACCACCCGACGATGCCGGTGCCCCCGGTGCTGTGGCCCCGCCCGGCCAACCGGATGCGCACGCCGCCGATCCGGCAGACCGGGGCGGCATCGCCGCCAGAGTCAACACTGAATCCGGCTCGGGTCCAGGCGTCGGTGGGGTCGGCGACCTCGAATTCGTCGACGGTGATGGTCGTGGTCATGGTCGGGGCTCGGCGACGGTGACGCTCAACTGCGGTTTCTGAGGGTCGTCCGGCGCCCCGACCTGGTCCCATATCGCATCGACCAGCGGTTGCAGGAACAACTCGCCCATCTGGCGCATCATCAGCGCGACCACCTGGATGGCCACCGGTCGCTTCGTCGAAGCGAGTCCCGATTTACGTAGCGCTCCGACCTCCCGCTGGGTGAGTTCGACCATGACGTTGAGCAGGTGCAACCGATCGTCGGAGGGGGCCATCAGGACCCGCCGCAGGTAGTCCAGCACTGGCGGATTGGCCCGAAGCATCTGCCGCACCGCCTCGTCGCGCGCTGCTGCGACCTCGGCCGGCGAGCCGTCGGTAGGCGCTTCGGCGATGGCCGTACTGAAATGGTCGACCACCAACTGGTCGACCGCGTCGCGCAAACCAGCCTTGGTCTTGAAATGGTGCTGTACCAGCCCGACCGCCACGCCTGCTTCAGATGCGATGGCGCGCATAGAAATTCGGTCCTCGCCGTATTTGGCGTACAAGTCCAGCGCGGTGTTGCGGATGCGGGCTTTTGCGGTCAGATCGTCGTTCGTCGCCCGAGGGTTGACCATCCGACCTCCTTGCGGCTATCCGATTTGTGTACTATACACACGACCAAGACGCTATACAGTTGTATAGTCGCAAATGACGTGAACGAGGTGGATCAATGTCAGAGCTTTTCCCGACCTACCGGGCCAGCTGGGAGACCGATCAGCACCGCGAGCTGCGCCGGCACGCCGCGGAGTTCCTGCGTAAAGAGGCCACGCCCAACCAGGAGCGCTGGGCCAAGAATCACCAGGTCGACCGCGAGTTCTGGAACAAGCTCGGCGATGCCGGCCTGCTCGGCCTGGACCTGCCCGAGGAGTATGGCGGCGCCGGCGGCGACTTCGGGATGTCGGCAGTGGTGGCCGAAGAATTCGCGTTGGCGCACGATTCGGCCTCGGGTTGGTCCGTGCACTCGCCGATCGTCGCGCACTACATCAACACCTATGCCAGCGCGGAACAGAAGGCCCGCTGGATGCCGAAGATCATCAGCGGCGAAACCGTGCTGGCCATTGCGATGACCGAGCCCGGTACCGGCTCGGACCTGCAGGCGGTGCGGACCACTGCGGTTCGTGATGGCGACCACTACGTCATCAATGGGTCAAAGACGTTCATCTCCAACGGAACCCACTGCGACATGGTGGTGATCGTGGCCAAGACCGATCCGACGCAGGGGGCGGCCGGCGTCTCGCTGATCGTCGCCGAGGTCAATGATCTGCCTGGCTTCGAGCGCGGCCGGGTCCTGGAAAAGGTCGGTATGCACGGCCAGGACACCCGAGAGTTGTTCTTCACCGACATGCGGGTACCGGTGGCCAACCTGCTCGGCGAGCAGGAGGGCCTGGGTTTCTACCAGCTGATGTCGCAGCTGGCCCGGGAGCGACTGGTCATCGGCTCCATATGTGCCGGCATGGCCGAGGCTGCCGTGCTGGAGGCGATCAACTACACCAAGCAGCGGGAGGCGTTCGGCAAGCCGTTGATCCAGTTCCAGCACAACCGTTTCCAGCTCGCCGAGCTCAAGGCCGAGGTGTTGTCGATCAAGACCACCGTGGACTACTGCATCCAGGCGCTGATCGGTGGCGACAACGATCCGGCGACAGCTTCAATGGGCAAGCTGATCGCGGCGGACAAGGGTGTCGCAGTGGTCGACCGCTGTGTGCAGTTCTTCGGCGGGTACGGCTACATGATGGAGTACCCGATCGGCCGCGCCTACGCCGCTGCTCGGGTCAACAAAATCTACGGTGGCACAAGCGAAATCATGAAGGAGATCATCAGTCGATCGCTGTGATCGCGCTCCTCGCCCAAACGGACAAACGGGCCGCAAAAGTCGAGAAGATTCGGCCAAAGTGTCGATCTCGGCGATGGGTGCTGCGCCGGAGGGCGCGCGGTGGCAGAGTGAAGTGGTGAGCAGCTCAGACGAGTACGGCGTCGACGATGACAATCAACCGACGCAGGAGGACATGCTCATCGACCGCGGTGTCGATGATCTGTTGGACGAGGGCTACGAACCGCCAGACGCCTGGCGGGAGCCGCGCGATCACGAGACGCTCGACGAATTGCTCGCTGAGGAAGAGCCAGACCCGGCGATGCAGCTCGCCGCACCGGATGATCCCGATGAGCAATGGGGTGACGACGAGGTCGGCGACCGGCGGTCCGGCCGGCTCGTCGCCGGCGATCAGGACGGTGAACTGCTCGCCGGCGACGTCGGCATCGACGGCGGCGCCGCTTCAGCCGAGGAGGCCGCGGTTCATCTCATCGATCCGTAGCGGCCCGCTCCGGCGGTGACGGTCAGCCGTTGGCCTTGGCGATGACGTTTTCGGCGAACCATTCCAGGTTGCGGATCTTGGCGTCCAGCGGCTCTGTGTCCTGTCCCATGATGTAAGGGATCCGGAAGCCGACGATCACGTCGGTGACGCCCTTGTCCTCCAGGCGCTTCACCCCGTCGAGAGTGAAACCGTCGATAGAGATGACGTGGATTTCGAACTCGTCGGCCAGCCCGATCCGTTCCTCGGATTCGCGGTACTGCTGCAGCTTCTTGAGCAGCGGATCGAGCTCGGCGGGGTCGCCGCCGCCGTGCATCCAGCCGTCGTTGCGCGCGGCGCGTTTGAGTGCGGCGTCTGCATGGCCGCCGACCAGGATGGGCACCGGCTTGGTCGGGGCAGGGGTCATCTTGGTGCTGGGGATGTCGTAGAACTCGCCGTGGTACTCGAAGTAGTCGCCGGACGTGAGGCCGCGGATGACGTCGATGCACTCATCCATGCGCTTACCGCGCCGGGCGAACGGCACGCCCATGACCTCGTAGTCCTCGGGCCACGGGCTGGTGCCGACCCCGAGGCCGAGGCGATTGTCGAACATCGCGGCCAGCGATCCGGCCTGCTTGGCG
>JARLGS010000258.1 GCA_031292695.1 Mycobacterium sp. | reverse complement strand
TCGCCGAGAAGAAGAAGCAGACCGGGCAGCCGGTCCGCGTTGGACTTGGCCCGGCGCAGACCCAGCAGCACCCGGCGCAGGTCGTTACCGAAGGCGATCGGCGCATCCGAGGCGGTGTCCACACCACCGGCGGCGGCGACCTCGTACCGGCCGGCCGCGATGCCGTCCGCGGCGGCGATGGCCGACTGCAACCCGGTGCCGCAGGCCTGCTGCAGGTCGAACGCCTGGGTGTACGGCGACAGCGAAGTGCCCAGGACGCACTCGCGAATGAGATTGAAATCACGGCTGTGCTTGAGCACGGCGCCGCCGATCACCGCGCCGAGCCGCTCACCTTGGAGGTTGAAGCGGTCGATCAAGCCGTCCAACACGGCGGTGAACATGTCCTGGTTGGAGGCGTTGGCGTAGGCGCCGTCGGATCGCGCGAAGGGAATGCGATTACCACCGAGGATGGCTACCCTGCGGCGACTGTTGTTTTCGGCCACGGCTGTCTCCCGTTCTCTGACGTTGCATGACAAGGCAAGATGGAGTGTCGAAGGGCATACTACCCACCGTTCTTACTCTGGAGTAAGTTCGTCTCCGACAGACGGCTCCGGCCGCACCAATGTCTCACGAACCACGTCCGCTCAGAAAGGCTTGCAATGGCCGACGTCCTCTCCCAAGTCCTCACTTCCGGTCCGGGTTCGTTCCTGGCCAAGCAACTCGGCGTGCCGCAGCCCCAGCCGCTGCGCCGCTATCGGCCCGGCGAGCCCGCCCTGGCCGGCCCGCTGCTGATCGGCGGCGAAGGCCGCGTCGCGGAGCCACTGCGCGGAGCCCTGAGTGAGGACTACGACCTGGTCGCCAACAACATCGGCGGCCGCTGGGCCGACTCGTTCGGCGGTCTGCTGTTCGACGCCACCGGCATCACCAAGCCCGAGCAGCTCAAGGCGCTGCACGAGTTCTTCACCCCGGTGCTGCGCAACCTGGGCGCCAACAGCCGCGTCGTGGTTGTCGGTACCACCCCGGACGAGGCCGGCAGCGTCGACGAGCGCATCGCTCAGCGCGCGCTGGAAGGCTTCACCCGGTCGCTCGGCAAGGAGCTGCAGCGCGGCGCCACCATCGGCCTGGTCTACCTGTCCGCGGACGCCAACGCGGGTGCCACCGGCCTGGAGTCGACGGTCCGCTTCCTGCTGTCGGGCAAGTCGGCCTACGTCGACGGCCAGGTGTTCTACGTGGGTGCTGCCGATGCCGTGGCCCCGGCCGACTGGGACAAGCCGCTGGCCGGCAAGGTCGCGCTGGTGACCGGCGCGGAGCGCGGTATCGGTGCCGAGATCGCCCGGGTGTTCGCCCGCGACGGCGCCGCGGTGGTCGCGATCGACGTCCCGCAGGCCGCCGACGCGCTGGCTGAGACCGCCGCCGCAGTCGGCGGCACCGCGCTGGCGCTGGATGTCACAGCCGACGACGCAGTGGCTCAGATCGTGGCGCACCTGACCGAACACCACGGTGGCAGGGCCGACGTCCTGGTCAACAACGCCGGCATCACCCGCGACAAGCTGCTGGCCAACATGGACGACGCCCGCTGGGACTCGGTCATCGCAGT
>JARLGS010000257.1 GCA_031292695.1 Mycobacterium sp. | reverse complement strand
CGCGAAGACCTGCTCAACGACCTGGCCGCCCGTCTGTCCGACAGGTATCGCGTCGCCGTCGACGTGCGACCCGCTGATCTGGCCGACCCGGGCGAGCGGGCGAAACTGTGCGACGAGCTGGCCGCGCGCCCCATCTCCATCCTGTGCGCCAATGCGGGCACCGCGACCTTCGGCCCGGTTGCGGGTCTCGATCCGGCGGGCGAAAAGGCTCAGGTACAGTTGAATGTCCTTGGGGTGCACGATCTTACGCTGGCGGTGCTGCCCGGCATGATCGAGCGCCAGGCCGGAGGCATTTTGATTTCCGGCTCCGCGGCCGGCAATTCACCGATCCCCTTCAACGCCACCTACGCGGCCAGCAAGGCGTTCGTGAACACCTTCAGTGAATCGCTGCGCGGCGAGGTGCGTGCCTCCGGTGTGCACGTCACGCTGTTGGCGCCGGGCCCGGTTCGCACCGATCTCCCCGATGAGTCCGAAGCCTCGCTGGTCGAAAGACTGGTGCCGGACTTCCTGTGGATCTCCACCGAACACACCGCTAAAATTTCGCTGGATGCGTTGGAGCGCAACAAGATGCGCGTCGTACCGGGCTTGACGTCAAAGGCCATGTCGGTGGCGAGCGGGTACGCGCCACGCGCCATCGTCGCGCCCATTGTGGGAAGCTTCTACAAGAAGCTCGGCGGCGGGTAGGCGCTACTTCCGGCGGCGGCCGGTACCAAAGATGCCTTTCACCGCTTCGCGTATCGCCGTGTTAATGCCGCTTTTCACCGTCGGGTTCTTCAGCACTTCCTCCCACATGGACGGGCCCTTCGGCTCGGCGGGCGCGGGCATCGGCGGTATGTCAACGGTTTCCGGCAAGGGCGGTGCGTCGAGTTCTCCCGGCGGCGGGGAAAAGTCTTGTGTCTCCTGTTCGATCGTCTTGCCATACTTGTCCTGCAGAGGACTGTCCTTGACTGCGGCGGCGATCGCATCCGCACCGATTGAGGCCATCAGCGACCGGGGCACCCGCATCCGGGTCCACGCGACCGGAGTCGGGGCACCCTTCTCGGACAGCACGGTGACGACGGCTTCACCGATGCCCAGCGAGGTCAGCGCCGACTCGAGGTCGTAGACATCGGTTTTCGGATAGGTGCGGACCGTCTTGCTCAGCGCCTGCTGGTCGTCGGGGGTGAAGGCCCGCAGCGCGTGTTGGACTCGGGCGCCCAGCTGGGACAGCACGTCGTTGGGCACGTCGGTGGGCAACTGGGTGCAGAAGAACACCCCCACGCCCTTGGAGCGAATCAGCTTGACGGTCTGTTCGACCTGCTCAAGGAAGGCCTTGGAGGCGTCCGCGAACAGCAGGTGCGCTTCGTCGAAGAAGAACACCAGCTTCGGCTTGTCCACGTCACCGACCTCGGGCAGAACCTTGAAAAGGTCGGCCAGCACCCACATCAGGAAGGTCGAGAAGATGACCGGACGCAAGGACTGGCCGCTGAACTCGAGCAGCGAGATGATGCCCTCACCCTGATCGTCGACGCGCAGCAGATCGTTCGGGTCGAGTTTCGGCTCACCGAAGAACGTGTCGCCGCCCTCGCCGGCAAGGTTCACCAGCGCCCGCAGGATGACACCCGCTGTCGTCGACGACACCCCGCCCAGGTCTTTCAGGTCGGCCTTGCCCTGGTCGCTGGTCAGGTAGCTGATGACCCCGCGCAGATTGTTCAGGGTGACCAGGGGACGGTCATTCTCCCTGGCCCAGTGGAAGATCAGACCAAGGGTGGACTCTTGTGTGGCGTTGAGCCCCAGGACTTTCGATAACAGAACCGGGCCGAAGCTTTCAACGGTCGCCCGCACCGGCACGCCGAGTCCGCCGGTGCCCAGGGACAAGAACTCCACCGGGAAGGGCGTCGGCGCCCAGTTGTCGCCCGTCTCCTTCGCACGGGCGGCGGTCTTGTCGTTGCCCTCCCCCGCCCGTGCCAGACCCGACAGGTCACCCTTCATATCGGCCATCAGCACCGCCACGCCCGCCGCGCTGAGCTGCTCGGCGATCAGTTGCAATGTCTTCGTCTTGCCGGTTCCGGTCGCTCCCGCCACCAGGCCGTGCCTGTTGATGGTGGCCAGCGGGATGCGCACCTGTGCGGTCGGATCGGCGACGCCGTCGACGACGACCGTGCCCAGCTCGAGGGCTTGGCCGTCAACGGCGTAGCCACTCGCGATCCGCTGTGCGGCCCCGTCAAGCCCACTGGCCGCTGATTCGGTGCTCATCGTGATGCGCTCCTCTTCCCGGGTCGGTTCCCCGCGCGGTTCGGCACCGCTCACACTACTTGCCAGGGCGAGCCAAGGCAGGGCTTACATGGGGGCCTAGTCTGAGCGCTGTGCGGGACCAACTGGTGTGGATCGACTGCGAGATGACCGGACTGGACCTTAGTTCGGACAAGCTGATCGAGATCGCCGCACTGGTCACCGATGCCGAGTTGAACATCCTGGGCGACGGGGTCGACGTGGTGATCCACGCCGATGATGCTGTGCTGTCGTCGATGGTCGATGTGGTCACCGAAATGCACGCGCGCTCGGGGCTGATCGAAGAGGTGAAAGCGTCGACAGTTGACCTGGCGACCGCCGAGGCCATGGTGATGGACTACATCAACAAGCACGTCAAGCAACCCAAGACGGCTCCGCTGGCGGGCAATTCGATCGCCACCGATCGTTCATTCATCGCCCGCGACATGCCCGCTCTCGACGCGTTTCTCCACTACCGCATGATCGACGTCAGCTCCATCAAGGAACTCTGCCGGCGCTGGTACCCGCGGATCTACTTCGGTCAGCCGGTAAAGGGTCTCTCGCACCGGGCCTTGGCGGACATCAACGAGTCCATCCGCGAACTGAAATTCTACCGGCGTACGGCGTTCGTCCCGCTACCAGGGCCGTCAACCAGCGAAATCGAGGCGGTGGTCGCGAACCTCGAAGCCGGAGACGACCCATCGGGTCCAATCGATTCGGCCGCCGAGCCACCAACCGGCTAGTATCGACGTCGCCGCTCGTTGGCCCCGTTCGGGGGCCGGCTCGCGGCCATGGTGAGTGTAGTTCAGTTGGTAGAGCACCAGGTTGTGATCCTGGATGTCGCGGGTTCGAGTCCCGTCACTCACCCCACAGGTCAGAGGTAGCCCCTCTGACCTCCCGATATCTCGCGATCCCCCGTGTCGTCAACGTGTCAGCAAACATCGGCCGGTTCACTCCCCGGACCGCTCAGCAGTGAGACGCTCAGGTGTGCGGCTTCAGCTCCGGGCAATAGGTCGTTGACGCGAGGTCCACCATGGATGTGACTTGTCCGATCGTGACGCCTCTCGGGTCCAAGATGGAGTGGGTTTGCTGGGCAATCTGGTTTTGCGTCCAACCCCAATAGAGATCGTCGCAGACGAGGTGCGCCATTCCGACGAGGGCCTCGTCGTGGTCCGGCGGCCAAGTGAAGCCCACGGTGCGCAGTTGGGCGAGGTACGCGTCGTTGGTGGGATCGGCGGTCGCAATCGGAGCGCTGGTGACCAGGGCAGCGCCAGCCAGAATGGTGATGGTCAGTCTGGCCAGCCAGCGAGGCGAGGGCATCAATGCGCTTCCTTTCTTCTCGGCATTGACGGTGCCGCAAGTGTGCAGGTCCAAAACGGCACAAAAATGAAGAATAGCGAAAGCGGGGAGAAACTTATCCGATGATCTGAATCGCTAAGGGACCGCGCATTTGAATTTGTCAGTCAGTCAACCCGTTTGCGGTACAGCGCCGGCACTCATGTGGCCGCGAAAGCCCTTCAAACCAGAAAAATTGCCGACAACGAGCGCAGTATTGTGCTGACAGCAGCGCGGATCGCCCGCTTAACCCAGACGCAGCGGGGCCTGTACATCGCCGTTCAGGTTACGGCGCTCTCTCGTCGCTCGAGCAGGTCGTGCCCGGGGCATGCGTATTTCCCTCACGCGGCTCTTCCATGGCCAGCTCCGACGGCCACGGCCACGCTGGAGGCAAGCGCGCGGCCACGACAAAGAATCTTATGCGGCGGATCGGTCACACGACGCCCATTCCCCCCCGGGCGCTATCGTCGCGGCAGCAACAACGTTCGGCGAAAACCCCGTCGTGCTCCCTGCTAGTTTTGTAAGCTAACCTCACTGCCCGTCGACGCCCGCCAACGGATGTTTGCTGGTTCGACGGCTTCATCCTTGGCACGCAATCCGCCACTCCAACGCAATTGCGCCTTCAAGGTGATGATTGTAGGAGGTGCGTCCGCGCTATTGAAAGTGCTTGTCAGCTAGGTTAGCGTGTTACCGCCAAGCCGATTGAGCTGCGGAATCGCGGAACCTGATGGGCAGCACCTCTAGACAAGGTTCGCTCCACGGCACCCGGTATCTCTGCTCGGCGAATCAAGAAAACTAGCGGCGGGAGGGCGCCGATGGAAACTATTGATGGTACTGGATGACCGTTCGAATAAGTTTGCTCAAGGCAGTGCCGGTCGCGCTGCGATGACCAGCCGAGAAGAGCCCGCATTAGTCGTCGATCGCGGCAGCGACGGGATCGACGCCATCGAGGATTGGACGATCGGGTACGTCAAACGTCACCCGCTCGCCTCACTCACGACCGTCGGTGAACAGTTCGTCCTTGGCGTGCGCACTATCCAGTACTTTTTCTTCGATCTCTTCACCGGCCGCTTCCAATGGCAAGAGTTCGCCCGACAGGGCGCCTTCATGGCCGGCACGGCGGTGCTGCCGACGATTCTCGTGGCATTGCCGATCAGCGTGACATTGTCGGTCCAGTTCGCTTTGCTGGCCGGCCAAGTCGGCGCGACCTCACTTGCGGGCGCGGCAAGCGGTCTTGCGGTCGTTCGTCAGGGCGCATCGCTCGTCGCCGCGATCCTCATGGCGTCGGCGGTCGGGTCGGCCATCACCGCCGACCTGGGTTCGCGGACCATGCGGGAAGAGACCGACGCCATGGAGGTGATGGGCGTATCGGTCATCCGTCGTCTCGTCGTACCACGCTTCGCCGCTGCGATCATGATCAGTTTCGCGCTGACCGGAGTCGTCTGCTTCGTCGGTTTCTTCGCGAGCTACATGTTCAACGTGTACTTCCAGAACGGCGCGCCGGGCAGCTTCGTCGCGACGTTCGCGTCGTTCGCGGAACCCGCCGACATGATTCTGGCCCTGCTGAAGGCCATCATCTTCGGCGCCATCGTCGCCGTCGTGTCCAGCCAGAAGGGCCTGTCCACGAAAGGCGGCCCGACGGGAGTCGCGAACTCGGTGAACGCCGCGGTGGTCGAAGCGATCCTGATCCTGATGATCGTCAACGTGGCCATCAGCCAGCTCTACGTCATGCTCTCGCCCAGGACGGGACTGTGACGTGACGACCTCCGCCTACGTACCATTGGCGCCCATCACGGGGAGGGCGGTTCGGCTCTATCACCGGGCCACCAGACCGATCGTTCGGCTCGGCCACTTGCTTGTCTTCTTCGTTCGGGCGCTGGTCGCCGCGCCGATAGCCATGCGCCACTACCGCGCCGAATTCCTGCGATTGCTGTCGAACATCACGTGGGGCAACGGCTCGCTGGTGGTGGGTGGCGGTACCGCCGGCGTTGCGGTTGTCCTCGGGGTCACCGTCGGTGCGCTCGTCGGCATCGAGGGCTACAACTTCCTCGATCTGCTCGGCCTCGGCCCGGCGACCGGCTTCGTCTCCTCATTGGTCAATACCCGCGAGCTGGCCCCGCTGATGGCCTCGATGGCGTTCGCGATTCAGGGCGGCTGCCGGTTCACGGCCCAGCTGGGATCCATGCGCATCGCCGAGGAGATCGACGCCATGGAATCGCTTGCCATCCGCCCGATCCCGTTCTTGGTGACCACCCGGCTGATCGCCTCGGTGGTCGCGATAGTCCCCCTCTACGCCGCGTGCCTCGCGATCAGCTACCTGAGCACGCAGCTGGTGGTCGGGCTCAGCGGCGGCGGCTCGACTGGCTCCTACCTGCACTACTTCTCGTTGATGCTGGCCGGTAAAGACATCGCCTATTCGTTGCTCAAGGCTGTCATCTTCGTGTGGATCGCGTCCACGATCCAGTGCTACTACGGGTTTTACGCGAGCGGGGGCCCCGCGGGTGTCGGGGTGGCCGCCGGACATGGCATGCGCGCCAGCATCACCGTCGTCGTCATGGCGAACATGCTGCTGACCATGGCGCTGTATGGCGTCGACTCCGGTGCAAGGTTCGGTGGGTAGGTGATGGCCGATGCCGAATTCCTTTGAGCTGGACGGGCGCGGCCCCTCGGACCGGCAGCTACTGGGCTGCGGAGCGGCGGTTCTCGTTGTGGCGAGCCTGATTACCGTGACACTCTTGTACAAGTCGACCGGTCGGCTCAACGACTACGTACAAGTCGTCGCCGACCTGGTCAACGTCGGTGACGGACTGCCCGAAAAGTCCGACGTCAAGTATCACGGCGTGCTCGTCGGCACGGTGAACAGCGTCGACCCCGCGGCGTACGGAAACCCGAACTATGTCCGGATCGACCTCAAACCCGAGTACGCCAAGTCGATCCCGGCTGCGGTGACGGCTCGCGTGGTTCCCAGCAACATCTTTGCCGTGTCGTCGGTTCAGCTGGTAGGTAACGGGCCCGGAGCGATTATCCATCCTGGCGCCCATATCCCCGAAGACACCCGCCTGCCGACCGTGCTGTTTCAAACCACCATCAGCAAGCTGCGAAACCTGCTCGCCGCGACTGGCCGCGGCCGAGAAGACAAGTCTATAGGAATCATGGCCGCGGTTGCCGCCGCCACCGACCATCGCCGCGTGGCACTGGTGGATGATGGGAAGAGGCTGGATCGCCTTCTCGATCAACTCAATTCGATCGTCAGCACCGACACCGGTCCGTCGACTTTATCTGCGCTCGTCGACGCGACCAAGGGCCTCGAGGCCACCGCGCCGGATCTCTTCGAGACGCTGCGCCAGGCCGTCGAGCCGATGCAGACCTTCGCCGAGACGCGCGGACAGATGGAAACACTGCTATCCGGCGTCGATCACACGCTGGGCACCACGCACCAATCGCTCAACAATCACATCGATCAGCTGGTCCGCGTCACGACGGATTTCACGCCGGTAGTGGGGGTGCTGGCGCTCAAGTCGAACGCTTTTCTTCCGGCCGCCGTCAAGGTGGACAACTTGGCCACCAAGTTCATGGAGGAAGTCTGGATGCCAGACATCTCACTCGCCAACGGACGGGTGAACGTGTCGTTCACTCCCTCCTACTCCTACACGCGCGCTGACTGCCCGCGTTACGGCGAGCTCAAGGGGCCAAGCTGCTTCACCGCGCCATTGGTCCCGGTCCGTCCGGATCTACCGGAAGTGCTTCTGCCGCAGAACTATCAGCCGCCCAAGGATCTCGCGCCGCCGCCGGGAACTATCGTCGGACCGGACGGCAACCTCGTCGCCGTCGGTCCGCCGCTGATCAACCCGAATCCCAATCTGCAAGACCCCAATCCGCCGCTTTCGGCAGGGGTTACCCCTTCGCCGCCGGTACCGGGAACCGCGAACCCCGACGACGCGCCTCCACCGCCGGCGCCGGGATCGGTTGCACCGTCGTCTTTCGGTGGCAACGTCGGGCCTGTCGGCAGCCAGTACGAACGGAACATGTTGACCGTGATCACCGGCCGGCCCGCGACTGCGGCCACCGAACTGCTCTTGGGCCCTATCGCCCGCGGAGCAACCGTGTCGCTGACCCAATCGGCTCCGGTTGGGAGTAACAAATGAAGTTTCGCGGGCCGCTCATCGGCCTGTCGCTGTTCATGGTCGCCGCATTAACGGTCACGTGGCTGGTGTACGTGAGCCTGCGACGGGACGTGGCCGGGAACACGGCGTCGTATTCGGCGGTATTCAGCGATGTGTACGGGCTGCGTGAGGGTGACGACGTCCGGATGGCCGGGGTCCGCGTGGGCCGAGTCGAGAAGATCGACCTCGACGGGAAACTGGCCAAGGTCTCGTTCGTCGTACAAGACGAACAGCCATTGTTCGGTAACACCGTGGCCTCGGTGACCTACCAGAACATCGTCGGACAACGTTACCTCGGGCTTTCGTTGGGCACCGAGGGGAGTCGCGATCGGCTGCCGCCCGGAAGCGTCGTCCCGCTGGAACGCACGGAACCGTCCTTCGATGTCACTGCACTTCTCAACGGCTACGAGCCGCTGTTCAGTCTGTTGAACCCACACGATGCCGACAACCTCACCAAAGCTGTCATCCAGTCACTGCAGGGCGATACCGCATCTCTTGCCACGCTGACCAGCCAGACAACAACGCTCACAGAGACATTCGCCGGAAGGGACGAGGCCCTCGGCGATATGATCACCAACCTCAACAAGGTGGTTCACAGTCTTGCTCAGCAGAACGCGAACCTCGACGGCATCATCACTCAGACCCGTGACACCGTTTCCACCCTCGACGGGCGGCGTCCGGAACTGGTGGCGGCGGCAGGTTCGCTGGCGCGCGTGATGGGCCGGCTCTCGGCTTCCGCCACAGACCTGTACCCATCGATCGCCGAACTCATAGATCGGCAGCCAGGTTTCGTCCGACACCTACTCAGCGTCGAACCACAGGTGGCGTTCTTCGCCGACAACATTCCGCTGGCGTTGAAGGGACTCACCCGGATGGCCAACCAAGGCGCCTACGGCAACGGGTACGCGTGCGACGCGAACTTCCTCGGATTCTTCCCCGGCCTCAATGACGTCGTGCCGATCATCGTCGACGCCGCCACGCCCGGAAACAAAGCGCAGCACACCCCCAAGTGCAGGAACACGGCTAATGGCTGACCACTGGGTGCGGCGGCGACTGAAGCGTGAGCACAAGCGTGCGCTGGAGAGTTACAACAAGACGTGGCTTGGGTTCATCGCCGTCGCGGTGGTCGCGGTGGTCATCGGAGCCATGCTGATCGTCCACACGCTTGGCGCCGGGTACCGGCACTACACGGCGGAGTTGCTGCAGGCGGCCTCGCTGAGAGCCGGGAACCCGATCACCCTCGCGGGCATACCGGTCGGCACGATCACCAGCATGAAGCTCGCCGGTGACCACGTCGAGGCGGGGTTGAAGATCCGCGACGACATCGTGCTGGGCAAAGGTTCCAAAGCAGTGATCATGGTCGCCACCATTCTCGGTTCGCGCTACCTCGCGGTAGAGCCGAACGGCCCGGGCTCCCTTCCAAGTGGCACCTTCGACTTGGCGCACACCGAAGTTCCCTACGACCTGCAGGCCGCATTGAGGGACGCCACAACCACTTTCGAGCAGGTGGACTCCGACAGGTTCGCGCAATCGCTGACCCTGCTCGGCAAGCAACTCGAGACGATGCCCGCGGTGGTACCTCAGGCAATGGCGAACATCGACTCACTGTCGTCGATCATCGCGCAGCGGCGTGACCAGTTGGGCAAGTTACTCAAAAGCACCGAGCAGGTCACCAACACGTTGCGCCGCCAGCAGGCCAACATGGGCAGCCTGGTCAACCAGGGGCAGGACCTGATGGGCCAATTCGTCGCGCGGCGTGCCGTTTTCCACGCGATGATGCAGTCCCTCACGAATCTGGTCGACATCCTGAGCAAGATCGTCGTCAGCGACCGGGCGGGAATCGATGCGCTGGTCAAAGACACGCGAGAGTTCACCAACATCATCGCGCGACACGACGACCTGCTGCGGAACATGCTGCAAGTCAGCCCCGTGTTGTCGCGGGAGGTGGCCAACATGACCGGTGACGGCAACGCCGTTGCGTTCAATGCGCCCGCCGGCGCGCTCATCGATTCGTGGATGTGCGCCATCAGCGGCCGCGCCAAGCAGTTCGGGATGATCCAGTATTTCAAGGACTGCAAGTGACCGGGCATAGGGCCAGAGCCAGGATCAGGATCGTCGCCATCGCTGCCGCCGTCGCGTCGGTGGTCGCAGCGGTCGGCGTCGGGTGGTGGTACCTCGGCGCCAAGGAGGACCCGATCACCGTAACGGCCCAATTCGACAGTGCCTCAGGCTTATACGAAGGCAATGTGGTGGCGGTACTGGGCATGCCGGTAGGCAAGATCACCAAGATCACCCCGCGGGGTGGCTACGTCGAGGTGGAGTTCACCGTCGACCGCAACGTCAAGGTTCCCGCCGACGCCCAAGCCGTAACGGTGTCGACGTCAATCCTCACCGACCGCCAGATCGAGCTCACCCCGCCCTACCGTGGCGGCCCCACCTTGGAAAACCACGACACCATCGGCTTGACGCGTACCAAGACGCCCGTCGAATTCAGCCGCGTGCTCAGCGTTCTCGACCGGGTGACCAAATCACTCGAGGGTGACGGCCATGGCGGAGGCCCCATCGCCGACCTGATCAACAGCGGTGCGGCCGTCGTCGACGGCAACGGCGGAAAGATGAAACAAGCACTCGACGAACTGTCCAGGGCGCTGCGGCTGAGCAGCGACGGCGGCGCGCAGACCCGCGAGCAGATCACCACGATCGTCAAGAACGTCAGCTCGCTGTTGGAGGCTGCCGCCGCCAATGATGCGAAGCTGCGGGAATTCGCGTCAACCATTCACCTGGCCAGCCAGATTCTGGCCGACGAGGAAATCGGCACCGGCAATACGGGCAAGAGGCTCGACCAACTGGTCCAACAGGCCACCGATCTGCTCGATGCCCACCGCGACACCATCAGGCAGGCCGTTCTCAACGGCAACATCCTGGCGAAGACGGCTACGGACAATCAACGCGAGATCGCCGAATTGCTTGATTTGGCTCCGATGGTGGCCGATAACGTCTACAACACCATTGACCGCGCCAACGGTGCCGTGCGCGGGCGCCTGCTCACCGACAGGGCAGCTCTCGATACCCAGTACGCGAAAGAGATCTGCAACTTGATGGGCCTTAGGCAACTGGGCTGCAGTACCGGGACCCTGCAGGACTTCGGACCTGATTTCGGGCTCACCTACGTACTGGACGGCATGGCGGCGATGGGGCAGAAGTGATGAGCGCGCCCGGGAAGTCCGCCCTTGCGATTGTCGCGACCATCGCGGCCACGGCAGTCGTCAGCTCGGGATGCGGCACGGACGGGCTTGCCAGCCTTCCTCTTCCGGCTCCCGGGTTGAGTTCCGCGGGATATCGACTGACCGCGATCTTCAGCAACGCCCTCAACCTGCCAATGAATGCCAAGGTGAAGCTCGCCGGCGCCGACGTAGGCCAGCTGGTGTCCATGGTTGCCCGCAACTACACCGCGGTGACCACGCTGCGTATCAACGCGGGTGTCCGATTGCCATTAGGCAGTACGGCCGAGTTGCGCACCGCGACACCGCTGGGTGACGTGTTCGTGGCGTTACAGCCACCCCGGGCGCCCGAACCGAACGCGGCGATGTTGCACGACGGCGACACCATAGGCTTGGGTTCGACGGCGGCGTCCGCGACGGTCGAGTCGCTGCTGAGCTCGGCGGCGGTGTTGGTGAACGGCGGGGCGGTGCGCAACTTCACCAATATCATCAACGGCGTTGGTAAAGCGACGGGCGACCGAGGCCAGGCGCTCGCAGATCTGATCCGCAAGTCGAACCAGTTGCTCGGCACGCTGGACTCCCGTTCGGGGCAGATCTCGAGCGCGATGACCGAAATGTCACGGCTCGCGGACGAACTCGACGCCAAAGAGCACACCATCACCGAACTGATGGCGGCCGCCGGGCCCAGCACCGATGCCCTGGCCGCCAACACGACCGAAATGTCGGACTTGGCCGTACAAGCCGGTGACACCGCCCGGCTGCTGGCCAGATTCCCGTCGATCGGGGGAACCGACACCAGCGGCCGGAGCATCATCCGAGACCTGAACACGCTCGCCGGAGTGGCCAACGACGTTGCGGTAAGCCCAGATACCAGCTGGCTGCCCTTGAACCGGATGCTTCCTCCACTGATCAAGTCGACTTCCGGTTTTGCTGTTGCCGGGCGCGGCGGTGTCGACCGGCTGGTATTGGGATCGATACCCGACATCGGGTTCCCCGGTGACATCGGGTTGCACGGACCACAACGGTACAACTGGAACCAATTTATCGGCTCGTTGAAGTACACGTTGTGGCGTCTGCAAGAACGAGTGGTGGGGCGGGGGCCGAACTCGCCGCAGGTGCCGGTGATACCGGATCCGAACCTGCCGGGGGCAATCGAGGTCGCCCCTCCCCCGGCGCCGCCGGCCCCCGGCCCGCAACCGCCTGGAACACAGCGGTGATCGGGGCGATCGCCGACGCCATCGTCCGCCTGGTGCGGGCGGGTCACCGGCGGCAGGCGTGGCTGTCGGTGGGCGGACTGGTGCTGACGCTGGTCGTTGCGACCGCCTACCTACTGGCCGGCGCGTTGCGGGTGGCGCCGTTCACGTCGTCGTACCAGGTCACCGTGCAGTTGCCCGAATCCGGCGGGCTGCTGCCCAATCAGGATGTCGCCCTGCGCGGTGTGCGCATCGGTCGTGTCCAGTCACTACAGATCACCGACAGAGGGGTAGATGCCGTCGCGACCATCACCTCGAGGGTGAGGATCCCGGCGAACACCGCCGTACACGTGTCGGCGCTGTCTGCAGGCGGCGAGCAATGCCTCAACTTCGAAGCCGAATCCGACGCCGGACCGTATCTGCACGGCGGCAGCATCATCGGACTGGACCGGACCACCGTTCCGCTCAGCATGGCACAGTTGCTCGCCGACGCCGACGGAATGCTGGCGCAGGTCGACCCCCACAAGATGGAGCTGATGAAGAGGGAACTGAGCCTGACCAAACAGGGCCCGCAGAAGTTGGCCGCCATCGTCGACGGCGGCACGTTCCTGCTTTCGACGCTCGACTCCGTGCTGCCCGAAACCACCAGCATCATCAAGACCAGCCGCGTGGTGCTGACCCTCGCAGCCGATAAGAACGCCGGCCTGGCCGCAACGACCACGGGCCTCAATCGAACCCTGGCCGGCGTGGCCAGAATGCAAGGCGGCTATCGCCGCCTGATTCAGCAGGCGCCGCAGAGCCTCTCGGCCGTCGACAGCTTGTTCGCCGATAACTCGGACACGATGGTGCAACTACTGGGCAGCGCGGCCAGCGCCGCGCAGCTTCTCTATCTGCGGGTGCCGGCACTCAACACGCTTTTCCCCGATTATCGCGGGTCGCTATTGGACGCCTTGGCCGGCACCATTCACGACCACGGCATCTGGGCGACGGCTGACTGGTACCCCCGGTACGCTTGCGACTACGGCACGCCGTCATTTCCACCCTCTAACGCCGACTATCCCGAGCCTTTCATGTACACCTACTGCCGCGACGACGATCCCGCGGTTGGGATCCGTGGGGCCAAGAACGCGCCGCGCCCGGCCGGCGACGACACCGCCGGCCCGCCACCGGGGGCGGACCTGGGCCGCAGAACCGATCCAGCACCGAGGGGCCGCTACACGGTTCCCACCCCCTACGGCGGCCCCGTTCTGCCGATAGAACCGCCGCACTAAGACCGACACCCGTCTAGCCAAGGAGATGATGATGGCCACGACGACCGACAGAAACCTCGACACCGACACCGAGGGCGAAAAGCCGCACGCCGCAACGGAAGGCGCCGACACGGAAACAGCCGAGAAGGAAAAATCCGAGAAGGAAAAATCCGAGGCCGAAGCCACCGAGGCCGACGAAGCTACGGCCGACGACGAGGCCGCCGAGGCCGATGACGCCACGGCTGACGACGAGGACGACGACGAACCCTTCAAAGACAAGCGCGACAAGACCAGGCGGCGCAGACGACCGTGGCGCCAACATCTGCGTCGCGGCGTGCTGCCCGTGCTACTTGTTGCCTCACTTGCGGTTTCCGGCTTCCTCGGATGGAAGCAGTGGCAGGAGCACCAAGTACAGCAAGCCGGTCAACAGGCCCTCCAAGCCGCCGTCAAGTATGCGCAGGTGTTGACGAGCATCGATGCCAACAACGTCGATCAAAACTTCAGGGACGTCCTCGACGGCGCGACTGGTGAGTTCAAGGACATGTACACCCAGTCCAGCGTGCAGCTTCGGCAGCTGCTGATCGACAACAAAGCCACCGCACACGGCGTCGTGGTGGACTCCGCGATTCAGTCGGAATCCACGAATAAGGTTGTGGTCCTGGTCTTCATCGATCAGACCGTGACCAACACGACGGTGCCCGATCCGCGCATCGACCGCAGCAGGATCAAAATGACCATGGAAAGGGTCGACGGTCGCTGGCGGGCCAGCAAAGTCCAGCTCCTCTAAGCCGGCAAGCCCTGCTCATGCTCATCAGAAGATTGATCGCCACATTCGCAATCCTCGCCGCCCCAACGGTTCCCAACACCGCCACCGCGCGGGCCTCGGCCCCGTCATTCTGCGGTGAGCTGGGTGGCGACTGGGACGGCCAGTACTGCCACACCTCGGTCGTCTCCGAGCGCCAGGCGGTCCGCGACATCAAGGTCGCCGTACCCGGCGAGCTCGTCGACAACCCCGCCGCGGGTCCAGTGGTCCGCGACTATCTCCGCACCCTCGTCAACAACTGGAAGTCTGTCGGCTCCCACATGGTCGCGGACAGCTATGGCGAGGAGAACTACCAGACCTTCCAACACGGCAACCTGATCAGCGCGGTCTTCCACGAGGACTACCACGCCGACGGGCCCAATTTCAACAATGCGTATCGCACGTTCACGTTTGACATGGCGAGCGGGCGGCGACTGCAGCTGTCGGACGTGGTGTCCGATCCCACCTCCGCCGTCCCGACGCTGGGCCGGCCGTTCATCGAGACCGCGCTCAATCAGGCTCCCCCGCCGCACGACCCGGGCACCTACCCGTTCGCCGTCGATCGCTGGACTCCCGACAAGGTCTATTCCGGTGCGTACAAGGCGTGGGCACTTACTCCCGACGAATTGATCCTGTACATGCCCGACTACCCGGTGGGTCACGACGAGCCGCTCAATTTCACGCCGGGAGCGATGCAGTGGTTCATGGACGGCGGCACCGTCCAAGCCCACATCCCGCTGTCAGCCCTGGCTTCCGCCCTGCGCAGCTAGTACACCACCGCCGCCGAACGCCTTACCGACCCGGACGGCCAAACTCAGGAGATGGCCGCCTGGAATCCGAACTGGAGCGCGACCGCCCAAGGGTCGAGATAGCTGATCACGGTTTTAACGCCCTGCTCTAGGGGGACTCTGACCGCGGGAGGGGCGTAGCTGAGCACGGTATCAACGTCCTGCTGGACGCCGGCCAGGAAACGCACGACGGGTCCGCTTGGCGTACTGGGGGTCGGCGTGGAGGGCGTGGAGGGTGTCGTACCGGTGGAAGTGCCGGTGTTGCCCCCGCCCCCGGCCTCCGCAGCAGGTGTCTGCAACGGCGAGGCGTTAGCGGACTCGGTGGCCGCGTACAGGCCCCCACCTGTGCTCAGCGCCTGCGCAAACTGCTCGTGAAACAGCGTCGCCTGCACGATGACCGCCTGATATTCCTGGGCGTAGCTGCCAAACAAGCCCGAGATCGCCGCCGACACCTCATCCTGGGCGGCGGCCACCACCTGCGTCGTCGAGCCCGAAGCCGCCGCGTTGGCCACCCGGATCGCCGATCCGATCCCGGTCAAATCCCCCGACGCTGAGGTCAACACATCAGGCACTGCGCTCACAAAAGACATCTGCGGCTCCGACCACTAGCGAGGTCCCTCGACCCTGGGGGAAATCTTCAGGACAGTCGGCTATGTTACGCGCGTCCGATAGGGGTTGCGAGCCGAATTTCGCAAACATGATTTCATCGATTTCAGGTCGTCGATGCACCTCGCAAATAGCAAATCACATCCCAGACTGCGGTACGT
>JARLGS010000256.1 GCA_031292695.1 Mycobacterium sp. | reverse complement strand
GTGCCGATCGTCCAGCCGACGAGCTGGGCGTTGCGAGCAGCCGCGGTCGCCGGGGTGGTCCCGGACGAGTAGACCGGGTCGAACACGATCACCAGGTCGCCGAGGCTCCGGGTGGACGGATAGCTGGCTGCCGACAGGACCGTCGGCCTTCCGGTCACTGCGGCTTCGGACAGCAGCGCAGGGAGCGGGGACGCAGCGCCGCCGGGGACGGTCGGACTACAGAAGTCAAACGTCGGCGGGATCGACCCCAGTTTCGTGAGATCGAGGACGGTGGAGTACCGCTGCAGGCAGTATTCGTCTCGTGGGGTCGACGGGATGACCGTGTAGGGCGAGGTGATCGACCCGTAGTTGAGTGGGTCGGCGACGACGATGGCACCGAAGTTGGCCAACAGGTTCACCGGGACACGCAGCACGAACCCGAACCCGTTGGTCCCGGGATAGCGGGTCTTCACGTCGAGCGTGGCGTAGAGGCTGGCGAGTTCCCGGTTCGTCAGGAGCGGGACGGAGGTGAACAGCGCACTCTGGCTGTTCACGAAGTCCAGGTCCCGACGCAGTGCAGCGGCGAGTGCCGCGGACTGGGCCTGCGCCTGCGATCTGGCCGCGGTCACCTCAGTGCGGACGGCGGAACGGTGTGCCGTCCACGCCCCCAGGGCCGACATCCCCAGCCCGATGACCAACACGGCGACAGCGACCACCACGAAGGTCCATGCCCGCCACGCCCGCCCTTCGGAATCCGTGAACGGATCGAACTGACCGGTCGACTGAGCCACTCGCACTCACCACCCTCGAAGCCCGAATCGGGCCCTCAACACAGCATCGACATCGCACCGCGGTACTTAAGGACGAGTTCGGCAATTGGGACGAAAGTCCCCACATCGACGGGGTCCGGCAGGCCATGATCCCTGCCACCCGCCTGGACGACCCTGCGCGGCACGGCTGGGCTCACCAGTAACGACGACGGCCGTTCCGCACGGCCGGAGGCTATGATTTGGCTGAGGGTCGCCTACTGCGATCGGTGGTCAGAGTGACAGACGCGGACCGCGTGGACAACGAGACGACTCACGTCACACGTCGCGGACCTCTCGGCCAGCACCTCAGTAGGTCGGGACTGGCTCGCGCTGCGCAGGTCG
>JARLGS010000255.1 GCA_031292695.1 Mycobacterium sp. | reverse complement strand
GTGCCCGGCAGTTCGTGCTCACCGAGTGCAGCGGTGCGACCGGTGACGTACACCGTGGCACCGTGGTCACCGAGGGCCACCGCGATGCCTCTGCCGATACCGCGGCTTGCTCCGGTGACCACGGCGACTTTGCCTGTCAGCAATGTCATTCGGTGGTGTCCTCCGTCGCGGGGCTCCAGCGGTCGTCGAAGAATCGCTCGCTGAAATCACCCGCTGCGCGTCCCGCGTGGCGGGTGGCGTCAAATGGCATGCCCATCAGCCCTTCCGCCCAGTCGACGGATACGCCAAGATCCTGGACCCAGTCGTAGACCATGGTGCGCCGCGAGATCCGCCACTCGTTGTCAATCTTGTCCATCCAGTCCAGGTAGCGGCCGCCGATGACGGTGTCGCGATGGTCGCTTTCGACGGAAACCCGGTGGTAGGCCAGCACGTGGGTTTCCGCCAACGCGGTGTCGGAGTAGAGGTCGATGACGCTCTGTCCCAGCACGTGCTGGGTGACCGGGATAGCGGGTGAGCCGGGGACGACCCAGGCCAGGTAGTCATCGAAGGTTCCGGTGAAGATGCCGTGGTCGATGATCGCTTGCGGCCAGTACGACGCGGTGATGAGTTCGGCGTTGCGGCGGTCCTCGCCGCGGGCCAACCGTGCCAGACAGTCCCGGATCTTGTCGCGAGCCAGCAGATCTGCGAGTTCCTGATTCGGAGGATTCATGGTCAGGCGAACGGCTCTTCGCCCTCGAGTTTGGTCCGGTTCAGCAGCCGGCCGGAGTCGGGGTTGTAGGGCATGGCGCGGTGCATGGTGCCGGTGTTGTCCCAGATCACCAGATCGCCCACCGACCACTTGTGGCGGTAGACGAATTCGGGCTGGGTGGCCTTGCAGCGCAGGCGGACCAGTAGTTCGGCGCTGCTGCGGTAGTCCATGTCGACGGTGTGACGCGCGGTGCAGCCGAGTACGAGGGATTTGCGGCCGGATCGGTGTGTCCACACCAGCGGCAGTTCCTTGTCGCCGATGCGCATCATGCGCCTCAGATGCTCGATGTCGGGCTCGGGTTCGAAACAGAAGAGCGTGTTCCACGCCGAGTGCATCACGCGCAGACCGTCGAGTTCGGCCTTCTCCTCGTCGGAGAGGTCGTCGTAGGCGGCGTAGGTGTTGCAGAACTCGGTGTCGCCACCGCCGTCGGCGGGCAGGACCCTGCTGGAGAGCAGCGACGCCCGGATCGGCACGTCGTTCATCGTGCCGTCGATGTGCCAGTACAGCGATCCCTTGAGATAGTCGGCCGAACTGTTGACCGTCGGATCCAGTGTGATGCTGTAAGCCTTCTCGCCGGTGCGTTCGGCGGCGAACGCTCCCAGCGTCTCGGTGAAGGCGACCTGCTCGTCGTCGGTGAACCCGATCCTCGGGAACACCAGCACGCCGCGCTCTTCGAGCAGGTCTCGCAGCGTTGGGGCGTGCTCTCCGCTGAGCAGAATCTCCTTGCCGGCGAGGACTTCGGTGCCGATGCGCGGCGTGAGCTCCCGAGTGTTCAGCGTGGTGGTGCTGGCCGTCATGATCTGAGCTCCATTCCTTCCATGTTTCCGTTGGCGCGCCATTGAACGAGTAGTTCACCGAAGGCATAGAAACCGGGTCCATAGGGTTCGCCGAGATGGGAGCGGATGCCCTCGCCCCCTCCGCCGCCCTCGTTGTTGTAGTAGCCGGGTGTGCAGGAGGTCTCGAATTCGGTGTTCGGCACGGCGGTCTCCTTGATGACCCGGCACCAGTCGTCCTGCGCATCGAGGGTCGGCTCGACAGCGCAAACACCGCGTGCGAGTGCTTCGGAGATGATGTATGCGATGTGCTCGCCCTGCTGCTCGTACATTGCGGTGTTGCTGGCGGCGACCCCACCCTGGGAGAACCCGGTGAAGAACAGGTTGGGGAAGCCGTGGCTGGACATGCCGTGCAAGGTCTTGTAGCCGTCATGCCAGTGGTCGAACAACGACACTGCTGCGCGGCCCTCGATGGTGTCGATCGCATAGCGGCGGCTGATCTCCGTCGTGATCTCGAAGCCACTGGCGAAGATGATGCAGTCGACGTCGTACTCGAGCCCGCCGGACACGATGCCCGTCGCCGAGACCCGTTCCACACCCTGGGTTTCCGAGACATCGACGAGAGTGACGTTGGGACGGTTGAAGGTCGGTAGGTAGTCGTCGTTGGAGCACGGCCGTTTGCACAGGAACCGGTAATACGGCTTGAGCTTCTCCGCGGTCGCCGGGTCGTCGATGATGTCGTCGATGCGGCGACGCAGCCGTTCCATCACCCGGTAGTCGACCTGTTCGCGCAGATCGGCGAGTTCCTCGGGCGTCACCGACTCCGGGTGGTCCCGGTGCGCCAACTCCGCGGCCATGTTGCGCCCGACCTCGGTCCAGAAATCGCAGACGTAGTCGGGACGGCCAGGCAAGGGCAGTTCGAATGCCCACGCGTGGAAGTTGCGTTGACGCTCGGCCTGCCAGCCGAGAGCGAGGGCTTTCACCCACTCGGGGTCGGTGGGCATGTTGTTTCGGGCGTCGACGGAGGACGGGGTGCGTTGAAACACGTAGAGGTGTCTGGCGTCCCGGGCGAGGTGGGGCACGATCTGAACGGCGGTGGCCCCGGTGCCGATGACCGCGACCTTCTTGTCTGCCAGCTTGTGCAAGCCGCCGGTCGCATCGCCGCCGGTGTAGTCGTAGTCCCAGCGTGATGAGTGGAACATGTGCCCGGTGAAGTCCGTCAGGCCGGGGATGCCGGGGAGTTTGGGACGGTTGAACGACCCGGCCGCCATCACCACTAATCGGGCCCGGATGTCGTCACCACGGTTGGTGACGATGCGCCACCGTGTGATCGCGTCGTCCCATTTCAGATCTCGGACCTGGGTAGAGAAGATGGCGCCGTCATAGAGGCCGAAGTGCTTGCCGATGCGCTGGCAGTGCGCGAAGATCTCGGCGCCGTCGGCGAACTTCTTCGTCGGGATGTAGTCGAGTTCTTCGAGAAGCGGTATGTAGCAGTAGGAGTCGTTGTCGCACTGGACCCCGGGGAACCGGTTCCAGTACCAGACACCGCCGAAGTCGCCGCCCATCTCGATGATCCGGATGTCCTCGACGCCGGCCTTCCTCAACGCGGCCGCGGTAAGAAGGCCGGCGAATCCTCCGCCGAGGATCAGCACGTCGGTCTCGATCGACAGCGGGTCGCGCTCCACGAACGGGGTGTGGGGATCGACTTCGGAGTACGCGGCGAACTCGGCGGTGAGTTCGAGGTACTGCGTCGACCCGTCAGCGCGCAGGCGTTTGTTCCGTTCGGCGCGGTACTTGTCGCGCAGTTTCGGGATATCGACATCGTCTGGGGTGTCGGTGGGAAGGCAACCCGGAGTGGGGGATTCGCCGGCTACCGAGGTCACCGGACGGCCACCTCCGCATCCTGCATTGCGTGCTGGTAGGCGCTTACTTGCCCCCCGACGGCGTTGTGGAGGTGACGGATCATGATCTCCTGGTCGCCGATCGGGAAGCGCGACACCCGGCGAGATTCCAGCATGGTCTGGGTGGCTTCCAGGGTGTTGCAGTCCTGCAGCGCAAACTCTTTGAACGTCACTGTGGCCAGCTCCTGCCGTATCCGGTCGCCCGGACTGCGGGCCGGCGCGAAGTACAGCGAGCCTTCGAAGATGTGCTGGTTGTAGGCCGTCGGCCAGTAGTTGTAGGTCAGATACCAGCCTGGCTCCCACACCACGATCATGAAGTTCGGGAAGAACAGGAACGAGTCCAGGCCCCACTGCTTGTGACGGCCGGGGTTGAGTCCGGGCGGCAGATTCTTCAGGGCAGGAATGTCGGGCTTGTCCCACAACCCGAAGTTGCCGCTGCGCAACATCCGTTCGATCGGCTTGACCATCATCGGGTCCTTCGGCGGCGCCATCCCGCCCCACGACGACTGCATGGCATGTAACCCCTCGATGGAGTAACGCAGACCTTCGTAGCCGTAGCCGGCCAGTTTGCGTGACTCCTCGGCGGTGTACTGCTTCGAGTGCAGGATGGGTGCGTGGTAGAACTCGGTGAACGCGTCGATGTAGAGCTTCCAGTTGGCGTTGACGTCCGCGCGATACGAATAGGTGTCGGTCATCTCCCCGAACGGATAGCCGACGAGGCCTTTGCCGAGCGGACCGAGGAACTCCATCAGTGAGGTCGTGTTGTCGGGGTTGAGGTTGACGAAGATAAATCCCTCCCACACCTCGACCTGGACGGGGACCAGCCCGTACTCGGATTTGTCGAGGTCGAAGAATTCCGACTCCTGTTGTACGAAGGTCAGGTCGCCTTCCAGCGAGTAACGCCATGCGTGGTACTTGCAGACGAACTG
>JARLGS010000254.1 GCA_031292695.1 Mycobacterium sp. | reverse complement strand
GCGGCACGGTCAGCGCCTCCACCGTGAGTCACGGCGTCGAGGATGTGTACGGCACGGCCAGCGGCACCACTTTGAGCGTCGGCCGCCAGTATGTGTACTTGGGCGGAACGACCAGCGGCACCATGGTGCGCCTGAAGGCCACCGAGTACGTGTCGTCGGGCGGCACGGCCATCGGCACAGTCGTGAGCGCCCAAGGCTCGGAGTATGTGTCGTCCGGTGGCACGGCCATCGGTACCGTCGTGAGCAACGGCGGCCACGACGCCGTGTTCTTCAGTGGCAGCGCCAGCTTCACCATCGTGAGCAGTGGCGGTGGCGAGATTGTGCAGTCCGGTGGCACGACCACCAGCGCCACTGTGAGCAACGGCGGCACCGAGAATGTGTCCGCCGGCGGCACCGCCAACGACACCATCGTCAGCATTGGCGGCTTCGAATATGTATCCACCGGCGGCACCGCCAACGACACCGTCGTGAACAGCGGCGGCTACGAATATGTGTCCGCCGGCGGCACGGCCAGCGGCACCATCGTGAGCAGCGGCGGCGGTGAGTATGTGTCCTCCGGCGGCACCGCCAGTGGCACCGTCGTGAGCAGCGGCGGCACCCAGTACGTGTGGGGCGGCACGACGACCAGCACCAGCTTGAGCGGCGGCACCGAGAAGGTGTTCTTCGGCACGGCGAACGGCACCGTCGTGAGCGCCGGCGGCGATGAGTATGTTTATCTGGACGGCACGGCCAGCGGCACCATCGTGAGCAGCGGCGGCTACGAGGATGTGTTCGGCGCGGCCAGCGGCACCATCGTGAGCGCCGGCGGCTACGAGAAGGTGTCCTCCGGCGGCGCGGCCAACGGCACCGTCGTGACCGGTGGCGAAGAGTATGTGCTCGCCAACGGCAATGCCAGCGGTACCGTCGTGAGCGGCGGCTACGAGTACGTGTGCGCCGGCGGCACGGCCAGCGGCACCGTCGTGAGCAGCGGCGGCTACGAGTATGTGTCCGGCACCGCGTTCGGCACCACCGTGAACAGCGGCGGCGTCGAGCTTGTGTACGCCGGCGGGATAGCCAATGGCGCGACGGTGGAGAACGGTGGGACGTTGATCGTCGATGCCGGCGGCTCAGCCGTTGACATCACGGTGAGCGGCGGCGGCGTCGAGGTTGTTTCCGCCGGCGGCACGGCCGAGGGCATCGTGATCAGCGCCGGCGGGACCGCGGTGTTGCGCAGCGGCGCGGTGACCGAGGGCGGGATCGTGTTGGCCGACATCGGCGCGCGGCTGGAGATCGACGGCACCGTCATGCCGGGCGCCACCATCTCCGGCCTGCTGGCGGCGGCCACCATCGACCTGGCCAACGAAGCCTACTCGGCGGGCGGCCAGGCCACGCTGGAGGCCAACAACGTCCTGCAGATCACCGGGATCGGCGGGACCACGATCGATCTGCAACTCGACCAAAGCCAAAACTACGCTGACACGTCCTTCTCGCTGGCATCGGATGGCAGTGGGGGCACTGACATCACCACCGCCACGACCTACACCTGGGTGGGCGGCTACGATGGCAGCTATTCCGCATCGGTGCCCCAGAACTGGTCCCCTGTCGGGGGCCCACAGGCCGGCGACATCATAATCGTGCCGGCCGGCAGCACGTTGGATGTCCCCAGCGGCGCCACGATCGCCGACACGACGATCGACGTGAGCGGGCCGTCCACCACGGTCACCTACACCGGCGTGACGGCCAGCGGTAACACCGTGACGCTTGGCTCGGGCGTGGTCTGGAATATCGGCAGCAGCAGCATCACAAGCGATGTCGACACTTTCGGCACCGGCGACACGCTTAGTCTCACCGACAGCAGCGTCACCGACGCCAGCTTCAGCTTCGCCACCGGCGACACGCTGGACCTCACCGGCAGCACCGCCGGCAGCATGGTGATCGACCCGAACGGCGGCGGCCAGAACCAAACCCAGCTCAAACAGACCGGCAGCGATGCGACGCTGGTGATCAACGCCGCCGGCACGGTGACCAACGGCGGCTTCCTCTGGGTTGACTCGCCCGGCGGGACGACGACGCTGAATGTCCAGAACGACGGCTCGATCGCCGGGCTTTACGATTCCGAAGGTCCGTTGCTGGTGGACGGCGGCACGCTGGTCGTGAACAGCGCCACCAACGTCGTCAACGGCAATACCCTGATCTCCAGCTTCGCCAACGCCGGCTTCCTGATGGACTATGGCGGGACGCACGCCGCGTCGGTGACGATCAATGCCCAGATGAACTCCGTTGGCGGGCAGATGGATGTGCTGGGCGGGGCCAATGGCGCCACGCTGGTCCTGAACACCAAAGTCAGCGGCAGCCAATACATCGAATTCGGCGACGGCAATGGGACGCTGATCATCGACTCGGCCAGTTCGGCGTTGGCCAACATCAAGGCCCACATCCTGGACTTCCAGCCCGGCGACACCATCGACCTGGCCGGGCTGAAAACGTCCGGCGCAAACAAGTTGATCTACAGCTACGGCAGCGACCCGACTTACGGTCCCGGCGTGTTGGAACTGACGTATAACAACACGCTGATCGGGGTGCTGCGCTTCGCCGGCTCACAGTTCGGCGTCGGCACCGGCACCCTCCAGGCCAGCGGCTTCAGCGGCACCGGCAGTTTCGTGCTCACCTCCTACGGCTCCGGCAGCACCGCCGGCACGATGATCACGCTGCCGGCGACGACCCTGACGGACGTGGCCGCCTGGGCTGGCGGCATCGGCGGAGACTGGAGCAACACGGTCCTGTGGACCGGCAATGCTCTTCCCGGGGAATACCAGACCGCTCAGTTCGCGCTGACCGCGGCAGAAGCGGACGCAATCGCCGGCGGCTCCATGTCGCCCTATCTCGTCACGGTCACCAGTCCGGAGACGGCCGGGTCGGTGGTGTTCACCGATCCGCTCGCCACGATGGAGATCGATTCGTCTCTGTCGCTGGAGACCCAGAATACCCTGAACGGTGGCGGCTCGTTCCAGCAGACCAACGGAACGGTCGACATCACCAAGGGCGGCACGTTGTCGGCAACCAGCTACTACCAGGTCGGCGACACCCTCATCGTGGAGGCGGGCGGTACGCTGGCGTTGGCCGGCACGCAATCGTTCAGCCAGGGCCTCGGGCAACTGGGGCTGGATGTCGAGAACGACGCAACCATCACGGACGGCACGATAACGGGCGGCACGATTGACTCGCTCTACTCGTTGGGGGCGACCTTCATCGGAGAGAAGGCGTCAGGGTCGATGTACGTGGGGTCCGGCTCCAGCGTCACCGACACCTACACCATGATCGGCGGCAGCACCTTCGCCAGTCCCGGCAGCGGTGAGAGTTCGCTGACCATCGACGGCCCAACCACGCAGTGGACCGACGCGGGCGGGGACACCACCACTCCCTATTCGGGCGCCATGCTGGTCGGCGGCGGCTATACCAGTGTGAGCGGCACGCTCACGAACGGCCACTACGTCACGTCGGTTCCCGCCGGTGGCAATGGCATGCTGACGGTGGGCGACAGGGCGACGCTGACCGAAGCCTTCTACGCCATTCTCGGGGTGACCGGAACTTCCTCGGGCAGTGCGATCGTGCGCGACGGGGCGCAGTGGCTGATCGACCTGGGCCCCGACGCCGCTCCAACGCCGGGCAACATCATCATCGGCAGCAGCACGCTGGACAACCCCAGCCAGGCGGGCGCCACCGTCCCCCTGCTGACAGTGGGGCTGGCCGGCAGCGGCGTGCTCGATATCTTCAACGGCAGCACGGTGCAGCTTGGCACCGCCGAGTCGCCCAGCACCTTCAGCATGGTGATCGGCGAGGGCGGGTCGAGCAACACGACCGCGTCCGGCACGGTGGACGTGGACGGCACGCTCTCGCTGCTGGACACCGGCGGCGGACCGCTGGCGATCGGCAACCATGGCACGGGCGCGCTGAGCGTAACCAACGGCGGCACAGTGCTTGTCGGCAGCGACACCAGCGTGACGGGCTTTTCGTTCGGCGCCGTGTTGGGCAACCAGAACACCGGTGGAGTGCCTTCCTCCGGCTCGCTCTCGGTCTCGGGCAACGGCACGGCGGAATCGTTGTTCACGGTGCAGAGCGGTGACCTGGTGATCGGGAACGGCGGCAGCGGCATCGCCGATATCCAGAACAATGGCAGCCTGTCGGTGGCGGCAGGCACCATCTACCTGGGCGGCCACGGCGGGGGAAATCCCGGCGCGGGACCCGGCGGCACACTGGACGTCTTCGGCGGGCAGGTGCAGGCGGCGGGGCTCTGGATCGTGAACCAGGGGACCACGGGCTTGTCGTCGGTCTCCATCGCCTTTGGCGGCACTGTCGATCTGGATGCCTCGCCGACGCTTTCGGCCGCCTTCAACCTGGACAGCGGCAGTGTGGAGATCAGCGGTGGCGGCATGCTGTCGCTCGATGCCAGCGGCACCGCCGAGATCGGCAACGCCGCGCTCACCATCGACAACAACGGCACGCTGCAGTTTGCCGCCGGCTACATCGGCAGCGGCTACCAACTGACCATCGGCAACGGTTCGATGTCGGGGTCCGCCAGCACCGTGACGGTGGAGAACAACGGCTGGCTCGACGCCTCCGGGCCGATCAGCATCGGCCAGAGCAACAGCGGAACGCTCACCGTCGGCGCCAACGCATCCGTCATCGACGGTAAGGTCGGCAGCGGCGAGCCATGGTCGGCGGTGGTCGGCAATAACTCCGCCGGCACGCTGACGGTGGGCGGTGGGAACGCGCAGTTCATCGCCTCGGGCGCCATGGCTGTCGGGCTGAACAGCTCCGGCGCGTTGGACGTCCAGCAGGGTGGTTTGATCAGTGTCGGCGGCGAACTGGACGTGGGCGGCAGCCCGCTGAGGCTGTCCAACGGCACCGGCGAAATAACCGTCGACGGCGGCGGCGAGGTGGGCGGCGCGCGGGTTTCGGTGGCCGGCGACATCGTGGTTGGCGACAACGCCACATTGCCGGGCACCGACAGCCTGACGGTCGCCAACGGCGGCAGCCTGTACGCCGCCGGCACCGCCTATCTCGGCGATACGATGCAACTGGGCACGCTGGTCGCGAGCACCGACAGCGGGTCGCTGACGCTGACGAGCAACGCGCAGGCGCAGTTCGGTGGCCTGGCCCTGTGGTCGGACTCGACCGTTTCGATAGACGGCACCTCGACGCTGATCCTCGGATCCGTCGGCATCCCCATCGGCGCGCCCGGCGACATCCTTATCGGCAGCGACGGCGTGCTGAGCGGTGGCGGCACCATCGGGGCCAACGGGTCCGTCATCGACAATGGCTTGATCGAGGCCACGGTGCCGGGCAGCGCCAACCTGCTGCAGATCCGGGGCGGCATCAGCGGCAGCGGCACGCTGAGCATCGGGGCCGGGGCGACGCTGGAGGTCGGTCCCGTCGCCAGCACGGACACGGTCGTGTTCAGCACGGGCTCGCCGAACGTGCTGGCGCTGACCATCGCTACCCTGCCGTTCTCGATGCAGGCCAGCATCGAGCACTTCTACGCCGGCAACACGATCGACCTGACGGGCCAGCCCGGGTCCGGCGTGACGCTGAGCTGGGATCAGGAAACCGCTGCCGGCGGCGTGCTGAGCGTCACCAACGGCACGACCACGATCGCCGACCTGACCTTCGTCGGGAACTATGGCACGGCGTCCTTCACCACCCAGAGCGACGGCAACGGCGGAACCGATATCGTCAACGACACCGCGCCGTGCTTCGCCGCGGGCACCCGGCTCGCCACCACACGCGGCGAGGTCGCGGTCGAGCAACTGCGCGTCGGCGATGAGGTGCGGCTGGCGCACGGCGGCGTGGCGCCGGTACTTTGGCTCGGCTATCGCACGGTTGATTGCGCCCGTCACCCGCGCCCGTGGGACGTGATGCCGGTGCGGGTGACCGCGCATGCGTTTGGCTTCGGCCAACCGAACGGCGACCTGTTGCTCTCGCCCGACCACGCGGTGTTCATCGACGGGGTGCTGATCCCGGTCCGCTATCTTCTCAACGGCGCCACGGTCGTGCAGGAAGCGGCATCGCGGGTGACATACTGGCACGTCGAGCTCGACCATCACGACGTGCTGCTGGCCGAGGGGCTGGCTTGCGAGAGCTATCTCGATACCGGCAACCGCGGCGCCTTCGCCAACGGTGGCGGCGCCACCATGGTGCACCCTGACTTCGCGCTCAGGGTGTGGGAACGCGAGAGCTGCGCCAAGCTGGTGTGGGCGGGGGCGGAACTGGAAGCGGCCCGCAGCTACCTGCTGGATCGCGCTCACGAGCTGGGCTTCACCATTACCCGGGAGCCGGATTTGCATCTGGTTGTCGGCGGCGAGTCGCTCTGGCCGACGGCTGTCGCCGACGGGGTCTACCGCTTCACCCTGCCCGCCGGTGCCGGCGCGGTCGTCATCGCCTCGCGCTCGGCAGTTCCGGGCGAGATGTCCGATGTCTACGAGGATGGCAGACGGCTCGGCGTGATGCTCGCCCGGATCACCTTCCGTCAGCGCGGCAATCCGATCGGGGTTGCGCTCGACACGCTGCCCGACGACGCCGGTTTCCATGCGCTCGAACAGGATGACCGGTGGTGCTGGCGGTGGACGGACGGCCACGCCCGGTTGGATGTTCCGCCCGGCATTGTGGCCGATGCCGTCCTTGAGCTCGAGCTTCACGTGGCGGCGAGCCGGCCCACCTGGCTCGCGCCGGCGCGGCAGTCCGATGACCCCGAGGCCGGCCATGAGGACGGGCGCGAGGTCGCCGTGGCGGCATGACGTTTGCCATGACGTTTGCGGGTGTCGGCTGACCCGGCTATTGCGTGCCCGATGACTGACACCCCCGCCTTTCTCGACGCCGGGCGTCCCGATGTGCCCGATCTCATCGTGCCTCACGGCGTCACGCCGTTTCATCTGCCGCGGCGACCTGTGCGCGGGCGGCTGGTGCGGCTTGGCCCGCTCGCCGACGCGCTGCTGACCCGCCACGACCGCCACGCGGTGGTAACCCGCCTGTGCGGCGAGGCGCTCGCGCTGGCCGCCGTGCTGGCGTCGGCGCTGAAGTTCCGCGGCAGCTTCAGTCTGCAGGCCAAAGGCGACGGGCCGGTCGGCATGCTGCTGGCCGATTGCACCCATGATGGCGCGCTGCGCGGCTATGCCCGCGCCGAGCCGGAGCGGTTGACGGCGGTGCTGGTCGAGGACGCGGCACCCTCAACCCGGCGGCTGCTCGGTGAGGGCACCATGGCTTTCACCGTCGACCAGGGCGCCGACATGGAGCGCCATCAGGGCATCGTCAGCCTTACCGGCGACAGCCTGGCGGATATCGCGTTGCACTATTTCGCCACCAGTGAGCAGTACCGCGTGTGGCTGCGCCTGGCCTGTGCACACACGCCGGCGGGCTGGCGCGCATCGGCGCTGGTGCTGGAAAAAATCGCCGGCGGCGGAGGGATCGACCCCGACCTGAACGAGGCGGCGCAGGAGGAAAGCTGGCGCACCGCCACCCTTCTCGCCGCGACCGTCACCGATGCGGAATTGCTCGACGACGCCCTGGCGCCCGGCCGGCTGCTGTTCAACCTGTTTCACAGTGAGGGCGTGGCCGCCGGCTTGCCGCGCGCGCTGGCCTATGGCTGCCGCTGCTCGCGCCAGCGCCTGTCGGGCATCCTGGAAGGCTTGGACAGTGATGACCTCGACCACATGGCGGTGGACGGGGAAATCGTTATGACCTGCGAGTTCTGCAACGTCGATTTTCGTTTCGCCCGGACGGACGTGCTGGGTGGCGGGCGGGCGGGAGACGCGCGATCAGGACAGGGCCCTGGCCCTGCTTCTCCCGGTTGACCTGGACGCGCGCCGTGCGCAGGTTGCCGGCGGAAAACGCCACCAAACCGGACGGAGCCACCATGACTGCTAACCGGGTGTCACGACGTGCCGCGCTGACGGCCCTGCCGTTGTGCCTGCCAGCGGTGCTGACGGCCTGCGGCGGGACGCCGGTCCCGACCAGCTTCGCGCCGTTGAGTTGGGACTACCTGCCGCGACTGAGGCTGAACGTGGCGTCGATCGACATCGACGATTCCTGGACGCCGGATCCCGGCAGCCGGGACCAGGGTTTCCTTGCCCCGACTCCGCCGGTGGCCGCGCTGCGCCAGATGGCGCAGGACCGGCTGGTCGCTGCCGGCACGTCGGGACGGGCGACGTTCGTCATCGACGATGCCTCGGTCGTGCAGTCGCGCGACAAATACGCAGGCACCTTCGCCGCGCACCTCGACATCAGCACCTCGGATGGCACCCGCAGCGGCTATACCGAGGCGCGGGTGTTGCGCACACGCAACATCGACGACGACAGCCCCGCGGGGAAGCGGGCCGAATTGTACGGCCTGATCAAGCAGATGATGTCGGACATGAACGTCGAGGTCGAATACCAGATCCGCCGGTCGTTGCACGATTACCGGCTGACCGGCGCGCCGGCGGCGCCCGGGCCCGGCCCGGTGCAGCAGCAAGACCTGGCGCCGCCGACCCCGGTGCTGGCGCCGCCG
>JARLGS010000253.1 GCA_031292695.1 Mycobacterium sp. | reverse complement strand
TCGCCGCTTTCGCCTTCGGCGATGCCTCCTACCTGCTCGCCACGTGGCACCCGCGCACCCGCCCGGCTGAACTCGACCTCGATGAGGGCATCGAATGGCGCCGCCTGCAGATCGTCGACACCGAGGCCGGTGGCGAGGACGATCCCACCGGCGTCGTGCAGTTCCGCGCCCAGTACGTGCGTGATGGGCGCCGGCACATCCTGCACGAACGCAGCCGGTTCACGCGCGACCGCGACGGCCGGTGGCAGTACGTCGACGGCGATTTCATGGACTGAGGGGCCACCCGCCCACCGGGCGATCGAGTTGCCGACCGCCGCGGCACAGATAGGCTCGTCATCCGTGCGTGCCGTGCTGATCGTCAACCCGAACGCGACGTCGACCACCCCGGCAGGCCGGGATCTTTTGGCCCATGCGCTGGAAAGCCGCGTCGATCTCACCGTCGCGCATACCGACCACCGTGGCCATGCCATCGAGATCGGACACCAGGCTGCCGCGGACGGCACCGACGTGGTGATCGTGCACGGCGGCGACGGCACCGTGAACGAGGTGGTCAACGGCATTTTGGGACATGCCGGCGGGGTGCCCGGCGCCTCCAATACCGCCGTCGGCGTAGTGCCCGGCGGATCAGCGAACGTGTTCGCCAGGGCGCTCGGCATCAGCCCCGACCCGTTGCAGGCGACCAATCAGCTCGTCGACCAGCTCAGCGCGTACCGCCGCGGCGTGCCGTGGCGGCGGATCGGGCTGATGGACTGCGGCGACCGCTGGTCGGTGTTCACCGCTGGCATGGGCGTCGACGGTGAGGTCGTGGCCGCGGTTGAAGCACAGCGGGCCAAGGGCCGCAAGGTGACCGCTTCCCGGTACATCCGGGTCGCGGTACGCGAGGCCATCGGCAGCGCCCGCAAGCCCCCGCGGCTGACTTTGCACCTGCCGGACCACGACCCGGTGCCCGGCGTGCACTTTGCCTTCGTCTCGAACGCGAGCCCGTGGACCTATGTCAACAGCCGGCCGGTCTGGACGAACCCAACGACCACCTTCGAGACCGGAATCGGTGTGTTCGCGACCACCAGCATGGGCGTGTGGGCCAACCTACGGTTGCTGCGACGGATGCTGTCGAGTAATCAACGCATCGAGGGGCCGCATCTGCTTCGCAACGACGACCTGCCGTGGCTGCGGGTGACCAGTGACACACCCGTCGCATGTCAGATCGATGGGGATTTCGTTGGCTTGCGGGAAGGTATGACCTTCACCGCGGTACCTGAAGCACTGAACGTGGTCGCGCCACCAGCAAAAACGCAGTGACCTGCGATCTTGATAACAGTTTGCCAAATTTAGGGCGCAGCTGTGCTTAGTGTAGTACAACTGGGTTAGGGGCCCGATAACCCGGGTCCGCAGTGACATTGCCCACGAGTTAACGCGCCGCTATTGACATCTGTCCAGCCTGTGAAAGCATCAGATGCAACAGTGCAGAAACATTTCGTGTGCACGAGTTAACAGCCGAAGTCAAAAAAACCTGCGTGCTTTGCTGCGCACCCAACGAGGAGTTGTGACCATGGATTGGCGCCACAAGGCGGTCTGTCGGGACGAGGATCCGGAGCTGTTCTTCCCGGTGGGAAACAGTGGACCGGCCATCGCCCAGATCGCTGACGCGAAGCTCGTGTGCAACCGGTGCCCGGTGACCACCGAGTGCCTGAGCTGGGCGTTGGAGTCCGGCCAGGACGCCGGCGTCTGGGGCGGCATGAGCGAAGACGAGCGTCGTGCGCTGAAGCGTCGCAACGCCCGTACCAAGGCTCGCACCGGCGTCTAGCCCACAGCATTCAAGATGACCCCGGCGAATTGCCGGGGTCATCTTTTTGTCTGGGGTACATCGGAGCCGGCAACTCCGACCAGCGCGGCTCGGCCGCGGTGCCTACAGCACGGCTCGGCTGCGGCGACCGATCGGGACCCTCAGCACCACATCCGTACCCCCACCCGGCGCCGTCTCCATTGCCAGCGAGCCGTCCAACACGGACGACACCTGCGTCTGCACGATCTGCAAACCCAGCCGGTCGGAATTCTCGAGGCTGAACCCTTCGGGCAACCCGTGCCCGTCGTCGTGCACCACCACGTCGAGCCAGCGCGCCGAGCGATCGGCGCAGATCGTCACACTGCCCTTCGGGGTGCCGGGATCGAAGGCATGCTCGATCGCGTTCTGCACCAGCTCGGTGATGACCATGATCAGCGCGTGCGCCCGGTCGGCGTCCAGCACACCGAGGTCGCCCTCCCGCCGGACCCGGATGGGCGTGCCCACCGAAGCCAGATCGTTCATCATCGGCAGAATCCGGTCGATCACCGCATCGAGGTTGACCTCCTCGTCGACCGACAGCGACAACGCGTCGTGCACCAGCGCAATCGACGACACCCGGCGCACCGAGTCCAGCAACGCTTCCCGAGCCTCGGCGTTGTTCATGCGGCGGGACTGCAGGCGCAACAGGGCGGCGACGGTCTGCAGATTGTTCTTCACCCGATGGTGGATCTCGCGAATAGTGGCGTCTTTGGACAGCAGCGCGCGGTCGCGGCGCTTGATCTCGGTTACGTCGCGCACCAGTACGGCCGCGCCCACCGCCCGGCCGTCGGCGGACAGCGGAATGGTCCGCAGCAGCACCGCGGCGCCGCCGGCGTCGATCTCCATCCGCATGCTGGAGCCGCCTGCCAGCAGGTCTCGGACGTGATTGGCCAGCTCCTGCGCATCGAACGGATCCGAGATCAGCGGCCGGGTGACGCTGATCAGGTTCTGGCCCTCCAACTCGGTGGACAAGCCCATCCGGTGGTAAGCCGATATGGCGTTGGGACTGGCGAACACCACCACTCCGTGCACATCCAGCCGGATCAGACCGTCCCCGACCCGCGG
>JARLGS010000252.1 GCA_031292695.1 Mycobacterium sp. | reverse complement strand
TCAGCGTGACGCATCCGGTAGGACTCTCCGGAGGTGACGACGATGGTGGCGTGGTGCAGCAGCCGGTCGAGGATGCTGGCGGCAGTGGTGTGCTCGGGCAGGAATCGTCCCCATTGCTCGAACGGCCAGTGCGAGGCGATCGCCAGGGAGCGGCGTTCGTAGCCGGCGGCGACGAGCCGAAACAACAGTTGGGTGCCGGTGTCATCGAGCGGTGCGAAGCCGATCTCGTCCAAAATGACGAGGTCCGCACGCAGCAGTGTGTCGATGATCTTGCCGACGGTGTTGTCAGCCAGCCCCCGGTAGAGCACTTCGATCAGGTCGGTGGCGGTGAAGTAGCGGACCTTGAAACCGGCGTGCACGGCGGCGTGTCCGCAGCCGACGAGCAGGTGACTTTTCCCGGTACCGGGCGGACCGATCACCGCTAGATTCTGTTGTGCCCGAATCCATTCCAGACTCGACAGATAGTCGAACGTGGCCTGGGTGACCGACGACCCGCCAACGTCGAACCCGTCGAGGGACTTGATGACCGGGAACGCTGCGGCCTTGAGACGGTTCGCGGCATTGGAGGCATCGCGGGCAGCGATCTCCGCTTCGATGAGTGTCCGCAGGATCTCCTCAGGGGTCCAGCGTTGCGTCTTGGCCACCTGCAACACCTCGGCGGCGTTACGACGCACGGTGGCCAACTTCAACCGACGCAACGCGGCATCGAGGTCAGCGGCTAACGGTTCCACCGAGGGCGGAGCTACCGGCGTGGCGATGTTCGTAGTGGCGGTCATGACGCCGTCCCATCTGTCGACGTGCCGGGGATCTTGTAGGCGTCCAAGGACCGGGTCTCGGCGGTGGGTAGATCGAGGATCAGGGCATCCCCAGCCGGGCGCGGTTGTGGGGTGCCGGTGCCGGCATCGAGGATGGAGCGCACGTCGGCAGCGCGGAACCGCCGAAACGCCACTGCTCGGCGTAGGGCGTCGACCAACACCTGTTCACCATGGGCGGCACCGAGCCCGAGCAGGGTGTCGATCTCGGATTTCAGCCGGGTGTTGCCGATGGCGGCAGCACCAACCAGGAACTGCTCGGCTTCTACGCCGAGGGCGCAGAACTGTT
>JARLGS010000251.1 GCA_031292695.1 Mycobacterium sp. | reverse complement strand
GCCGCGACGCCGATCTCACACAGCACGCCGAACAGCTTGTTGCTCAACAGTTCATCGTCGACGAAGCGGCGCAGCCGGCTGGGACCCTGCTTGGCGGCCAGGGCATCGACGCGCCGGTTGTGCTTGGTCAGCGCGGCGTCTGAGTGCGGGAACCAGTAGAACTCGAAATGGTCGGTGTCGCGCACCGCGCGGTCCAGGTTGGTCAAGACATCGTCGATCCGGGCCGGCCCCTCGACGGCCTCGATGCCGAACGCCGGTACACAGTCGATGGTGATCGTGGTGATGATGCCGAGGGCACCCAAACCCAGTGCGGCGGCCTGTAATTCGGTTGGGTCGGTGATCGATCGTTGCGCTCCGGTCCCGGTGACCAGGTCGAGCGCGACGATCTGGGTGCTGATGCCGCCGAAATGCAGTCCGGTGCCATGGGTTCCGGTGGACGTGGCGCCGGCCAGGGTCTGCTTGTCGATGTCGCCGAGGTTGGTCATCGCCAGCCCGTGCGGCGCCAGCAGCGCCGGGATCTCGTGCAGGTGGGTGCCGGCCCGGAGAATGGCGCGGGTGCCGTCCACCGCGACCAGGCCGCGCAGGTTGGTCAGGCGCAGCAGGGTGTCGTCCGGCACTGCGATCGCCGAGAAGCTGTGCCCGGCGCCGACGGTCTTGACGGTGGTCCCGGCCTTGCGTGCGGTCGCCACGATTTCGGAGATCTCGTCCGCGGAGCTCGGGGCCAGTTCGCGGCGCGGGTTCGCCGCATGCGTGCGGCCCCAGTTCTGCCAAGTCATAGAAATGCCTTCCCTTCGCCGCGGTACGTCGCGACGGTACCGACTACCTCGCCGTCGATCAGTGTGATGGAGTTGACGTGCTCGCTTAGCTCGCCGGACTTGGTGTGCCGGAACCAGACTCGATCCCCGATCCGCATTTGCGTGGCAGCCGCGCCGCGCAACGGCGTCTGCACCTCGCCTGCGGCTTCGCGAGCTTGGTACTTCAGCCCGTGCGGCCATACCACGCGGGGCAGCCGATCGGTGCTGGGCGGGCCGGATGCGATCCAGCCCCCGCCGTGGCAGGTGACCACGTCCGGGCGCGGTTTGCGCACCACGGCCAGGCCGAAACCCAAAGCGGGAGCTGGAGCGAAGTGCCGGTAGTTGTCGAACAGGTGACCGCCGAAATACCCGCTGCCGACGGCGATGTCGGTCACCGCGGGGTCGCTGGCGGTGGCCTCGATCGATCCGGTGCCGCCGGCATTGACCAGCTGCAGGTCGGTGAGTTGGCGGATCGCGGCGATCACTTCGCTGCGGCGTCCCCGCAACTCGTCCATCGAAAAGCGCTGCATCAACCGAATCAGGTTGTTTTCCAGGGGCTTTCCCGGCACATCGTTGCCCACCCCGGCCACCTGGGCCTCGTAGGACATGACGCCGACCAGGTCGAACCCCGGCCGGTCGACGATGGCCCGGGCCAACCGCAGCGCGTCGTCACTGGTGTGCACCGGTGAGCGCAGCACCCCGAGATCGCCGACACCGGGCAGCCGCAGAGACGCATCGAGGTCAATGGCGAGCCTGACGGGCCCGCCCCCGCCTGACGACCGCACCGCGTCGATCAGATCGAGGTGGTCGACGGCATCGACGAGCAGGGTGACCCGCTGCAGCGCTTGCGGATTGCCGCACAGTGCGGCGACGGCGGACCGATTCGTGGTCGGGTAGCCCAGCAGGACGTCACCGATGCCGGCGCGTTCCGGCGTGTCGGTGGCCAGCCAGAGGGCCTCGGTCAGGTCGTAGGCGAGCACCCCGACGACGTTCTCCTGCCGTACCAACGCATCGATGATCGACCGGACTCGAAGCGATTTGGTGGCCACCCGCAGCGGCATGGCCCCGGCCCGGCGATTGATATCGGCGATGTTGTACCGGAGGGCCGGCAGGCTGAGCCCGACGACCGGGCTGTCCCGGTTGCCAACCGCGGTGTCGAGGTCGCGCCAGTAGCGGTCGGGGTCGTGCTGCCACGGCCGGTCCGGCGCGGACGGGGACGACACCAGGTTCGGCGGCGGCAGCTGCTCCATGACCACCATCCTGCCCAGCGGCATGCCCGCCGCGGCCACGCGGTCCGCCATCGGGCAGGCTTGACGTCACGATGGCACTCCGCATGTCCCTCTTGGCTGACCCCGCCGACCTGTCCGCCCTGCGCGCCAAGGGCGCCGACCCCGACGAACTGTTGGCGTCGTTCGCGGGGTGCGCCGAGGCGTCCGGCACTGCGCTGTACCCCGCGCAGGAGGAAGCGGTGATCGAGCTGGTCAGCGGGG
>JARLGS010000250.1 GCA_031292695.1 Mycobacterium sp. | reverse complement strand
CTTGGCGTCGACGGGTCCGTTCGGGGTCAGCCAGGTCTGCGCCCGGCCCCCGCCGAAATGGGCGTTGACGGTGGCGTGCAGATGGTAACCGGACACCTCGAACGACGCGGTGGTGGCGGGGTTGGCGGCCTTGTGCACGTATTGCACGTGGTACGGGTCGGCCGCGTTCTCGATGATCATCTGCGGGTGGACCTTCACCCGGTTGAGCATCTGGCTGTGCGGGTGCAGCGGGTAGTACTCGTTGGTTTCGAGTTCGGGCAGCGCCGGGGGCCGCCAGTACGGTTCCCGGCCATGGCGCTCATGCCAGGCGAGGATGAAACCGTACCACTCCATGCTCGCGTAGGTGCGAATGCGGACGTTGTTCTTGCAGCCGATCTTGCTGTAGGGAATCAGCGCATTGGTGCCGTCACCTGCCCACTGCCAGCCGTGCCAGGGACACACGATGTTCTCGCCCTCGACGGTGCCCCCGACGCCCATGTTCGCGCCGAGGTGCTGGCAGTAGGCGTCCATCACATGCACCCGGCCCGACTGCGTGCGGAACAGCACCAGCTCCTCGCCGAAGTAGTGCGCGCGCTTGACCTGGCCGGGGGCCAGGTCGGAGGCGAAGCTGACGATGAACCAGCCCGTCGGGAACCGGTAGGTGGACAGCGCGATGCCGGCCTGGCCGAATTCCCGTTCCGACGGGTCTTCGGCCGGGTCCGACGCCGAGTCCGAAATTGTCTGCGTCACGAGCACTCCGTATCCCGCCTGGACCATGTGAGCCGAGCGCACTGGGCCGCCCTTACCTGCGTTCGGCGCCTACGTCTATTTTTACTATCTTAAGCATTGAACGTCAACGCGCATGGCGGCCCGGCGGGGGCAAAGCAGGTTGCCGGCGGCGGCCAGGACGGTAGATATCTTGTGACTCGTTGCCGTCCAATGCCTTTGCGACACACCGCCCAGCGCCGGTCGACTGCCCGAGTCAGGACGGGTGGGCGCCGGGCGCGGGCGTGGTGCCGAATGCCGCGAACACCGCGAGCGGGTCCAGATAGTCGCGCCAACGCACAATTTTGCGGTCCCTGATGGTGATCACCGAGATGAATCGGTTGAGGTAGGGCGCACCGGTGCTCACCACCGTGCCGTGCATGGTGTACTCGAGGACCACCACGGACTGCTCGGGATCGTAATAGCGGTATACGTCGCTGCTGCCGTTCTGCACGATCGAATCCCCGTAATCGGAGTACAGCTCTGCCAGGGCGTCACGGCCGACGATCCTGCGCGGGTAGTCCGGGACCGTGATGACGTACTCGACCACCACGTCCACGGCGTGCATGTCGAAGAAATCCGTGCCGTCGACCAGGCCCCTCAGGGCCTGGGCGACGACCTCGAAATAGGGCCGCATCGCGGCGTACTTGGTCATGTCTCGGGATGCCACTGGATTCCTCCGCTGCCGAGCGACGATACGTCAGTCGATCAGCCGCAGCGCGGCCTTGGGACACTGGTCCACCGCGGCGCGCACATCGATTTCCAGGCGCGGCGGCACCGGCCCGTCCGCGATCTGCACCGCGTCGGCGTCGCCGAGTTCGAAGACGTCCGGCGCCAGCGATTCACAGAAGCCGCTGGCCTCGCACAATTTCTCGTCGACCGTCACACGCATTGACTACCCCTCCACTTCTCATAGGCCCTTGGGACGGGTCCCGATCACCCCGCAGGTTGCAAGATGGCTCAGCTCTTCTTCGGTCAGACCGCACCGCTCGCGCAATACCTGTTCATTGTGCTCGCCGAGCCTCGGCGGCGGCCGCCGCAGCCACCTGTCCTGACCGGCGAGTGCGGCGAACGGCGGACACGGGTAGAGGTTCGTTCCGGTGCTCGCGTGGTGCAGGGATTCGAAGAACCCGCGATCACGCAGCTGGGGGTTCTCGGTGACCAACGACGGCGACACGACGGGCGCGGCGGGGATGCCGGCGACGGCCAGACGCTCCACCACATAGTCGGGCTTCTGGCCTGCGAACCATTCCGGTAGCCGGCGGTCGATGTCGTCGGCGCTCGTTCGCCGCCCGGCGACGCCTG
>JARLGS010000249.1 GCA_031292695.1 Mycobacterium sp. | reverse complement strand
GGCAGCGTACCCAATGGGAGGGTGGCTGGGCCGGCATCGCTTGGCCGACCGAATACGGCGGCAAGGGACTGACCCTGCTGCAGCAGCTGATCTGGTACGAGGAGTATGCCGCTAGAGGATTTCCCGGTATCGATGCCTGCTTTGTCGGCCTGTCGCACGCCGGGCCGACGCTGATCACCCGGGCCACCGATCAGCAGAAGTCCTTTCATCTGCCGAAAATCCTTCGCGGCGAGGTGATTTGGTCCCAAGGCTTCTCCGAGCCCGACGCCGGCTCGGACCTGGCGGCGCTGCGGACCAAGGCCGTGATCGACGGTGACCACCTGGTGGTCTCCGGGCAGAAGTTGTGGACCAGCTTTGCCACGGTCTCGGATTACCAGGAACTGTTGGTCCGCACCGACAACACCGGCAGCAAGCACAAGGGCATCACCTGGGTGATCTGCGATATGAACACGCCGGGCATCGACATCCGTCCGATCGAAACCATCGAAGGCGGCGCAGAGTTCTGCGAGGTGTTCTACGACGACGTCCGCATCCCGTTGGCCAATGTGGTCGGCGAAGTCGGTGCGGGTTGGTCGGTCGCGATGGCGACGTTGTCCTTCGAGCGGGGTACTGCTTTCACCGCCAACCAGGTTCGGCTGGCCAAGATCATCGAAGACCTCATCGACTACGCACGCGATCATGTCGGTCCCGACGGCCGTCGACCGGCGATCGCCGATGATGAGATCGCGCGACGGCTGGCGCATGCGCGGGCATCGGTGGCATCGCTACGGGCGCTGACCTACACCAACATCTGCGAGGCGATGAAGACTGAAACCCCCGGCCCGCGTGGGTCGATCGTCAAGTTGATGTATGCCGAGTTGGCCAAGCAGGTCGGCAAATTGGCGATGGACATCATCGGTCCGGCGTCGAACCGGCATTCCTCGCGGTGGGATGTCGACGGGTGGGTGGGCTACTACTACTACAGCTTCTCTCAGGCGATCGGTGGCGGCACCTCGGAGATCCAGCGCAATATCGTCGGCGAGCGGGTGTTGGGGCTGCCCCGATGAATGATCAGTCAGGAGATGGTCGTGGACCTGTTACCAGGAGCTGAACAGCTCGAAATAGTCGCGGCGGCAGGAGAATTCCTCGCCGAGCGGATGCCGATCGAACGGATTCGCACCGACCGCTACGCGGAACGCTCGGTGCCCGAGCAACTCTGGCGTGAGGGCGCGGAGATGGGACTGCTCACCCTCGGACTCGATGAGGAGTTCGGTGGGTCCGGCCGGCCCTTCGACGATGAGGCGTTGCTGTTCGTCGAACTCGGTAAACGGCTGGCCCCCGGTCCATTCCTGGCCTGCACACTGGCGGCTCGGGTAGCCGCGCGTAGCGGGGACACCGCGCTTGCCGAGCAGATCGGTTCCGGACGCGCCCTGGTGGCGCTCGCCGTATTGCGCGGCGACGGTGGGGTCCGGCCGATCAAGGGCACCTTCGACGTCTTCGAACCTGCAGGCGCATCCCACGCACTCGTGGTCGCCCGCAGCGG
>JARLGS010000248.1 GCA_031292695.1 Mycobacterium sp. | reverse complement strand
TCGCCGGCGCCTTCTTCTTCGGCTTCACGAGCATGTCGTCGGTGCTGATCACCAACCTCGGGACGTTGGGAGTCTACACTCGACTGACCCAACGGGTGCGCCCGCGGCCGACTCACGAACGCACGCCCCGGCGCGGTTCCGCGACCGGCAGTTTCCGGTATAATGGCCGGTCATCCTGGCAGGAAGGGAACACGCCGTGCCCAGCGGGCCCGACCCACGAAGTGGCGATTCCCTCTGCGCGAGGCTGAAAGCCGACAGGCAAAATCGTTACCCGGTCCTCACGAAACAGTCCGAAGACGTCACCGGAGAGGCTCCGACCGTGGACGAGACCGACCTCCGCCTGAGAACACTACCACCGGAAATCGGCAGCCTGCTGATCATCGTCGGCATCGCCGGCGTGCTGTTGCCCGGACCGGTCGGCACGCCGTTCCTGATCGCGGGAGGCATCAGCCTATGGCCGTCCGCCCTGGGCCGGGTCGACGACTGGTTCCGGCACCGCTTCCCGAAAACGCATCGCGACGGCATGGCGCAGGTCGGGCGTTTCCTGACCGACCTCGATCGCCGCTATCCCGGCTCGACAGGTTAGGACCCGCGCTGGCGTCGTTTTTACCGTGAGGTCTGCCATGAATACCGATCCCGAGAAGGCGACACCGGAGTCACTGCCGGCCGTTCGGCAGGATTGGTCGACACCGGCCCCCGCCCAGGAGATGATCCCGGAACTGCGCTCGCTGCCGAAGGAGGTTGGAGTCATGCTCCTCTCCGCGGGCGTCGTCGGGTTCGTGATGCCGGGACCGGGCACGCCGGCCATCATTGCCGGCGGCCTGGTCCTCTGGCCCGAGGGCTTCGGCCGCGTCGAGGGTTGGGTTCAGCGGCGCTTTCCGACAATGCACCGCACCGGCTTGAAGCAAGTGCACCGCTACTTGAAAGACCTCGACCGCCGCTATCCCTGGTCCAAGGATTAGTCGCCGCCTTGCTTGGGACGGCTCCGGCATAAAGTTGGAGACAACCACCCGCTAGCGCGTCGTGCTGGTCAATCACCAGCACGACGTGTCAGCAAGTATTCCCATTTCCGTAGGGCGCTCAGTACCGGCAGCCACATCCGCGGTAGTGGTGGTGGTGCCGGTGTTGATGGCCGTAGCCGAATCGACCCGAAACCGGCCCGTATCCCACCCCGCCGTACCCGTAGGGCCCGGTGCCGCCGTAACCGATGAACGCGCCGGTGGTGATCACGGGCGCCTGAAAATTGCCGTACCCCGTGCCGTAGGCAGGACCGCCAGGATAGGCGCCGTAGGCGTTCGGATAGTAACCGCCGAAACCCTGGGCCCGGGCCGGCGCGGCCCCGAAGCCCACCAGACCCCCGAGCGCCACGAAGCCCGCCAGGGCCACACTTCGCAGTGTCCGTCGCATGATCTTGACCCTTATCGGGCCGGAGCGGTCCGGTCTTACGGCAAGTCCGCGCCGTTCGTCCCGTGGGCTCCGGCCTCATTCCGTTCTTATTGCAGCCGTTGTGCCGGCCAGGCCAAACACCCCTGGGGGCACCGCGTGAACCATGCGCAACCCCATGCCGCAATGATGGTTCGGAATTTCGCATGCGAGCCAGCGATTGGCCGAGCGGAGCCCGACTTGCGTTCGGCCCAACAGATTCCTGGTACGCTCCGGGCGGGTCTCTGTCGAATCGGAGGCAACTGGTGAGGAGTCGTCGCGTTCCAGCACGCCCCGGAACAAGCCGGGCCCCCCGCTTGGTGGTTGCCCTGGGTTGCCCCCGGGGCACCCGAGGATCCACCTCAATAACGAAAGACAACGTGATTCCCTATCGACTCCTCTGGGCCGCGTCGGCGGCGGCCGTTTTCAGTGACGCGGCATCCTAACACCGGTGATCGGCCGTCGAAGACACCTGCATGGCTTGAAGCCGAACACATTTGAGTAGACGAGGCAACATTCGCGATCGCCCCCCTTTTGCATCTCCCGGGAATTGCGGTTATGTTACCCGTTTTTCACGGGAGGCGCCGGCAGATGGATCAACCGCGGAAAGTCCCACTTCAGGCTTGGGTCGTGACGTTTGCCGGCACGGCGGTAAACCTCTGCCTCGGCATCCTCTACGCATGGAGCGTGTGGAAAGCCAACCTGATCGCCGGCAAGGATCACCCGGCCGGCTCGCCGATGACCGGTCTGAACGCGGGCTGGACCTACCTGACCGATGCGCAGGCCACGTGGGCCTACGCCCTTTGCGGCTTCATCTT
>JARLGS010000247.1 GCA_031292695.1 Mycobacterium sp. | reverse complement strand
GCGACCTTCATCGGCTGGCAGCCCGACCGGGTGTCGTCGACGCCGATGATGGTCATGTCGGAGTGGGGATCGAGGCAGGCCAGCAGGTACGGATCCTGCAGTGGCAGCCCCAGCAGCGAGTCCGGTACCCCCCGCATGATGTAGACCGACCCGTTGTACCCGGCGACGTAGTAGTTGCTCCGGATGACGTAGCGCCCGACCGCCAGTCCGCTGGCGAGCAGCAGGATCAGCAGCACCGCCCCGATGATCAGGTTGCGCCGGGTGTGCTTCTTGCGGACCGGGGGATCAGGTTGCGGCACAGGCTTTTTCGCCGCTGCGGTGCGCTTCGGATTGAACGCCGAGGCGCGGCCGGCGGCGGTGTTGGGCGGCAGGGTGTCGTCATCCTGACCGGATACGGCACCGGCCAGGATGGGCGCGGTCTGGCCGTATTCGTAGTCGACCACGTCAGCCACCACGACGGTGACGTTGTCCGGGCCGCCGCCGCGCAGCGCGAGCTCGATCAGCCGGTCGGCGCTGTCCACCACGTCGGGCAGCTGCATGGCGCCCAGGATGGTTTCGTGGCTGACCGGATCGGACAAGCCGTCCGAGCAGAGCAGGTACCGGTCGCCGGCGCGGGCCTCGCGCATGGTGAGGGTCGGCTCCACCTCGTGACCGGTCAGCGCCTTCATGATCAGTGAGCGCTGGGGGTGGCTGTGGGCCTCTTCGGCGGTGATGCGGCCGTCGTCGACCAGGGTCTGGACGAAGGTGTCGTCTTTGGTGATCTGCGTCAGCTCGCCGTCGCGGAGCAGGTAGCCGCGGGAGTCGCCGATGTGCACCATGCCCAGGCGCGTACCCGCGAACAGGATTGCGGTCAGGGTGGTGCCCATGCCGTCCAGCTCGGGATCGGCCTCGACATGAGCTGCGATGGCCGCGTTGCCGTCGTGGACCGCGTCGTTGAGCTTGGCCAGCAGGTCGCCGCCGGGCTCGTCGTCGTCCAGGTGCGCCAGCGCGGCAATGACCAGCTGTGAAGCAACCTCACCGGCGGCGTGACCGCCCATGCCGTCGGCCAAGGCCAGCAGCCGGGCCCCCGCGTACACGGAGTCCTCATTGTTGGCGCGGACCAGGCCGCGATCGCTGCGCGCGGCATAACGGAGCACAAGTGTCACGGGCGCAGCTCAATTACCGTCTTGCCGATTCGAACCGGCGTCCCCATTGGAACCCTTACCGCCGTCGTCACTTTCGCCCTGTCCAGGTATGTACCGTTGGTCGATCCTAGGTCTTCGACGTACCACTCGGAGCCTCTAGGTGACAGCCGGGCGTGCCGTGTCGATGCGTAGTCGTCGGTGAGCACCAGGGTGGAGTCGTCGGCCCGACCGATCAGCACCGGCTGACTGGTCAGGGTGATCCGGGTGCCGGCCAGCGCGCCCTCGGTCACCACCAGCTGACGCGGGTAGCGTCGCCGGTCGCGATTGGGCAGCAGCGTGCCGCGCAGCGCCAGACCGCGTCGCACCATGACGGCGCCGGTCGGGGCATAGATGTCGGTGCGCAGGACGCGCAGCACCGACCAGATGAATAGCCACAACAACAGAAGGAAACCGACCCGCGTCAGCTGCAGAACTAACCCCTGCATCCGACGTCCTCTCCGTTGCCGCGTTGCGGGTGGGCCCGGTGTCGGGCTGCCGTCGGCACCGTCACGATACTTTGACGGTTACCGGCCGGCGCGAACTTCGCCCGGCCGGTAACTGATCCAGGGCTCAGTGAACGCGGACCACGATCTCGGAATGACCCACCCGGATGACGTCACCGTCGGCCAGCTGCCACTCCTGAACTGGCGCGTTGTTGACGGTGGTGCCGTTGGTCGAGTTCAGGTCGGACAGTAGCGCGATGTGCCCGTCCCAGCGGATCTCCAGGTGACGACGCGAGACGCCGGTGTCGGGCAGCCGGAACTGGGCGTCCTGACCGCGGCCGATCACGTTCGCGCCTTCGCGCAGCTGGTAGGTGCGGCCGCTGCCGTCGTCCAGCTGCAGGGTGACATTGGCGCCCGCGGCACCGTAGCCACCGGCATATCCGCCCTGCTGGCCGTAATCGGGTTCGGCGTAGCCGGCACCCGCGCCGCCGTAGCCCGGGTCGGCGTAGCCACCCTGCGCCGGGGCCGGGGCGTAACCGCCCTGGTCAGCGGGCTGACCGTAGCCCGGGTCCGCGGCGGGCTGGCCGTAGCTCGGCTGGGGCTGACCGTAGTTCTGCTCGCCATAGCCGCCCTGGCCGGCCGGCTGCGGGTAACCGCCCTGTCCGCCCTGCGGGCCGCCGTAGCCGTAGTCCGGCTGCTGGCCGGCCGGTTGTCCATAGCCGCCCTGGCCACCGGGCTGACCGTAACCGGCCTGTCCGCCCGGCTGGCCGTAGCCGCCGTGCTGGCCGTAGCCCTGGTCAGCGGGCTGGCCGTAGCCGCCGTGCTGGCCGTAGCCCTGGTCGGCCGGTTGGCCGTAGCCGCCGTGCTGGCCGTAGCCCTGGTCAGCGGGCTGGCCGTAGCCCTGGTCGGCGGGCTGGCCGTAGCCGCCCGACGGGCCGACGGGCGGAGGTCCGGGGGGACCGCCCTGGGGGCCGCCGTAGCCGCCCTGGCCGTATCCGGCCGGGCCGGCGCCGTAACCCTGGTCGCCGTAGCCACCCTGCGGGCCCGCACCATAACCGGGGCCACCCTGGCCATAGCCGCCCTGAGGACCGCCCTGTCCGTAACCCTGGTGCTGGGGGTACCCGCCCTGGTTCGGATCCTGGGGGTACTGCTGCTGACCGCGCTGCTCTTCGGACTGTCGTCCGTATTCGTTGTACTCGTCGCCTGGCTGGCCCTGTCCCTGGCCGGGGCGCTGGCTCGGGTTGTCAGTCATCGTTAGTACTCCTGGTTCTGCGGTGTGCACGCGGTCGCTGGGTGCCGGCCGCGGAGGCCCGGCGGTTGAGTCGGGGTTGACCACGCCGTGGGCGCGGAATTGGCCGGTATGCAGGCCCGGTGACGGCTCAAACCTGACGACCACCTCACCATACGTTTGCCAACCTCGCTCATGGACGAATCCCTCGAGGTGTTTGGCAAAAGCACTGGGCGTGAGGTCAGGATCGGCATTCACCTTCTTGAAATCGGTGTTACTGAGCGTAATGACGTATTCGTTCGGTGCCAAAATACGGCCGCCGCCCACTTGATGGGCACCGGATTGGGCTTCCCGCTGCAACGCGGCCTCGACTTCCGGGGGTGCGAGCGACCCTCCGAAGACGCGGGCAAAAGCGTCTCCGACCGTGGTCTCGAGCCTGCGCTCGATCCGGTCGACCAGACCCATGTACCGCTGCCTCGTTTCGTTTCGGTGGTCGTCATGTGGGCACAGTGCAATGTGCGCGATACCCGCGGACATCGCTGTTACGCATGATATCGGCCTGACCTTGCAATACGTGAGCAACAGAATTCTGAGAATTCGAAATACGGCTGGATGATCGCCTTCGAGCGTGCACTCAGAGCGCCGCATTACGAGATCTCGCGATCTTTATGCACGCTCAAGGAGTCGGCACCGGCCGGCCCGCCCGTCCCCGTTCCGCGGAACCAGTGGTCAGCGGCGGATTTGGAGGCGGGGGTGGGGGTGGTGATACGCTCTCCGGGTCATTCAGGGCGAGTGGCGGAATGGCAGACGCGCTGGCTTCAGGTGCCAGTGTCCTTCGGGACGTGGGGGTTCAAGTCCCCCTTCGCCCACTCTCAGCGGTTCTACGAACCGCGGCGCTTATGGTCACGAACTCATCGGGTTCGTGACCTTTGTGTTTGTTCGGGCTGTTCTTCATGAGACGTCCTTTCGTCGGGCTCGGGGACTTCCTCGGCTAAGTCCTCGATTTCGCTCGGCACGGGTGGTGATGTACCGATGCAGCAGTCGGCATTCCCGCTGACGGATACGTCGATCTACCTAGACTTCACAGGTGAGCTCCGACGCTGCGCAGGACGACACCATCGCATCGCGGTGGCGGCGCAAGCTGGTCCTCGACAGCGAGATCAGCCGTTGTCGGCGCTGCGACGGGATGAACGTCGCCGACGTCACCGCATCCGCTCCCGGATATGGCTGCTTGAGCTCACCGGTGGTGCTGGTCGGTCAGAGCCTGTGCGAGAAGTGCATGGATACCCAGATCCCATTCACCGGAGGCAGCGGCGACGTGATCGACGCGAGCATCAAGCGTGCGGGCCGCGAGAAGGACGAACTCTTCATCAGTAATGCGGTGCACTGTCATCCCCCGAAGGACCGCCCCTCCTATGAGCACGAGATTGTCAACTGCTCCCCATTCCTGCACCGCGAACTTGAGATCGTCCGGCCACGGCTGTTGATAGCGCTGGGCCGCGACGCCGCGCGCGTCGTTACGTTCTTCTATCCGCGAGCGCGAGTTTCTGTGCCGCCCTTCGAGATTCCGAGCGGGCGACTCCCCAAGGGTGTCCCGTACATCTGCCACGCGAAGCACCCGTCTTGGATTAGTCGCCAGCATGACGAGCGGCTCCAGGACGAGTACGTGTCGGGTCTGGCAGCGGCCATCCGGTGGGGCTTCGGTCGCGTGAGCGATGAAGTGGACGAATAGGGGTCGCCGAGTGACTGCCGGTCTCAGCTTTTCGGCCTTAACGCGTGCGCAGTTCGGGGCAACGCTTACCAGAAGAGCGGGATGAGTTTCTTGGTCCGGCGACTGTAGTCGCCGTATTCCGGCAGGGCGCGCAGTAGCAGGTTTTCTTCGGCGGTGATGCGTCGTTGATAAGCCCGACCCATCAGCCCGGCGACCAGCACGGTAGCCGGTGCACTGCGCGAACTCAGGGCTAATCCGATCCACATCAGCAGGGCACCGCTATATCCAGGGTGCCGAATCATCCGGTAAGGGCCGGTGTCGACGACGCTTTGGTCCTGCGCAGTGCGCAGAGTCCGGGTGTAGGAAGCGCCGAGCGTGCGCATGGACCACACCCGCAACGCCAGCCCGCACGCTTGCATGATCAGCCCTGTGGCGGCCGCGGCTGACGGCATTACTGACAGCGGGAGTCGGCGCAGCGCCAGAGGCAGAACATACGCCAATGCAGAAGATTCCAGGAGCGTGCGCGTGGTGCCCTCATCGTCGTGTGACGCGTTCAGGCTGGAGGCCGCTCCAGGCCGGCGCAGGATTAGCTCTTGGATGAAAAAGCCTCCGACACCGACGTATCCGGCTAGAAGCCAGCCGCTGCCAATGCTCGAACCCGTGGATGCGTTGTTGGGACGGTCCGTGGCGGCCATAAGGGCTCCTTAACTGCGTGAATGCAGTTGGTTGGTGTTTTCCGAGGGTGAATCGCCCGCTGAGTCCGGAGACTTCATCTCTCGCGAAGGATTGATTGCGAGGCAGGCCACAACTTTTCGGAGTGGGTGCCTGTATGAAGACATCGAACAGGGTTCTCATCCTTAGCTTCGCCGCACTCTCCGCCGGGCTCTCGCCCCATGTCCATAGTGTGCATACCCCCACCCGTACCGCGATAGCTTTCGAGCGGTCGCTCGTTTTTAGAGGAACGAAACTGATCAAATCCTGTCCCGCGTGCTGTCCCGCTTCGGCCACTCACGCCAACGCGATTGCAGTGCACATGATCGCGATCCACGCTATGCCCAGTGCCTGCAACACGCGGTCTCGCAGAACGATGTCTTCCGGTTCGCCGGCCATGCCGCCGTCGACGTCAACGGCATAGCGCAGGACCGCGACCGTGATCGGGACCATCGAGACGGCAAACCATGACCCGGAATGCCCGTCGCGCTCGAACGCCCACAACCCGTAGAACAGGACGACGGCCGTGGCGGACATCGTCCACACAAACCGCAGGTACGTGCCGGTGTAGCTCTCCAGCGATTTGCGGATCTTCGCACCAGTGCGCTCAGCGAGCTGCAGTTCGGCATAGCGCTTCCCGGCCACCATGAACAGCGACGCGAACGCCATCACCAGCAAGAACCACTGCGACAGCGGAATGCCGGTAGCTGCACCGCCGGCGATCGCTCTCATGAGGTAGGCGGAGGAGACGATGCAAATATCAAGCACGGCTTGATGTTTGAGGCCGAAGCAGTAGCCGAGCTGGATCGCCAGATAGACCCCGATCGCGAGCGCAAGGGATGGTGCAGTCACCACCGAGATCGCAAGTGAGGTCGCGGCGAGTGCGATCGCCAATGCGTAGGCGAGGGCGGGTGCGACTACCCCGGCGGCGATGGGCCGGAAGCGTTTGGTGGGGTGCTGGCGGTCAGCTTCTACATCTCGGGCGTCGTTGACCAGGTAGATCGAGGATGCCGCCAAACTGAACGCCACAAATGCGATGCCGACCTTGTAGAAGACATCGCGGTAGTCGTAGTGGACGTTGCCGCCGAGAGTGGCCAAGGGTGCAGCCACCACCAGGATGTTCTTGATCCATTGCCGGGGCCGCAGCGCTTGGATGATGCCGACCGCCAGGTTGGGAGGCGGCCCAACGTGGGGCGATGTTCCTTCGCTCACGAGTGGTGATTATCGCCCGGTATTTCCAACGCGCTCTGTACCGGCGCGCCCGGGAATGACGCCCTTGTCTCTCTTGCAGAGCAACGAGGTCGATCAGAGCCGTCTCGCTTGCCTGTAGACAAAGCCGCGATATTCTGGGGTCGTCGAGAAGGACCAGGAGCGGCATCGGTAAGCCCGCTCTCTTCCATTTGGAAGCTCCGTACCGCCGTCGGCGGACCCGCGACAAGCAAACGGTGTGAACACACCGGGGGCTTGGCGCATGCGAAGGAGCATTCGTCTGATCGTCCTCAGTGGGTGCACCCCCCCATCGGAGGAGAAAACCTATGCCCATCATTCGTAGTGACGCGGGAATCGTGACTCAGATCAACACATTTACTGTCGCGGAGACAGACCAACAAACGCTGGTTGAGCTGCTGACCGAGGCCGCGCGCTTCTCACAAGACGTATCTGGCTGGCTGTCCGCCAGTTTGCATCGGAGCGTCGACGGGACCCGTGTCGTGAATTACGCCCAGAGCGACAGCATGGATTCCGCACGGCTCGTCATTGAACGTTTGCGGGCTGCCGGGTACCTCGAACGAAACGCGGCTCTAGCTACCGCTCATCCCGGTTTGTACGAAGTCGTGTTCACACTCGAACGCTGAGAATCAAAGTTTGCAATGAGGTTGGGCCGTCTCGTTTCTAGAGAAACGAGACGGCCCATCCGAGATCCCCTCGCCCGTCCGTGGACGCAGCTCGCGGTGTCTCATTTCCCGTCGCACACCGCGTGTCTCGAATCCGCGTTGTCGGTGAACAGGTCCACGAGCCGCGCACACCCCCAAGCGATTCGCGGAGATGTTGGTGGCCCGTCGGGCGGCACTGACCGATAGGATCGCGCCATGAAAGGTTCGGTTACCGTGCACATGAACGCCCGGGCCGATCGGGTCTGGAACCTGATTGCCGACATTCGCAACACCCCGAAATACTCGCCGGAGGTGTTCGAATCTGAATGGCTGGACGGAGCGACCGGACCCGCATTGGGCGCGCAGTTCCGCGGTCACGTCAAGCGCAACGAGATCGGGCCGATCTATTGGACGACGTGTCGTGTCACGGCCTGCGAGCCTGGTCGCGAGTTCGGCTTCGCGGTGCTCGCCGGCGATAAGGCGATAAACAATTGGCACTACGTTCTTGCGCCCGCCGGTGATGGCACGGATGTCACCGAGTCGTTCTGGATGACGCCCGGCCTGCTCGACACCGTGTTCGGCATCGTCGGTGGCCAGCTGCGCACCCGGCGCAACATCCGAGACATGACCACCACGCTTAACCGGATAAAGGCTGAGGTCGAGGCCGCCTGATACCTGGACGTTCCCGGCGGTGCAGCCGGTTCCGTCGTCAGCGCTGAACATCTGGTCTGGCCATCTGGCCCAGCAACACGGCACCTATGATTCGTTCGCGGTGGTGGTAGACGTTGGTGCGGGCTTGGCAGGTAACCACTGTCGGTGGGCTCCGTTCCACCCGGTGCGGTGTGCTCGACGAGATGCCGGGGCGTTTGGGTATTTGTGGCGGGGCCTGACCGATTTCAGAGTCCTCAAACCACCCATCGAGCGCGTCGATATCGTTGTCCGAGTGAGCAATAGCATCGACGAAGTCGCCATCAACGCGACGCACCGATGCCCCCGATACGAGCCCCGGACCACTCGACGCGGACTGCGCACGGGCTGATTCCGCCGCGCGTATCTCCTTACTAGCAGAGGCCATCGGCATCGCTACCAGGTTTCGTGGGCCGGGACGCCTGGCAGGGAAGCCGAGGTTGGGCTCTGTGATTCACCACCACATGCTGCGATGAATAAGCGCATCCGCCACCAGGACGACACCCGCGATGACGAACAGGATGCGTACTCCGATGGGCCCGTAACGAGTGAGGTTCCGCACTAACCAGCGGTGTATTCGGTCGGCTGCTCTACTTCGACTGGTAGATAAGGCCAGAACAAGCATGCAGGGCAACAGAGCGATGGCGCAGTAAGCGATCACGAGCGCTGGCCAGACTGGCGGCAGGGGCTGGCGTGCAGCGATCATCGCAAGGCCGGCCAAGTAGGGAACGGCGGTAGGCGCTTGGCCGAGACCTACTGCAACTCCGACGAATCCGAGCAGCCAGGGGCGTTGCCTCATCGCCGCCATCGCCCATCCCGGGGTAGCAGTCTGGGCAACCAGAGGGAAGAAAGCGAGGATGATCAGGGCGAAACCGATTACGAGTTCTCCGCAGTATCGGACCGTCGGCGTTATTTCAAAGTTGGTGACACTAGTGAGAAATCCGATGCCAAGGACGGCGCAGAGGCCGAAAATCGAAGTCACCGCGAAGACCCCGGCGATGAAACTCAGACCACCAGGTAAGGCGGACAGTCGATTCAAACGGCTGCCATAGATGACCGCTGAGACCACTCCGACATTCAGGACGCTGAGGGAGTCAAGGAACGCCAGACCGGTCAATGCTAGTAGTAGGCCGGTCACTCGCGCACCCTGTTGCCCGAGCTCGGCTCACGGCGTAGTCGCCGTCGCTCTGGCGGGTTGAACGCGGCCATCCTGCCGACCATACGGGGCAAAACCAACAACTAAGCGAACGGTAAGAGTGTGTCGCAATGGCAGACGCCGCCGCAGACACAGCCCCCTGTCCGGTTTCTGAAAAAGCGAGGGTAATCAAGTCTTGTCTAGCGAGGTCCCGCCTGGGCCAACTCAAGCTAATGCGATCGCAGCGCACATGATCGCGATCCACGCTGTGCCGCACCGAAGAAAGGATCTCGAGCGGCCGATGGCAAATCAAAATAGTCAGACGGAACTATTGTTAAGCGCCCTGAACGATCGTTGCAGGTTTAATCAAACGCATTTAGTTAAACGTACTTAATTAAACATATTTAGTTAAATGCAATCAATTAAACATGTTCTAGTGGTGATTTGCTGATGGCAGATGATTAATTCAACGACCAGCAAGAACACATCTCGACTCTAATTGCTAATGGCAAGAGCATCTCAGCGAATCTGAAAATCCTTCCCAAACTTAGTTTCTGCTGAGGTAACCTCCCGCTGCCACGAAATCGTCAATTAAGTCAATTAAGGAGAGATGGCATGCAGGTTGCCGTTCGACCACGCATCAATATGGGTATTGCGCTGGCGGGTGCCGGTGCGATAGCGCTCACCCCGATCGTCCAACCGATGCCCGCCATCGCCGAACTGCAAACGCGAGCGGTGTCCTCGGCAAAGGTTGCGCTCACCGCGGCGGCGAACCCCATCGAGCAGTGGGGGCAGATCATCCGGGACGCTCTCGCCAATGGGGGCACGCTCGTCCAAAGCTATCTGCAAAACCCCGCGCCGATCCTGCACCAGCTGATCATCAACGGCCTCGGCTACGGCGGGCAGACGTTCGCGGCACTGCAAACCTCGTTCGGGAATCTCGTCGACCAATTGCGGTTGGACAACCCCAACGGCTTCCCGGTCGGGGTTCAACAAGGCGTCGGTCAGATTCTGTCCGGCCAGATCTACAACGGCTACAACACGTTGTTCAATGCCGGGCTCGGACTCATCATCGGCCCGGTCTTCCCGCTGATCGGCCTGCTTCAAATTCCAGTCACCATGGTGCAGAACGTCGCGAACGTCGTTGCCCAGGTCCCGAACATTCTGCTCGGCGTGGGTTTGGGAGCCATCGGCACGATCAACGGCGTCATGCAAGCGACGGCATTTCAAGTACAGGCCGTCGTCGACGCCCTGAAGACCGGGGACCTGTTTGGCGCGGTCGGCGCGGTCGTCGCTACTCCCGGCGCGGTCGTCAACTCGCTGCTGAACGGGTTTACGCTCAGCGGCGCCCCCGGCATCCTCAGCCAAGGCGGAATCATCGACACGGTGATACAAGCCCTCAACTCAATCGCCCACGCGATCGCTCCCGCGACGCCGGCGCCCGTCGCGGCGAAGGTGGCCGATGTTGGACCGGCCGCCCTTCCGTCGGCTGCCTTATCGGTTGCGACGGTCACGCTGGGCGCCGAGAAGGTGACGACGCCTGATGCCGCAAAGATCGCGGCGACCAAGACCGCGGCAGCAGAACCCGCCGCGACGGCGCCAGCCGCCACGGCGCCCGCTGTAGGGGCACCTGCCGTGGCTTCGCCCGAGACGCCTTCCCCCGCAACCGAAACGAAGCCGGAATCGGGCGCGACCTCGGGCGGCACCACCACGTCAAACGGTGGCACTGGCACGACCGGCGGCACTACGACCGGTACACCGGGCACGACCGGTGAGCCCACCAAGCCCACCAAGCCCAGCGGATCGACTGGGAGCCAGACGGGCTCGGGCAGCACCGCCACGTCAAACGGTGGTACCGGCACGACCGGCGGCACGAAGACCGGTACACCGGGCAAGACCGGTGAGTCCACCAAGCCCACGAAGCCGAGCGGATCGACCGGGAGCGCGACGGGCTCGGGCAGCACCGGCTCCGGCAGCGGCAGTGGTGCATCCGGCAGCGGTGCATCTGCTTCCGGACATGGCGCTTCCCACGCCGCCGCGTAGCCACACTCCTTCAAGACCAGTGGGCCCCGCTCGTGAGCGGGGCCCACTGTAGTGCCAATCCCTGGACTCTTGACTCTGCCAATCAGGAGTCAGTGGCGTGCCACGGCCAACGCGCACGACATCGAAATTCAACAAGTACAGGTCAGGCATTCCGCCCCAGCCGCATCAACCTGCGCCCGAGGGCAACAACTGAGGGCATTCGCCCCTAATTCCGAAGACCGAGCGCACGAGCGAGGTCGGGAGGGACCTGGCGGTCTTCGAAGCCGGGATACCAGCGGGTGACGATTTCGCGAAGTGGGACTTCGGCTTCGAGCTGGCAGGCGACCGCGACGATACCCACGAGGGTGCGGAACATCAGCACATGCTCCGGCGGGATGGTCAGGGCCGAGCCGGCGAGAAAATCTTGGCCGCGTGCCAACCCGGGGATGCGCGGGGCCAGGTTCTCCATCCACTGCCGGTCGAACTGGAAGTGCTGCGCCCACAACGGTTCTGCGAACGGGCCGAAGTAAGACAGCACATCCTCGGGCTGGACCTGGGCGTTCGGGTCAGAGAACCCGATCGCGCGCATCGCGGAGGCGAGTTCATCCAGCATCAGTGCCTGCAGTTGTGGATCGCGCACCTCGGACAGCTCCACTGAATGGGCGATTTCGGCCAAGCGGAGGCTGTCCAAAAATGTCAGAGCCGATCGGTGCACGGTGGCCACCGCACCAAAGTCGAGCACCACGAGCCGGCCATCGGCCGTGAGCTGATAGTTGCCAGGATGCGGATCGGCGTGCAACGCGCCCAGCCGTGACATCGACGCACCGCAGAATTCGAACAACAGACCTGCGGCGTTGTTCCTGGATCCCTGGTCCCCGCGGGTGATCAGGTCTGACAGCGGACGTGCGGTAACCCATTCGGAGATCAGGACTTTCGGCGCTGAGGCCACCACTTTGGGCACCAGGAACCGCGGGTCATCAGCGAAGGCGGCGGCGAACCGTCGCTGATTGTCGGCTTCGTGGCGATAGTCGAGCTCCTCCGCCATCCGGGCGCGCAGCTCGTCAATCATCGGCCGGACGGCTAGACCGGGAAACAACGGCTCGATGAGCCGACTGAACCGGCCGAGTTGACGCAGATCGGACAACAAGGCGGTATCGGCGCCCGGGTATTGCACTTTGACCGCTACCGGCTGGCCGTCGTGCCACACCGCGCGATGGACCTGGCCGATGCTGGCCGCCGCGACCGGCTCGTCGTCGAACTCGGCGAACCGTGCAGGCCACCGCACGCCCAACTGCCGGTCCAGCACTCGATGTATCCGTTCGGCTGCAAGTGGTGGTGCCGATGCCTGCAACTTCGTCAACGCGTCCCGATACGGTGCGGCGAAGCGCTCGGGTACCGCTGCTTCGTAGATGCTCATGGCCTGGCCGAACTTCATTGCCCCGCCTTTGAGTTCGCCGAGCACCGCGAACACCTGCTCGGCGCTGCGCGCGGACCACTGTTCGGTGATCAGATCCGCGTCGGCGCCGCCGAGTCGCTGGCCCCAGCCCAGCACAGCTCGACCGGCCGCCCCCATCGACAGTCCAGCGAATTTCGCGCCACGCCCTAGCGTGCGCCGCGGAATCTCCGACACCACGTCACAGTCCCACAGTGGCTGGTCGAATTTAGGACGAACGCAATTCTCCGGCACTGGAGTGCAGGGTAACCAAGGCCACTGCCGGCTTGTTTCTGGAGACCTCCGATGACGTTACGAGTCAAGAACTCAGTTCGCTTTCCGTCTGTAGCCTGACCGCGGCGGAGGAGGCATGAATGGCCGGTCTCAAAGTGCAACGGTTGCCGGATTCACCCGTGACGCGGGTGTCGCGATGGTGTTTCAACTGCTATCTGATCGAAGGCGATGACGGGAATGTCGTTGTGGTCGACGCGTTCATGCCGAAGATCGTGACTGACCTGGCTCCGCTGTTAGAGGGCCGCCACCCGGTAGCGGCGACCGCCACCCATGGCCATCCCGATCACCTCAGCGGCGCACCCGCGATCGCTGCTCGCTACGGGTCCAGCATTTACCTGGCGGCCACCACGCTCACCTACATCGAGGGCAGCGCCAAGCCCCGCACGCCTAGCGTCGCCAAGCTCGCTCGCACGTGGCCAGTTCTCTTCGGCCAACCCTTCGATGTCAAGGCCGCAGTCGGCTTCGTCGCCGCGTCCTCGACGATCGGTTTCGGTACGTCGCGCGGCATGCTGTGGCCGGGGCCGGAGCCTGCCGGTGCACTCGAAGACGGCGATGTGCTGCCCGGAGCCTCGTCATGGACCGTCATCACCACACCCGGTCACACCGACGACGGAATCGGGTTCTGGCACGAGGATTCTCGCACGCTGCTTTCCGGTGACTCGGTCATCACTATGCATGGTCAGCCGCGTTTCGCCCCTGACACCATCGATACTGCCGGCGCCGCTCGGACAGCGGCGCGACTGCGTGCGCTGCCGGTGGAGCACGTGCTGCCGGGGCACGGTCGGGCGCTTCACGGTGTCTCGGTGCTCGATCTCGCCCGCTGATCATCGGTCCGTGTGGGGGTGCAGGATCGGCTACGTAGCATTGGGTCGCGTGGCGTCGATGTAATTGGGAAGTTGAATCGGTCGAGTTTGATCAGGCGGTGCGGGAGCGGCGTTCGATGTCTGGTAGTGCTCAACTGGCTGGGCCGCACTGACGGCGTCGAGTACTGGTGCGGCGCAGCGGATGTCACAAACTCAGACCGCGGTGACCTGGTCGTACAGCGCGTCCAATTCCTGTCGTGCCCGGTCGATGTCGGGTGAGCGGTACAGGTCTTCGGGGATCGACGCCAGCCGTGATTCGGTCAGCTCCAGGCCGAAACCGTAGTAGCGGCAGAAGTTCATGATCAGCGGGCGCCAGGCGTTCGGATCGACACGATTTGCCTTGCCGGGCACCAGGATGCGCGGATCGGCGTGCACCCGCTTGATCCGCACTTCAAAGCACACCGCGCCAGCCAGGGCGGAATCGGCAGCACCGGCGTGCTGGGTGTAGTCGTAGTCATCGGCCATGGCTCGCATCACCTGGACCAGTTCGGCTTCCATCTGCACCGGGCATTCCTGGGCCCGTGGCGGCCGGACCGTCTCGGAGGCCACGGGTGTGAGTCCGGCGGCACCGAACTTGTCCCGCTGGAACTGATATCCCCTCTGCGCCTTGCCTTCGGGTACCGGATTTGACCCGGTCAGCATGGAGAGCTTGTTGACCACGGCGACCTGGGTCTGATCGACCAGGTTGATGACGATTTCCCCGGTGCGGATGAGGTTCTGTGCTGTTTGGGACGTGACGTCAAAACCGAGTATGCACCGCCATCCCAGCCAGAAGACCGACGAGATTGGCGCGAGATTGAAGGTGCCGTCTGGGTTTTCGGTGCTGTTGAGCACTACCGGGCTGCCGAAATAGAGGATGGACGGTTCGACGGGGATGTTGTTCGCGGCCATGGTCGGAGTGAATTCCTTTCAGACTGGGGGTCTTTCATCAGGAAGACGTTTATGAGACCGAGAGTGTGAGGTCGCGGAGCGAATGTGATGTACCTCGCAGAGAAGCGACGATCGCCGGAACACTGCAGGGTCAATTCGGGGGCAGACCCTGCCGGGTGGCCGGCGTCATGGGTGGGGATTCCTGCTGCGCTGGTGTACGCCGATTGTCGATATGACGTCCCCAGCTGGTTCCGGCCAGGACCAGTGCGGCGCCTATCGCGCTGATTGTTGTCAGCGGATCGCCGGCGAGCAGAATGCCGACCGCTGCGGCAAAGAACGGTTCGGTTCCCAGCAGAAGGCTCACCCGCGCGGCGGATGTTCGTCGTACCGCCCACATTTGCGTGATGAAGGCGAAAACGGTGCAGACGAGTGCGAGGTAGGCGGTTAGTAGCCATCCGCTTGGGCTGATGGTCGCGGCGGTTGTGATCAGCCCCTGGCCGGCGAGCTGACTCAGGGCAGTGAACACGGCCAGACTCGTGGCGAGCTGCATCAGGGTGAGGCGGGAGGTGTCCATGGGCCGGGTTCGGCAAGCCCGGTCCATCCAGACGACGTGGACAGCTCGCGCAATCGCGGCTGCCAAAATCAGCACGTCCCCGGTGTCCGGCGCAGATAAACCATGCCCTTGCGTGAGCAGGGCAACGCCCGCGACTGAGGTTGCAGCCGCGGCGTAAAACCGTCGGGGCAGCGAGCCGCCTCCGGTGGCTTGCTGAAGTAGCGGCGTCATGACGATGGTCAGGGAAATGATCAGACCCGCATTGGATGCGCTGGTATGCACCACTCCGAAGGTTTCCAGGCTGAAGATCACCGCGAGAATGCATCCGAACCCTGTGCCGAACAGCAACTCTTCGCGCCGAAGATTGCGAAGCCTCGGGGCCAGGACGAGGCCGAGAACGGCCATAGCGATCGCGAACCGCAGGACGAGAAAGCCGAACGCGTTCTCGCGTGTCGCAACATGTTTGGCCGCGAGATAACTGGATCCCCAAGCCGCTGCCATCACTAGTAAGGCCAGGTCCGGCCCTGCGGCAGACACGCGGTTTGTTCGCCGACTCGTTGGCTGATCGGCGGAAATCCCGGTCGTCACGTGCCTTCCTCCGGCGCGGTGAAGGCGCCGCAGCCACGCCGCGGGGCCTCACGAACCGTCAACAGCTGTCGGCAATCCTTCTTCGAACGGCACCGAAATGAGGTCCTGCGTGACATCGGTGAATTTCCTCCCCCATTGACGCGGTGGCCCGCTGCTGGCTCGCGTCCAATACTGAAGTCGCCGCGACCATGTAGACAAGCGATAGATTTTTGGCCGATACATTAGTTTTGCTACATGAATATCGACCGGTTGATGCTGCTGCGGGAAGTCGCGGAACGGGGCAGCATTGCGGCCGCGGCGGCTTCGTCGTCGCTGACACCTTCGGCGGTGTCGCAGCAACTGAAGATCCTCGGCCGGGAGGCCGGCGTGACGCTCCTGGAGCGCCGGGGTCGCGGAGTCCGGCTGACAGACGCGGGACGAACACTGGTTGAGCGGGCCGACGACGTCTTTGCCGCTCTCGACCGGGCGCAGGCGGAGATGGATGCCTATCGTGCGACTCCTCGAGGAAGAGTCAGGGTTGCCCTGTTCCCGTCCGGGGCCGCAATGCTGCTCCCTCAACTGCTTGCCCGTGCCGAAGCTGCCGGTGTCGCGGTCGACGGTCGCGATATCGACGAACCCGCCTCACATGCACCGGCACTTCTTGCCGACTTCGACGTCGTGGTCGTGCATCGCGACGAACGCGATACCGCCCCGTGGAGTCCTCGCCATGAGGCGGTCATGCTGATGCGTGAGCCGTTGGAAGTCGTGCTGCCGCCTGGGCACCGGCTCGCCGAAGCGCAGCGAGTTGCTCTCGCCGAGTTGGCCGAGGAGCCGTGGATAGGCGTGCGTGACGGACTGATGGTTGACGACGTCTTGCGGTCGCTGGCAGCCGTCGCGGGCGTAACGCCGAAAGTCCTTCAGCGAGTAGATGATTTCCGAGTTACCGAGGAACTCGTCTGGGCAGGATTCGGGGTCGCCCTCATGCCCCGATACGTCCAAACGGTGCGATCACTGCCGAGAAAACCCCTCACCGGAATCCGCGTAGCGCGACGAATCGAAGCCGTCACCCGGATCGGCGCACGATCCCGACCAGCAGTCGACAAGGTTCTCGAGATCCTCGAAGCCACAGCTTCAGCGATCGCAGAGTCAGCAGGTCCAACCCATTCCAGGTGAGGTCAATGCCCGAGTGAACTGATTTGCGCTTCGTAGTGAGGGCAACCGTCGGGGGTGGTTGTGTCGTGGTGGGCCCGGACATGCGCGAGGTAGTCGCGCGCAGTTTGGAGTTGATTGATTCGTGTTGTGAGGGCATCGATTTGGTTGTCGATGGCGTGCGTCCAGCTCTGGGCATCGTCGGGTTCGTTGAGGAAGGATGCGATGCTGTCGAGGCTCAAGAGGCCTTCGCGTTTCCACAGCTGGATGACCGTCAGACGCCGCAGCTGATTGGCGTCAAAGTAGCGCTTGCCACCATGGCGGGCAGTCGCTTCGATGAGGCCGCGGTCTTCGTAGTACCGGATGGCCGATGGACGTAACTGCAAGCGCCGCGCTACTTCGTCGATCGGGTAGAGACGGTCGTCGTCGCGTGAGGATGACACTCGTCGATCGTCGCGGTTGGTCGACTTGCGTTCAAGTCGGGTTGAACTTGCATGGTCGAGCTATGCAAACGACCCATTCGAATACCGGTGATGAGTTGGCGTTCATCACCAGATGCCCCGACGCGGCCATGATCAGCGTGCGCGCCGACGGCAGCCCACATGCTGCCCGGGTCGAGCTGGGCATCGTCGCCGGCAGGATACGAACGTCCGGCTCACCCAAGCTGGTCCGCACCGCCAACGTGAGCCGCGACCCGCGGTGCACCTTGTTCGTATTCGGCCCGCCACCGTTGTGGCTCGGCATCGACGCCATCGCGAACATCCTCGACGGTCCCGACGCTGTGGACCACGGCATCGATCTGATGCTGGCCCGGCACGGCCGCCACGGAAGCCGCGGGCTGCTGGCCCACGATGACGAACTCGGAGCAGATCGCCACTACGAACTCGACGAGTACCGAGACCACGCCCGAGCGCAGAACCTGTTCGTCTTTGACTTCGACGTCATTCGGACCTACGGCAACTACACCCAGTCAGGTGATGAAAGGGTCTGCGCCCGAGCGTCAGACGGCATCCTCAAGCAACCGGGAACATCCGCCAACACCGCATGACACCGACCGAAGACCAGATCGTCCCCTTCCGGTTCGGGGGTTGACCGCCGATCGTGGACACCTGGCTGGTGGGACTGCTGGTCCCGCGGTAAGGATGTCCGTATTTCGGCAAGCGCAAGAAAGTGCACCCCGGAGTTTCGGGAGCAGGCTGCCCGCCTGATGATCGGGGTCAGAACATGAAGCAGCGACGTTAGTCCCTACTGCCGTGGTCACCCAATGACCAGACTCGAACCCGTTCATCGGCGCCGACGAAAGACATCGAGATGATCTCAACGACCCGCCAGCGATTCGAACCCGCCTCCAATTTGTCGTATCTGACGGCGGTGTGGGCCCTGGCGACAGCCATGCGTAGGCGACGCGATCACGTCGCGCCTGAGCAGCGGCCGGAGGCCGATCGTCTGCGGGAGGCGTTCACGTCGCTAGCGGCCGGTGATACTGCCCATCTTGCCTTGCGTTCGGTGTCGACGGCGCGTGGTGAAGGTCGGGGATCGGGTGTGCGGCTCGTCATGCTGGCTGCGCCGTTCAACCGGCGGGACCGCGATGAAACGCCGGCCGGCTGGGGGGTGGACCGCAATTTGCCGCTGATCGCTGCGGGCGTGGGCGAAGTCCATCTGATGCGACGCGCAGCCGAGCGGACCGGTGACCGCACCTTCCGCTGGACAGCCGATTCCATGGCGGCTTCGTTCGCCTGCTACACCCCGGTCGTGGCCACCCGCGATACCCGGGCCCGATTCACCGGTCAAAACCTGACTGATCGACCAAGGCGTCACTCGAACTACCCGCCGAAGGTCAGCTGGTGCAGATCGCCGCTGCGCACATTCACCACGTCCCCGTCGACCTTTGCGTTTGTTGCGATATGCGGTTCCGACGGTCCACGCTGGCCACTCACCGAAACAGTGCAGTGTACGGTTTTGATATGAAGTGGATCAGGGTGCTGTTGGCGTCTGCCGTCGTGATGGGCATGGCCGGGTGCGGCGCGCGGCAGGAACCGGCCAAGGCAGGTTCGGCCTGGGGCCGCAGCTTCTACTGGGGGACAGCGACCGCGGGATACCAGGTGGAAGGGGATGCGCCGGACAGCAATTGGCGCCGGTACGTCGACCGGACGGCCGATAAACCGGTGACGCCCGCGGCTGATCCGCTCGGGGTTGGTCCGGTAGAGCCGTACAAACAGGCCGACGACTTCCGGCATCGCTACCGCGAGGACATCGCCAACGCGCATGCCATGGGTGTCAACACCTTCCGGTTCGGCGTCGAATGGGCGCGGGTGATGCCCGAACCGGGCAAGTGGGATGACAAGGAACTGGCCTACTACGACGATGTCGTTGCGACGCTGCGTAAGGACGGCATGACCCCGATGATCACGCTGATGCACTGGGTCTACCCTGGCTGGATCGCCGACCGCGGCGGGTTCGTCAACAATGTCGCGGCGTTCGAGGACTTCGCCAAGGCGATTATCAAACGCTATGCGGGGCAAGGCGTGCTGTGGGTGAGCATCAACGAGCCACTGGCCTTCGGAGCGATGGAGATGCGTACCGGCGCGATCAAGCCTGACCAGTTCGGCACGTTTCTCGACCGGGTCGCGGACGCGCACCGAGCGGTGTACCGCGCTGCCCACGACGCCGATCCGGACGCCAAGGTGACCACGAACGAGGCGTACATTCCGCCAGATGTGTTGGCGCAGTTCTCCGATCCGAAAGTCAAGGGCATCGAGGGTTCGTTCTTCGACCGGGTCAAGGACAGCCTCGATTACCTCGGATTCGACTATTACACCGGTACGGCACAAGACAATCCGGCCGCGGGCCTGAGCTTGGCAGCGCCGTGGAACAACAAGCTGCAGCCCGAAGACATCTACTACGTGGCACGCTACTACGCCCAGCGGTATCCGGGGCTGCCCATCTATGTCGTCGAGAATGGCATGGTCACAGACAACGGCAAGCCGCGGGCCGACGGGGTGACCCGGTCTCAGTACCTGGGTGACACCGTGTTCTGGCTGCAGCGGGCCAAGGCAGATGGTATCCCGATCATCGGCTACAACTACTGGTCGCTGGTGGACAACTACGAATGGGGCAGTTACCGGCGCCGGTTCGGCCTGTATTCGGTTGACGCCCTTGGTGATCCGGCACTGCGGCGGGCGCCGACCGATGCCGTGCAGACCTACACCCAGATCACCCGCGACGGCGGTACCGCGCCGGGATATCGGCCGGTAATCCCCGCGGCGCACTGCTCGACGACCGTCGGGCAGGACAGTTGTGCGCCGCTGGACGTGAACGGACCACTGGCCCAATTGAAGTAGATAGTTGGGGCGTCTTTGAAATCCGGTGACTTTAGTCACTTCGCGTCGGGGCTTATGCGAGTCGTGCACTTACCGACATCAGGCGTATCCACAACGATGACACCTGATTCATCAAGGTGTTGATTAGCCGCCGACCAGTCGGCGGGCTGTGGGGTGAACTCGATCATGATCGGGCCCTGTTCCAGGGCCCGGATGTGTCCGTGCGTTACCGAACTGAACAGAGAGAGCAATACTTAACGGAAGCTGACATCGTCATGAATCTCGCATTTACCACTAGGACGGACGTCGTCGTTCCGTCCGGCGCCCCTACCCCATTGCGCGTCACCGACTACGACCTCGGTGAACATGACTCGGCCGGTATCCCGCTGGACTTGTCGCGGCTCGAGGCGCCGCTGCCGGAGGTGATCACCGACGAGGTCGACGGTGCCAGCGAGTACCTCGCGCTGGACGTCGAGGTACTCCTCATCGCAGCCCTCGGACGCGCGATCGACCGGGTGATCGGCCCGGGCCAGATCGTCCTCGATGTGGCTGTCGCAAAGGAGCGCGCGGGTGGCGCCCTGGCTGTGGTGCGCCGGATCCCGGTGCAGTGCGTGTCGTATGACAAGGTTTCGGCCACAGACATGTTGCGAAGCGTGCGTGGCGCGCTCAACGAGGCCGTCGTCGATCCGGCTCACGTGTCGGAAGTGTTGTTCAGCTACGGATTGGCACCCATAGAGGGGGCCCACCCGAGGCCGGCTCATGTGCTGGAATTGCGGGCCCACCGTCGCGCTGGACTATTGCAACTGGACTGGTGGTACGCCACCGGCCGGCTCTCGGCCTACACGATCGAGGAATTGTCGGAACAGTTCTCGCTGGCCGTCATCGAATTGGCCTCCGAGGCGGAGCTGGAGGTTCGTGAGCCAGCACCCAGCGTTCAACCCGGTGCCGTGCAGGACTAATGACCTAGCGAAAAGGACTAATGCCCGGTGATCGGCGAGGTCTCCCGCTTCTAAGGTCGGCTTGTCGATGGTTTGCGGTCATATGGGCGGAAGGACGGTGTGGTGGCCAATCGAGTGTCAACCGGAGGATTCGTCGTTGGAGTTGACGGATCGCATGGCTCCGATGCGGCGGTGCGCTGGGCGGCCGCCGAGGCAGGACTGCGAAACGTTGCGCTGACTGTGGTTCATGTGATGCAGTCCCCCATCGGGGGATTGGGGGGTTGGGGTTTCACGATGGCACCCCTTCCGGAGGATTTCTTCCAGTGGCAGGAATCGGCGGGGCGGCGAATCATCGCGGACGCCGTACGTGTTGCCAAGGAGGCGATCGGCGACTCCGCCAATATTTCTGTACGCGGTGAGGTGTTCTATTCGCCGCTGGTGCCGACTCTGGTCGACCTGACCAAGGACGCGCGGCTGCTGGTGGTGGGCTGCCAGGGTCAAGGGGGACTACAGCGTGTCCTGCTGGGCTCGGTGAGCACCGCGCTGGTGCATCACGCTCACTGCCCGGTCGCGGTGATCCACGAGGAAGCCGCTGCGGGACCGCAGGCACCGGTCGTGGTGGGGATCGACGGCTCACCGGCATCGGAGTTGGCCACCGCCATCGCGTTTGATGAAGCCTCATGGCGCGGGGTTGAATTGGTGGCCCTGCACGCTTGGAGCGACGCCGATATGTCGGAGTTCCCCGGGGCGCAGTGGTCGGTTGCTGGGCCTGCGGCAGAAGAAGAGTTGGCCGAGCGGTTGGCCGGGTGGCAGGAGCGCTACCCCGATGTCCGGGTGCGCCGCGTCGTGTTCTTGGATCAACCTGCCCGCCATCTGCTCGCTGAGGCGGAGAAGGCCCAACTGATGGTCGTGGGTAGTCACGGCCGGGGCGGATTCGCCGGAATGCTCCTGGGATCGGTCAGCACCGCCGTGGTGCACGGTGTTCGCACCCCGGTCATCGTGGCGCGGCAACGCTGAGCCGCTCGCAGATCGTGAGCGGCGGCGACGCAGATCGGCCCTGAACTGGGACCTTGCCTGGGTGCACGGCCGGAAGTGACCGCCTGGTAATATCGGCCGCGTCCTGGTGAGAAGGCCGTTTTGGAGGAAGCCATGTCTGTTCGCCGCGCCATCCTGGAGCTCGTTCAACGCCGCACGCTGCTACCCGAGCGCATCGACGAAATGCTGGTCGGGCCGGGCCGCGATGTCAGCGATATGACCATCGTGGTGACGGGCGGATCGGCAGGCATTGGGCGACAGGCGGTTTCGCAGCTCAGCGCCCGAGGGGCCCAGGTGGTCGCCGTCGCACGTCGCGAGGATGAGTTGCGGTCTTTGGCCGCCGAAACCGGATGTCAGTGGCGCACCTGCGATTTGACCGATCAGGGCGCCACGGCTGAGCTGATCGCCGATCTTGCCGACGAGCGAGTGGACGTTCTGGTCAACAACGCAGGCCGCTCCATCCGGCGCAGCATCGTCGATGCCACCGACCGGCTGCACGACTATCAGCGGACCATGTCGCTCAACTACCTCGCCGCCGTTCAGCTGGCCTTGGGCTTGCTGCCGGGGATGATCGACCGGGGACGCGGCCAGGTCGTCAATGTTTGCACCTGGGGACTGCACGCGAACACCTTTCCGCGGTTCTCCGCATACGCGGCCTCGAAGAGCGCACTGGCCATCTTCGGCCGCAGCCTCAACGCTGAGCGGCCGCACCCCGGAGTGTGCGCTACCAACGTCTACTACCCGCTGGTCCGTACCGAAATGATCGCGCCGACAGTGGAATACGAAGATGCCACGGCGCTTTCTGCAGAGGAGGCCGGCCGGTGGATCGTGCGTGCCGTTACGCATCAGCCGGTCGAGGTCAATGCCGCTGTCCTGCGCGCCGTGCTGCCGACGATCGACCTGCTGTCCCCCGCCACCTCGGACCGCGCCATCGCGTCACTCACCTAGCTGTCTCCGCGCGGACACGCTCCACCAAGTCAGGCAGGACCCGATGAAGAAGCATCAGATTTCGCGTGCGCTGTCCCGTGTGGTTGTCGACGGCATGCTGCCGCTGGTCGACAGCCGGCTGCCCGCGTCGCGACAGCCGTTCGACGCACCACAGATTCTGCGGCCCCACAACCTGTCACGTGCCTGGGGGGTAACGCATTTCGGGGTGTTCGTGCCGGATCTACCGGAGCCGTACCGCTATCTCAACACCATGACGCTGTTGGGCGCATCGGGGACCGAACTGTTCGACCTGGACCACTTGGCCGCTGCCGATGCGCGGGATACGTCGACCGTGTTCTCCTCGACGGCGAACGCAGACCAGCGCTTCTATCAGGCGTACGACATGCACACCGATTGCTGGTTCACCGACAGCGGCAGCAGGCTGCGGTGGGCGGACGACCTGGCCATCGACGTCGCGCTGCCCGAGGTCACGGTCCGCGGCCGCTACCCACAGTTTGAAGTCGACCTGAAACTGGCTGTCACCAACCAGGTTTCGTACTTCGTGAAGACACCCATCTACGACCACCTGAGCCTGCTGGCGCCCTACCACGGTGTCGTGAACGGGACGGAGGTCAGTGGCCTGGGCACCTTCGAGTACGCGAGAATCCGGACGCACCAGGGATTCCTGCGCCGTCCAATGCCGGCCAAACTCAAATTGCCGTTGGACTTCTTCACTTATCAGATCATCAATCTCGACGAGCGCACGCAGGTGCTGTTGACCGATGTGCGTGCCCGCGGCCGGACTGCGTGCAGGTTGGCGCATGTTCGGGTCCTCGGTGGTGAAACCGAGGTCTATACCGACGTCCACTTCGCCGTCACCGAGTACGGCGATCCGCAGGTCGATGACCGCGGCGCCCCAATGCGGTGCCCGCGCAAGTTCAACTGGTCGGTTCGGGACGGCGGGCGTGAAGTGCTGGCCCTGGTCGGCACCGTCGACTCGCCGTGGCGCCTGGGCCACGGCCCGGGATACGCCGGCGCGTACTCATACACGGGCACCTGGCGTTCGGAATCCGTGTCCGGCAGCGCCTACCTGGAGTGGATCGATGTCCAGCCTGGTTAGGCTTGGGCGGTGATCACGCAGCCCGCCCGCGGCAGAACCGGCACCAAAGGGGTGCCTCGCGGTGAACGTGAGCGGCTGATAGTCGAGGCAGCCATCGCTGAGTTCAGCAGGGCGACTTACGTCGGGGCATCCCTGGCGGCCATCGCCGAGCACGCAGACGTATCCAAGGCTTTGGTGATCAGCTATTTCGGATCCAAGGAGGCGGTGTACGCCGCGTGTGTGAGGCGGATCGGAACCCAGATCAAGGACGCGGTCGCCGGTGCGATGACCACGGAGGATCACCTCGCCAGCGCTGGCATCGCCGCCGGTGAATCGGTGTTGAAGGGCATCTTCACCACGTTTGAAGGTCATCCCGGTGACTGGCAAGTGCTGTTTGATCGATCGGTTCCCGACGGGCCGGCGCGTGAAGCCGCTCGTCGCGAGCGAACGATCTTGCGCGAACAGGCATTCGGCGGAGTGTCTCGCTCTCTTGGCGCGGTCGGACTGACCGATCCCGACGATCTGGTCGCTGCCACCGCGGTCTGGGAACACACCGTCTCTGCCCTGATGTTGTGGTGGCGCAGGCATCCGGACGAGTCCGGCGCAGCAATGGTCGCCCGCGCGCACCGGATCCTGGTCGCCATGGGCGGGCAGCCACCGGAAGGTGTGCCGACGAAGGGCGTCTAGCAGTTCAGGCAGCTGGCGGAGCCGTCCAACCGGGGGTAGACGCTCTGCGGAACTCCTTGTCAGAAGGCAATACTCAACGGGTGAAGCAGGGCTGGGCGCCGTTGTAGACACCGTCGCGGTAGGCGTCGATGCGGTCCGCGCCCTGGCCCTGGCGCTCCACGTCGCCGCTGCCGCGGAACAGCAGCAGCGCGGCGACGGCCTTGTCCAGGTCGCCCGGCGACAGGCTGTAACGGCTTTCCGGACGGTTGTGTAACAGGATGCTGGCCGCCCAAGCTCCGGCCAGGCAGTCCGCGCGCTGCGAGACCTGCTTGCTGCTGCTGTCTTGGCCGAGGCGCGTCAGCGCCGCCAGCCCGTACTGGGTGGCAATCAGCGTCGACACCGCGAAATCACCGCCCTCTGAATAGATTTCGGGCATGGCAGTGACGTTGTCGAAGCCGACGTAGTCATCCGGCACGCAGTAGAACAAAACGTAGCCCGTTGTCGATTGGTTACCGCAGTTCGGCGCATGGTCCGGGTCCAGTTTCTGCACCGGCTGCGGCGGGGTCCACGGCTTGCCGGTCAACTCGGGATAGAGCTTCGAGAAGTAATCTTCGAGATCCGCTGGGACACCGTCGATTATCGTGTCGTAGGGCGCATTGCCGCCGGCCGCCTCGTCGGCGGCGTTGTTGAACGGGAGTTCCACCACCACCGGGTCGCCGTTGCGGTAGCCCTTGCAGGCTGCCGCACCGTTGTCGAACCCGGTGCGGAACGAGTTCACCCGGTCGAATCCGCTGCCGTGGGCGCTCGGATCGTGTTTGGCGGTGCCGGGTTCGTCCCGCAGGAACAGGAAACCGGCCAGCGCCTTGTCGATGTCGTCGGCGCTGGGCTTGAAGGTGTCAGCCTTGGCGTGCGCGGCCCAGGCTCCGGCGAAGCAGTCCGCCTGAATCTCCTTGGTGACGGTCTCGCCCTGGAAGTCCGCCCGGGCCTGAATGGCATGACCCCACTCGTGTGCCAACACCACGGGAATGACGAAGTCGCCGAACCGTTTACGCAGGCTCGGCAGCAGCCCCTCGACGTCCCAAGCTACGTCGTCGGCTTTGGCGCAGTAGAACGCGTTGCCGGCGATGTCATCCGGTGACTGTGCGCAGGGCGGAAGCTGCCCCGAGGATGGGCGCACCGCGTAGAAGCCGCCGGTGACCGGCGTGTAGTCCTTGCCGTAGAGCTTGGGAAACTCGCTCTGCCAGAAGGTCTGGATGTCGGCTATCGACTTCTCCACGAGGACGTTCACCGGATCCGAGGCGTCGCCGTGGATTTCTATCGACGGCGCCGACGACGTCGTAGGCGACTGCAGCGCTTGCGGTTTCAGATGTGAACTGCCGCAACCAGCGACAGCCAGTACGCAGCCGGAGGCCAGTGCTGTCAGGCGCAACAGCACACGATTGATCCGCATCGTCTACTTCTCGGGTTGTGAATCGACCTTGAAGCCGAAGTTCACGTCCGAGCCCTGAACACTGTTGACCGTGACAGTGACGCCGTACTTCTGACCGCTGTCGGTGACCTCGCACCGGAGGGTGGCGCCCTCCTGGCCCTTCAGATTGTCCGGGCAGGTCAGCGCTTCGGGTTTGGTACCGAACTGCTGCGTCAACTCGTCGCTGATCTGGCTGGCGACCTGGTCCTTGTCGATGGTGTTGACCATGTCGAATTTGGCCTGGTCACCGTCGATGCTGCTGACAGTGACATTCACGGTGCTGCTCTTGTCGCCGACCTTCATGGTGCAGTTGATCTGCGCACCTTTCTGACCCGCGAGATCCTCGGGGCACGTCACCGAATCCGGCTTCTGCCCATTGGCGCCGGTCATCTTCGTGCTGATCTGGCTCTCGACGTCTTTCTTGCTCACGGACGGCGTCCCGCTCGAGCATCCGGCGGCCCCGGCCATCGCAACTGCGACTGCGCACGCGAGAACAACCTTTTGACACGTCGTATTGGCCATGTGGTCAACCCCTTTCGCCTTCGGGCGCCAGCAACTGGCGCCACACCCATCAAGCAGGACGGCAGCAGTTAATCCCGGCGGTGTTGGAATCCGATTGGAACTGCGCACAGGGTGCATTGGTGCGCCCGGTTCCAACCACCGGCGCAATGGGATTCAACGGAATTCCAACCGGCCGTTCATACCGTGACGCAGTGGACGCGATCGACGTCCGTCACCTACCCCTGAGGAGTCACGATGCAGATGTCGCATCGGCCAGTCATCGCCGTCGCCACCGCGATCTGCCTGAGCGTCACATTGGGCGCCTGCGGCGACAAGGACAAGAGTTCGACTACGTCCAGCTCATCGAGCTCGAGTTCGAGCAGCAGCTCGTCGTCGTCGAGCAAGCCGGCTGCAGCGCCCAAACTGCAGCCACGCAAGTTCCAGGATTCCGAGCCGGCCCAAGCGGCGAATCCCACGATCGCTGACTACATCAAGTCCCAGAACATCACCGAGACCCAGATCCACCGAACCGATCCCGGCGCCCCGAAGATCGAGATTCAGTTCCCTGACGGTTGGCAGAACGCCGGTGACGACACGCCGGATTACGCCTATGGAGCGCTTGTCTACAGCGGTCCCGCGGCGCAGTCGGGTTACCAGCCCAACATCATTGCGCTGGTGTCGAAACTCGACGGACCGGTGGACCCGGACAAGCTGATGCAACTCGCCGGCGGCGAGATGAAGAACTTGCCGGGCTTCGTTTCGGCCGGTGAGGAGAACGGCACCTCGTCAGGTTTCCCGGCATACCGGATCGCTGGGACGTATGACCTGAACGGCGTCAAGGCCGCATCCGGTCAGGAGACCGTGGTCTTCAAGGGTGCCGACGGCCTGTACGTGCTGCAGCTGAACGCGACCAGTGACGAGAGCCAGAGTCAGGCGCTGTTCGACGCGTTGGGGGCTATCGACAAGACCATCAGCATCACAGCCTGACGGGCGAGGAGATGGCGACTGCACCACCCCGGTCGAAGGCATATCTGCTCAAGAGCCGCACCAATTCCTGGTGGGTGAACGTCGAATTGGAGCTGACGGACACCCAGGTGCGGTGTATCGCTTCGGAGTATTCGAAGTGGGTCGACGACGAGTTGGGACTGACCGACTACAAAGCGAAACTGTCCGCGGGCGAGGAGGTGGTGATCTTCGACTTTCCGCGGGATGACACGGGCATCAAGTGGCTCCGGCAGTTCTACCGGGGCGGGTGCGAGGTGGGCTGCGGCGACTCTCGCAAATGGCTTGTCTCGCTGGTGTATCCGTCCGGATTCGGCAGCGTGCTGGATCTGATGACGGATCGAGCCATCTGGCGTCAGTGGCGCGAGGCCATGCCGGACCACACCGTCAAGGCCTGAGCTCACACGGTTTGGGCCGACAGCACGGCCAGCCGTTCGGCGATGCCCCGAGCGTAGGCGTGTTCGCCGGTGGCATCTGCCAGGCGGCTGGCCCGCTGGAGCAAGTCGCGGGCACTGTCGGTCCGGCCGTGGTGCAGCTCGATGTCAGCGAGCAGGCACAGGAACAGCGTGTTCATCGCGGTGGTGCCGTCACAGGTGAGCTCGTCGAACGCCTGAAACGCCACATCGGCATCAGCGGCTTCCCCACCGAGAGTGCTGGCCCAGACGCTGATGATCCGGGCGGCGCCGGCCCACTGGTGGCCGCCGGCTGCGGCGAACTCCTGGGCGGCTTGATCTGCGAGCTCGGCAGTGCCATCGACGACGCCGAGGATCGCGGCACATTCGACGAAGGTCAGTTTGGCCGCGAGGATGTTGAAGACATCGCCGCGGCTTTGCGCGAGATGTAGTGCGCGGCGGTGGTATTCACGCATCATGTCTTGATCGCCGCGGACGGCTTCGGCCAGGGCCATCCAGCAATACACGCGGGGATGGAAGAAGTGCAGCGGGTCCGTGATCGTCTCGGGTGGCGGAAAGTTGTCCATCATGTGCTGGCCGGTGGCGATCAGCAGGTCGGCTTCGCCGCGTAGCGAGTACATCATGATGTGCGCGAAGTCGTTGACGACGCCGATGACCGGATCGCCGGATTTCTCGTACTGGTCCTGCAGGCCGGTGGCGATGATCTCGGCCTCGTCGATTCGCCCGTGGGCGCACAGCATCAGGCATTGCATGGCGATGGCGCCATAGAAGCTGCGGCCCTTCACTTCCTGCCCGATCTCGAAGGCGCGCTGGACCGCGGCGGTGGCTGACTTGCTGCCCTGCCCCTCAAGAATGCCCTTCGCGCCGGCCAGGTGCAGCCACAGCGTGGCCTGCCGGTCCAGGTGTTCGGGTTTCGCCGGTAGCCGCTCGCAAATCTGCACCGCGTGTTCGGCCAGACCCGCAACGTCGTGGTACGCCGAGCGATTCAGTGCCCGCTGGATGGCGGTCTCGAGGATGCCGAGGGCCACGTCGGGGTTCAGTTCGGCGCCGGCCCGCCAGGCATGATCGGCGGCCGCGATCACGTGTTCGTACGCGGCGGTCGCGAGCGTGGGCGTTCGCGTGGTGGCGATGGCGGCGTGAACGCTGGTTCGGTCGGTAGTGGCGAGTTGCGCGAGCAGTGCGTCCCGGACCAGTCCGTGGCTGAATCGGTAGGCGCCAGGCCGCTCCAGCAGTTCGTCGAGCAGCCCGGTTTCATAGGCCGGGCGCAGCCGGGTCTGCACGGAGGACACGGACAGATCGACGATGTCGGCCAGGTCGGCGACGTTGAATTCCGGACCGACCACGGCCGCTGCGGCGAGCACCCGGCGGGACGGCCGATCCAACACGCTGAGCCGGCGGCCGACCACCCCGACCACCGCATCCGACAGCGTGGGATGGCTGCGCTGCGGGGCGCCGTCGTGGTCCAAGACGCGGGCAAGTTCCTTGATGTAGAAGGGATTTCCGCCGGCCTGCTGCCATACCGCCGCGGCGACTTCCGGTGGGATCGACCCGCCGGCCACCGCGTCGACGAGGTGTGTGGCAGCCGCACAATCGATGCCGCCCAGGTGCATCGTCAGGGCGTCATTCGACCGGACGAGGCGTTCGAAGGACGACCGGTTCATGGGCCGGTCGGCACCGAAGAAGGTCCAGTTGCCGATCACCTGGATGGGCAGTCGCGGGAATTGCCCGGCCAGCAGCACCAGTGTGTTGAGCGATGCGGGGTCCGCCCGCTGCAGGTCGTCGACGACCAGGACCATCGGCGCCATGGACGAGAGTGCCTGCAGTGCGGACACGATCCGTTCCACGAGCGCGAAACCCGTTGGGGCGAACCGGCTTGCGGAGCCCGGCGCACCGTCGTGCCATTCCGGAACCAGCGCGTTGACGACGCCCGGGGCCTCGCGCAGTACCGCCTTGCGGGCGTCGCCCCCGAGTTCGTTGCCGAGCTGCCGCAGCAGCTGGATCCAGGTCCACAACACCGGCAGTTTGACCCCGCTCGGATGACCGGCCCAGGCGACGGTCATGCCGGCAGCCCGCGCCCGGTCGACGACGGCGTTCGCCAAAGAGGTCTTGCCGATGCCGCTGTCCCCGGTCACGAGGGTCAGTCCGCCGGCACCGACTTCCGCGCGGCGAGCGGCGGCGCTGACGGTTCCGAGCTCGGTATCGCGGCCGACGAACGGTGGCGGAGCCGAGGCATCGGTAGCTGGCACGGGCACGTGCCGGGCCGGTGTGACGCGCAATTCGGGTGCACCGTCGCGGATTTTCTCGAACAGCGTCTGCAGACCTTCGCCGGGTCCGGTGCCGATCTCACGATCGAGCGTGGTGCACGCCCGGTCGAACGCCTGAATCGCGTCGGCGGTCCGGTTAGCGCGGTGCAGGGCCAGCATGAGGTGTCCCCACAACCGTTCCTGCAGAGGATGTTCCGCCAGCGCGGCCTCGACCTCGGGCACCATCTCGCCGCCGCCACCGAGTTGCAGCGCCGCGTCGAAACGCGCCTCGATGGCGGTGGTCCGCAAGGCGGCGTATCGGATGGACTCAGGTGCGGCGAATTCGTGATACGCGAACTCCCCGAAGGGATCGCCGTGCCACAAAGCCAGCGCCTCGGTCAGCATCCCGACTGCGGTGGCGGCAGAGTGGCGGATCAGCGCAGTGCGGCCGGCGGTCACCAGGCTCTCGAAGCTGACGAGGTCGATGGTGTCGCCGGTCAGCAGATTCAGCTGATAGCCATGCGGATGCGAGGCCAGCCGTTGACCTGCCGAGTGCCGCGAGTCCTGGCCGGGTTCCGCGCTGGGGTCGAGGACACGGCGCAGATTCGCCACGTACGAGCGCACCGAGGCCAGCGCTTTAGCCGGCGGATCGTCGCCCCACACGGCGTCGATCAGCCGGTCGATGCTGACCACGGTGCCGTGATTGGCCAACAGCACGGCCAGCACACACCGCTGCTTGGGTCCGCCTAGCACCGCCGGCGTGGCGTTGACCCGGGCCATCACTGCACCCGAGAGGAAGTACTGGACCATCTCACCCGACTCACAGCAAACGTGGAATTGGGAAGACCATACATCTGTGAGTCAGCTGTGGCATCCCGGATAACCTGGCAATTTGCTGTACGCCCCGCTGGTCAGATGACTTGTGGGCCACGCCGCCGGCCGGTGCGGCTGGCAATTCCGAACCCGGTGCCGACGAGCAGGAATGGTGCGCTGATGATGCCGAGCAGCGTCGGTAGGAACCAGACCTGCCAGTAGCTGTCGATCGTGGCGTCGTGCGGGTCGTTGGGGTCGTAGCGGATATCGACGTGTTCGCCCAGTTTGGCCGGAGGCGGATTACTGCTGACCGAGCTGAGGAATCGGATCTGGGCACCGGTCGAGGTCGTGAATTCGACGCGGGCGCGGTAGCGGGGACTGCTGCCGTGGCCGCTCGGTACCAGTTCGACGACGGTGCCGTCGGCGTGATTGTCCGTTGAAAAGTCGTGGGCGACGAAGGCCGCGCAAACCCCGGCTGCGATCGCCAACGACAGCCCGAGCGTCAGGAACACCGCCGCCAGCACCGGCGCCGCGCCGCGTTTGGGCTGTTGTTTGGCCCCGAGCTCTACTGCCGTTGTTTCGGTGGCGGCTGTTCCGCCGTGATGCTTGCGGACCAGCACGACGAGAATGACGATGTCGACAATCGCGATGACAGCGATGATCGCCACGATGTACTCAATGCGCATGGTCCCCTCCGGTACGTGTCGGCCCGGGCGACGCTAAGCCGGTGGGTTTGGAATTTACTTGGCTCCTTGTCCAGGGTCCGTGACTGTGAGGGTTGCGCACGTGAAATGGCGAAATTGCGTGCACAGGGCACACAGTGGCGTCGGCGGTCCGCAATAGGCGAAAGCCCGGTGCCCCATTACGGGCACCGGGCTTTCGGCAAGCCACCTATGACTGCAGCTGCCCCAGGGTCACCTGAACGGAACGCGAGGCACCCGACGGATCGGAGTAGGTCACCGTGACATTGTCTCCGGGCGCCTTGGACCGGATCGCCGCGACCAAGGCCTCGGGTCCGTCGATCGGTTGGTCGTCGACCTTGGTGATCACGGCGCCCTGGGCCAGGCCGGCCGCGGCTGCCGGTCCACCAGCGGTGACACCGGCTACCGCCGCGCCCTGGCCGCTGTTGTTATCGGCCAGCTTGACGCCAAGCGACGCGTGCTGCACGGTGCCGCCCGAGACCAGCTGGTCCGCGATGCGCTTGGCCTGGTCCACCGGGATGGCGAAGCCGAGGCCGATCGAGCCGGGCTGGGCGCCGCCGGAGTCAGGGCCCCCGCCCAGGGACGCGATCGCAGAGTTCACGCCGATCAGGTTGCCGTTCATGTCAACCAGTGCACCGCCCGAGTTGCCCGGGTTGATGGCCGCATCCGTCTGGATGGCGCTCATCACCGAATGCTGTCCGCTCTGCTCATCGCCGGTGGTCACCGGGCGGTTCAGCGCGCTGATGATGCCGGTAGTGACGGTGCCCTGCAGGCCCAGCGGCGAGCCGATCGCCACCACGTTCTGCCCGACTCGGAGATCCTTCGAGGAGCCGATGCTGATCGGCGTCAGGTCCGACACGTTCTGGGCCCGGACCACGGCGATATCGTCGGCCGGGTCGGCGCCGACCACGGTGAACGGCACCGAGCGGCCGTCGGACAAGGTGACAGTCGCCTTGACCCCCTGGCTGACCCGGCCCGAAGGCGCGGTCGAGGGGCCACCGAAGCTCGGGTCCTGACCGTCGGCGCCGGAGCCGTCCTGCGGACCGCCGGGGAGCTGTCCGAAGGGGGACATGCCACGGGGCAGACCGCCATTGGGGATGGATTGGGCAGGCATCGAATCCTGGCCGCCCGCAGCCTGATTGGCGGCCGCCACCACGTGGTTGTTGGTCAGGATCAGCCCGTCGGCGCTGAGGACGATGCCCGAGCCCTCTTCACTCTGCTGACCGGACTGGATCTGCAGTTTCACGACGCTCGGCAGCACCTTCGCCGAGACCTGCTCCACAGACCCGACCGGCGTCGCCGCTGCCGCTGCTGCCGGCGCGGAGGGCGAGGAAGGCTTTGCCTGCGGTTGGTTTTCGAGCGCGGCGGTGATCGGTGCCCGGGCGTTGGGCGCAGTATTTCCGAAATGGTCGACGGCAGCCATCGTGCCGGCACCGCCGGCAGCCATGGCCACCGCCGCAATCCCGAACGTCACCAGGCCGGAGCGCGACCGCTTGGGACGCTGCGGTGCGGCCGGATACGACGACGGCGCGGCCTGGAACTGCGGATTCTGCCGTCCATACGGGGTCTGGAGCGGCTGGGTGTGTTCTTCGGAGGCGTACGGGCGCTGATAACGGTCTTGGCTCCACTGCACCAGCTTTTCCTGCTCGGCGGCGTACTGCCGCGACCACTGCTGCTGAGGATTAGGCTGCTCAGGCTGCTGTCTCATATGCGTCGACTTCTGCTTTCTCGTAACGTCGGCAAGGCACGCGCCATGCGCGCTTGATGACTCCACGGTGCCTTCGGCAACTGAGGCGCTGCTGAGAAGGAGTTCGGGACAGTCCAAGACTTTTCCGGGCGTTCATTACTGCGTGCCCAGGTCAAGGCGGACAAACCAGGTGCGGGCAGCATCCCGGTGCCCACCCCGGGCAACTGCGGCCCTTCGGTAGACCAGCAGCGCGGTTGTGAAGCGAACCTGAACATTGGCAGTGGATCGGCCAGTCGGGTCGCGGGTTGTGGTCCGCTGGGCCACCATCGACGGGTGCGTTCCGGACGACAGCCCCGACTGACCGCCGACGGTGAAATCCCCGACACCGGCCTTCCCCCGGCCCTGTCGGCGAGCATGACCATTGCTGAGCAGTACGAGTGGCATCAGCAATATCTGGGCCGGCACCGGGTGTCCCGGCGAAATTTCCTGCACGGGTCGGCGGCAGCGGCGGCGGTGGCCGCCCTGGGCCTCAGCCCGTTCGGTCGGCGTGCTTATGCACAGGACGCTCCGCTCAGCGTGGCGAACCGCCACATAGGGTTCGGCGGTGACGCCACCAGCCAGTTGCGGCTGGGCGCCCAGCTGTCCCGAAATCCCGGCAACACCAAGGTGTTTGTCGACCACGGACCCACCGCGGAGCTGGGCGCGACAGTCGAGGCCGAGGTCCGCAACCTGGTCACCCAGATCCCGTCCAGCGATCGCGGGGTACTGGCGGCCGAGCAGTTCTATGCCCACGTCCCGGTCGACGGTCTGCCCGGCGGCGCGGCGCACTTCTACCGGTGGCGCACCGAGGACGGCTTCGCCAGCGACGTACGTTCTGCGTCGACCGCGATGCCGAGCATCCGAAATGTCTTGGCGCCGTTCCGGTTCACCATGATGGGAGACCAGGGCACCGACGATACGCCCACTCGACCTCCGGGCTTGAAACCCGGTGACTACGACGACCGTTACTACGATTTCGACAACGAACCCGGCGCGCCGCACACCGCCAACGTGTTCAACCAGATCGTCGCGTCGCGTCCGGCTTTTCACCTGCTGGCCGGGGACATTGCCTACGCGGATCCGTCCGGCCAGGGCAAGCCGCCGTCGTTCGTTGCTTCTGGCAAGCCGGCGAAGGGCTTCGACAAGTACAACCCATTCGTCTGGGACGTTTATCTCGCCTCCATCGAGGCCAGTGCGGCGAGCACCCCGTGGATGTTCGCCACCGGCAATCACGACATGGAGGCCGCCTATCCGGTCCACGGATACGGTGGGCACCTGGCGCGGATGGATTTTCCGGACAACGGGCCGGCAGCTTGCCCGTCGGTGTACTCGTTCGGGTACGGCAATGTCGCGGTACTTTCGCTGGACGCCAATGACGTCAGCTTCGAAATCCGGCCCAACACAGGCTATTCCGGCGGCACTCAGAATTCCTGGGTGGAACGGACGTTGGCCGCGTACCGCGGCGATCCAAACGTCGACTTCATCGTCTGCTTCTTCCACCACTGCGCCTACTCGACCACCAAGTCGCATGCCAGCGACGGCGGCGTGCGCGCGGCCTGGTGCGACTTGTTCGACCGGTATCAGGTCGATCTGGTGCTGCAGGGCCACAATCACGTATTCGAGCGGACCGATCCGATCCGGGCGAACCGGCCCACCAAGGTGGCCGGCGACAACGCCACCGTGTACCCGGAAACCGATGGCACGGTGTATTACACCGTGGGCTGTGCCGGGCGACCGCGGTATGAATTCCAGCCGGGCGAGCGGGAAAGCTACCGCGGCAATGAGATTCCCGACACTTTCGTCCCGAACAGTTACGTGTGGACCGCCGACGGCGGCCAGCGGCAGGAGGCAGTTGGCTGGTCGCGGGTGCGTTTCCGCAACTACGCATTCATCCGGGTCGACGTGCGGCCGGGCCGGCTGCTCAGCGAGATGGACGTGATCGCGGTCGACGAACAGGGCCGGGAATTCGACAAACTCACGTACCGCCGTCAGGTGCGCGCTTAGTCGCGGCCGCCGAAACTGTGGCAGCTGAGGCAGCCGCCTCTTATGGTTAGCCGGTGGATGGGACACCGTTCGGCCGCTACCGGCTCGTGGAGCCGCTGGGTCGCGGCGGGATGGGCGAGGTGTGGAAGGCATACGACACCACCATGAAACGGGTGGTGGCGATGAAAGTACTGCCCCCGACCTTCGCCGACGACGAGCAATACCAGGTGCGGTTCCGCCGAGAAGCCCACGCGGCTGCCGGGTTGGACGAGCCGCATATCGTGCCCATCCACGATTTCGGAGAGATCGACGGCCGGCTCTACGTGACGATGCGGCTGATTGACGGCAAGACCGTACAACAGCTGCTGGCGGGCGGGCCGATGACGCCCGAACGTGCGGTGTCGATCATCGAGCAGATCGCGGCGGCGCTCAATGCCGCACATGACGTCGGCCTGGTCCACCGTGACGTCAAACCTGCCAACATCCTGGTCACCGCGGACGACTTCGCGTACCTCATCGACTTCGGGATCGCCCGCGCCGCCGGCGAGACCAAGCTGACCCATACTGGCGCGACCATCGGCACCGTGGCCTATATGGCGCCCGAGCGCTTCACCAGCGACCGCTGCGACGCCCGTTCTGACACTTACGCGCTGACGTGCGTGTTGCACGAGTGCCTGACCGGCACCCAGCCGTTTCCGGGCGACAGCATGGAACGCCAGATCACCAGCCATCTCTATGCGGAGCCGCCGCGACCGTCGACGATGCGGCCCGGCATATCGCCGCAGATGGACCAGGTCATCGCCACCGGCATGGCGAAGGATCCCGACCAGCGTTATGCGACCACGAAAGATCTCGCGGTGGCGGCTCGCGCCGCGCTGACCGCACCGGTCGGACCCAGTCAGCCCGCCCCGCCGCCGGCACCCGCCTGGGCCGCGCGGGTCCCCTACCCGCCCACCGGCCCCGATGCCTACCCGCCGAGCGCGCACACGCAGTACGCCAACTCGCCCGGTCCGGCGCAGTGGTCGCCGCCTAGAACGCCGAATTCGCAACCGGCACAGCCATGGTGGCGTAACCCCGCAGTCGTGATCGTCGCGGCGCTGCTGGCCGTCATCGTCATTGTGGCCGGCGGTGTGGTCGCCGTGATGTGGCCCGACAGTAGCGCGGGCAATCAGCCGAGTACGACGAATGAGCCCAGCGCCCAACACTTCCCGTCGATGCCGACCATGTCGCTCGATCCGGGCGGCCAATCCTCGACACCCGGCGGGCAGACGTCCACCGCCGCTTCCACGCCGCCCGGACCCAGCCAGCTTCAGACCGCCGATGGGCTGAACCAGCTGCTCGCGACCATCCGAACCAAGTTCGGGGACACGATGGGATTCAAGCTGGTGGTCTATCCCGATTACGCGATCATGGACCGCGTCGACCCCAAGAACAGCCACGTCGACCAGAGCTACATGTACCGCGGCAGCTGGAACAAGTGGGCGCCGGACACGACGACGAGTTCTTTCGATGTGCTGGCCGATCTCGGCGCGATCAACGTGCCCGCCGTGGCCGCCACGTTGGCGGGTGCGCCCCAGGCGCTCGGCGCCCCTGCCGGTAGTGAGACCTACCTCATCATCGAGGGTGACGAAGGCGGCGGCCTGGGCCTGGCGATCCATTCCTCGGCTCCTGGTACCGGCTACATGCAGGTCAACCCGGATGGCACCGTCAAGCAGATTTATCCGCCGTAGTCGGCGGTCGCCGGCTGACGATTTATAACCGAGCAATCGCTCTGTTATGGTGACGCGGTGCCCCGGCCCCGCGTGTACGACCTCGACTCGGTGCTCGATGCCGCCGAAGCGCTGGCCGTCGAGGCCGGTCCCGGTGGCGTCACGACCCGTTCGGTCGCCGCTGCTGCCGGCATCTCCAACGGCGCTATCTACCACAACTTCGGGTCGCGATCCGAGCTTGTGGCCCGCACCTGGCTGCGTGCCGCCCGCCGATTCCTTGACGTGCAAACGGAATTGGTGGAATCAGCGTTGTCCGACGGCGGCGCGGATCCGGTGGCGGCCGTCGTCGCCGCCGCGCAAGCGCCTGAGGTGTTCTACGAACGTCAGCGGCAATCGGCCGAGCTCGTGTGGCGGGTGCAACGCGACCAGTTGCTCGGCACGGACCTGCCGCCGCCGCTGATCGCCGAACTGAAAGACCTCGACAGTCGGCTGATCGAACTCATGGTGCGGCTGTCGACTCACTTGTGGGGTCGGCGCGACGGCGCGGCAGTCGACGCGATCACCATTTGCATTGTCGATCTGCCGACCGCGATAGTGTTGTCCCGCAACAGAATCAGCGACAGCTGGGCCCGAGATCGGCTGATCGCAGCCGTACGGGCCGTCCTCGCCGTCGAACCCACCACAACCAGAAGGAAACGAAACCCGTGAGCATCACTGTGACCTACCAGGACAAGATCGCCATCCTGAATCTCGGCGCCGACGAAAACCGGTTCTCCCTGGGTTTCCTTGACGAAATCAACAGCGCCATCGACGATCTCATGGCGGGCGGCGCGCAGGGACTGGTGACGACCGGTGCCGGAAAGTTCTACTCGAACGGGCTCGACCTGGACTGGCTAATGGCACACGCTGACCAGATGCAGTGGTACGTCGGGCAGGTGCATGCACTGTTCGCGCGGGTGCTGACCCTGCCCGTCCCGACGGCCGCGGCGGTCAACGGGCACGCGTTCGGCGCCGGCGCAATGTTGGCAATGGCGCACGACTACCGGACCATGCGCTCCGACCGCGGCTTCTTCTGCTTCCCCGAGGTCGACATCCGGATTCCGTTCACCCCGGGCATGGCTGCGCTGATCCAGGCCAAGCTGACGCCGCAGGCTGCGATCGCGTCGATGACCACCGGTCGTCGCTTCGGTGGCGACGACGCCGCCAAGTACGGACTGGTGGACGCGGCGGCGGCCGAGGACGCCGTGACCACGGCCGCGGTCGAGCTGGTGACTCCGGTGGCGGGCAAGGATTCCGAGACCATGGGCGCCATCAAGTCGACGATGTTCGGCCCGGCGATAGCAGCGTTGCGGGCCGAGTAGCGGCCCCCGCGACGGCTGGCACCGAGCGCCTGATAGGCATAAGAGCGTGGGACAGAACGAGCGCAAGAAGATCGTCATGACCGACGACGAGATCGTCGAGTTCATCGATCACAGCCGGACCGCAACCATGGCCACCGTCTTGCCCGACGGCCGGCCGCACCTGGTCGCCATGTGGTACGCCGTCCTCGACGGTGAAATCTGGTTCGAGACCAAGGCCAAGTCGCAGAAGGCGGTCAACCTGCGCCGCGACCCGACCATCACCGTGATGGTCGAGGACGGTGATACCTACGGCACCCTGCGCGGCGTTTCGATCGACGGCACCGCCGAGATCGTCGACCACCCGGAAACCATTCTGCGCGTGGGGATCAGCGTGTGGGAGCGCTACACCGGCCCCTACAGCGAAGAGATGCGCCCGTTCGTGGATCAGATGATGAACAACCGCATCGCGGTGCGCGTGGTGCCCAGCCGGATGCGCAGCTGGGATCACCGCAAGCTGGGTATGCCGGACATGCCGATCAGCGGTTCGACCGCGCAATACCTCAACCAGTGATTTCGGTGCGCTCCGCAACGCTGACCGCTACGGAGCGCGCCCAACTCACTCAAACCGGGTCGACGAGCTCCGCATACTCGGGGTGCTTGGCGATATAGCCACTGACCATCGAGCACTCCGGCACGATGCGTAACCCGACGTTGCGGGTGATCGCCAGTGCTTCGGCGACGAGAATCGTTGCCAGGCCGCGGCCTTCGTACTCAGGCTGAACTTCGGTGTGCGGGAAGATGCGCTTGCCGTCGTGGTCGACGTAGTCCATCAGTCCCACGGTCTTGCCCTCGACGGCGATGGTGAATCGGCCCGGTTCGACGGTGACGGTGGTGGGTGCTCCGGTCTTGTCGGTGATGCTCACTCCAGCCACGGTAGCCCCGGTCTTCAAACGCTGCCCGCGCTGCCGCCCCCTCAAACGGCAGCGTGGGCAGCGGCGGCATCAAGCGACTTCGAGGAAAACCCGACGCTGACGGCGTACCGGGTAACCGTTGGCCTCGGCCAGTGAACGCAATTGCTTCAGCGCAAACGTTCGGCCCCGACCCTCGTCGGCCGGGATGACGATGCCGGCCCAGAGGCCCTCGGCCCGCGGGAGTTCGACGGCGTCACGGGCACAGGCCCAGCGGCGGGGGCACTGCCGGCAGAGGCTCTTGGCTTCCTCGCTGGCGATCGTCGTCCACTGCTCCGGGCTCTGGGTGCACTGACCGAGCGGCAGGCCGTCCATGGCGATTGCGGTCATCGGCGTGCTCCTTAGCTATTGCGCTGCGACTGTTCCGTCGCGGTTGAGACGAATCTATAGCACCAGACTGCAGTAATGCAACAGTTAAACTGTAGCGGCAGATATAGTGGCAGGTCAGCGGCCTAATCGCGGCGCTCAGACCGGCCGAACCGTACGAATAACATCGATGAAAGTCGCCGTTTGGGCCACGGTGTACGGTCTAACTGAAGCGCCTGCGAGATACCGATACGGTTCAATCACGGTTAACGCAATAGTTATGTGGGCCGAACGGGCTAAGCTGTATCCAGGCTGTCGTGAGCGCTCCAGATTTCGTGTTGAGCGCGATCCGCAAGGGATGGGGAGGTGACGTCGGTGCCGAACATCGATCCCGATGACGTCACCGAATACATCGCCCTGCCGGCCGTTGACCCGGGGATGGAGCGGGCCGGTGCGGCCGCCGCGGCTCGACGCCGGGAACTAGACATCAGTCAGCGCAGCCTGGCGGCGGACGGCATTATCAACGCCGGGGCGTTGATCGCCTTCGAGAAGGGCCGCAGCTGGCCTCGCGAGCGGACCCGTGCCCGCCTCGAAGAGGTGTT
>JARLGS010000246.1 GCA_031292695.1 Mycobacterium sp. | reverse complement strand
TCGTATCGACGCCACCGACGGTGACAACCGTCGAACCGGTGGTGGCATCCGAAGCGCCGTTCCCGGTGATATCGAGGCTTCCGGAAGGAACGCTGCCCGCGGTGTCGCCCATCACGTCAACGAGCACGGGCCCGCTGACGGCATCCGCCGTCGTGATCAGGTGGATGTTGCTGATCGTGATCACGCCAAGGGTCCCGAAGGACTGCTGGGTGACCGGGAAGCTAAAGCTGGCGCCCGGGTTCGGCAGGAAGGGCCCGGGGACGGTGACGGTGGAACTGTGGAGGACATCACCGTTGTAGTAGTACTGGAGCGAAGAGAAGGTGGGCGGGCAGCCCGGAGTGGCGACGGTCGCTGTCAGCAGCCCCGACGCAGAGTTCGTCGCGATGACTGGCAGATCGTTCGTGGTCGCCGTCTTGATGAACGTGTCCTGCGTCCGCACGCCATTGCTGGTTCGCGGAAGAATAGCCACGCAGATCATCTGGCCGGGCTTGAACTGGCCGTTCAGCGTCTCGCTGATTGTCAGGTTACCGGCAAGCGTGTCCACGGTGCCTGCCGAGACGGTCGGCTGGCTGACCGCCGCCACGACGACGCCGCTCTTGAAGGCGCGGGTCGCGTTGGAGACGAGGCTCGACCGCGCAGCCGTGTCGGCGGCAGCCACGTCGGCCTGGGCTCCAACGAGGATCCAGGACTGCGTGGTTCCGGGCATGAGGCTACCGGGGACACTGAGGGTCGGGCCATTCGCGGCGCCGATCGCCAGTGGACCGGAGGCCGTGGCACCCACGATGTCGATCGTGGAGGCGACGGTCGAGGCCGAGTAGACGCTCCAGCTCACGCAACTCCACCCATTGGCCGTGTACTGCGTGCCCTGGAGAGTCGTTGCGGCCGTCGAGGTGGAGCTAAGAAGCTTCAGATCGCCGCTGGCCACGATGGCGTACGGCGTGTAGGTGAAGGACTCACCCGTCGTCAGGCAGAGGCCGAACGCGTCGTTCACGCCGGAGGACGTGAAGAAGCCGGGGCCTGCCTCGGTTAGCGAGATCATCCCGCTCGGCTGGGCGTTGTAGTTGATGTAGATCGTCGGCTGCGAGGCGACGCCAACGATGACGCGCGAGGCGTTGGCGATCGTATTGCTTGACAGGTTGACGATGATCGCCGGGCTGCCCGTGACCGAAACGTTGACCGCGGTCCCGTTGGGAACCGTGCTCGCCATGTCGATCAGGATGCCGCCGGAGGTCGCCCCGGCCAGCGTGATGCTGGCAGGCGACGTCGACGCGGTGTCGACGGTGACCTGGCAGCTCGTGCCGCCGACCTGAAGCACGCAGAGCGCTGAAGGGGTCCCCGCGCCGAGCGTCAGGCCGGTCCCGGCGGTGACGAACGCAGTCGGCGAGGTGGAGAAGGTCACGCCCGAAGCGGGCGCGCTGATTGAGAAGGTCAGAACCGTGCCGGCAGCGAGGTAACCCGCGGCGGTCTCAGTGATCGTCGTGGTCCCGGTGACCTGGTTCTGCTCGCCCGGATTGGCGGTGCCGGTGACGGCGGTCTGGGTGACCGCGTTGCCGACCGTGCCCGGGGAGGCAAGGGTGGTGCTGGAGCAGTTCGGGACGTTCGCCTGGGTGACGGTCGCGCCCGCCGCGACAGCGGTCGTCGCAAAGCCGGTCAGAGCGGTCAGGTGGACCTGCCCATTGGTGGGAGCCGAGCCACCGGCCGGCGTCTCGGTAACCAAGGCACCGGTGCCAGTGTCAGTGCCAGCGACGAGGATATCTCCAGTGGTGTTGCCGGCAATCGCAACATCCGCATCTGCGAACGAGCACGCGGACGTCACATTGACAAGGACTGCCGTGACGGGAGCTGACACGCTCACGGCCACGACGCCCGTCGCGGACGTGGTCGACGATGCGAACGAAGCCGGCGTGGTCGCGCCAGTGCCGGCGACGGCCGCGTTGATGGCGCCGGTCGTCGTGCCCGCGGCAGCGCTGATATACAGGTTGCCGACAGTGAGGCACAGCACGTTAGAGTTGTCGTCGGTG
>JARLGS010000245.1 GCA_031292695.1 Mycobacterium sp. | reverse complement strand
CGTCGAACACGTCCTCGTCGGGCCGGTCCGCCAGCCCCAGGTCGTGGTCCATTTTCGCGGCCCGCATCAACGTCCAGATCTGCTGGCGGATGGCCGGCAGCTTGCCCGGATCCAGAGCCGAGATGGTCGAGTGCTCGTCGAGCAACTGCTCCAGGCGGGCGATGTCACCGTAGGTCTCCGCGCGGGCCATCGGCGGGATCAGATGATCCACCAGGACTGCGTGCGCCCGGCGTTTGGCCTGAGTGCCCTCGCCGGGATCGTTGACCAGGAACGGGTACACCAGCGGCAGGTCACCGAGCGCGGCGTCGGTGCCACACGCCGCGGACATGCCGAGCGTCTTGCCGGGCAGCCATTCCAGGTTGCCGTGCTTGCCCAGGTGGATCATCACGTCGGCGCCGAAGTGCGTGTTGATCCAGTGGTAGGCGGCCAGGTAGTGGTGACTCGGCGGCAGGTCGGGGTCGTGGTAGATCGCCACCGGGTTCTCACCGAACCCGCGCGGCGGCTGGACAATCAGCACGATGTTCTCGGAAACCATTGCGGCGATGACGATTTCACCGTCCGGATCGTTGCTGCGGTCGACGAACAACTCTCCCGGCGCCGGTCCCCAGTGCTCGGTGATGGCGGCGGTGAGTTCAGTCGGCAAAGTGGCGAACCAGGCCCGGTAGTCCTTGGCCGACACCCGGACCGGGTTGGCCTCGAGGGCTTCGGTGCTGAGCCAGTCCGGGTCCTGGCCGCCGCGTTCGATCATCGCGTGGATCAGCGCGTCGCCGTCTTCAGCGTCGACGCCGGGGATATCGCCGATCCGGTAACCGGCTTCGCGCATCGCGCGCAGCAAACTCACCGCACTGGCCGGGGTGTCGAGCCCGACGGCGTTGCCGATCCGGGCGTGCTTGGTCGGGTACGCCGAGAACACCAGGGCGACCCGCTTGTCGGCCGGCGCGATGTACCGCAGCCGGGCGTGCCGCACGGCCAGGCGGGCCACCCGCTCACAGCGTTCGGGGTCGGCGACGTACGAGATCAGGCCCTCGTTGTCGATCTCCTTGAAGGAGAACGGCACGGTGATGATGCGACCGTCGAACTCCGGCACCGCCACCTGCGATGCGACGTCGAGCGGTGACAGGCCGTCGGCGTTGGAGTCCCATTGGGCGCGCGAGCTGGTCAGGCACAGCCCCTGCAGGATCGGGATGTCGAGCGCGGCCAGGTGCGCGACGTTCCAGTTGTCATCGTCACCGCCGGCGCTCGCCGTGGCCGGGGTGGCTCCGCCGGCCGCGAGCACTGTCGTGACCAGGGCATCTGCCGTGCCCAGCAGCTCGATGAGCTCGGGTTCAGCAGTGCGCAATGAGGCGCAGAAGATCGGCAGCGGACGGCCGCCGGCGTTTTCGATCGCGCCGCACAGCGCCTCGATGTAGGCGGTGTTGCCGGCCAGCTGCTGGGCCCGGTAGTACAGCACCGCGACGGTCGGGCCGTCCTGTCCACCGGCTGCGCGGTCGAGTAGTCCCCAGGTCGGCGTGGCTTCAGGTTCGCCGAAGCCGAGCCCGGTCATGAGCAGGGTGTCGCTGAGGAAGGCATGCAGCTGGCGCAGGTTGGTCACGCCGCCATGTGCCAGATAGATGTGTGCTTGGAGGGCGACGCCGGCCGGGACGGTCGAATGAGTCATCAGGTCGGCGTCCGGCGCCTGCTCACCGCTGATCACCACCGTGGGGATGCCACTGGCGATGACGGTGGCGATCTCGTCCTGCCATGTGCGGTAACCACCGAGGACCCGGACGACCGCCAGATCCGAACCGGCCAGCAGGGCTGCAAGCTCCCCATCGACCAACCGCGAAGGGTTGGCCCACCGGAACCCGGCCCCGCTGGCGCGGGCGGTGATCAGATCAGTGTCGGACGTCGACAGGAGCAGAACGGTGGGTGTCTCGATGTCGGGCACCCACTATTCGTACCCGTCAGCGCTGGTTGGCACTCCAGCGGGAGTACCAGGTCTTGCCCTGGTAGGGCAGACCGGCGGCCACGATCAGAGCGAACACGCCACCGACGTACAGAGCGAAATCGGACATTGCGTCCCTCCTTAGGTCATCCGAATGCCGTCTAGCAAACGGAAGTTCGCGTTCCACGGTACGGGCAGGCGGGTTGAAAGCAATGGACTTGTAAGGCACCGAACATGCCCGAAACGGGAGTGACTCACTTCACATTTGGTGGCACACCGTAACGTGGACAAGGTGATTCGGACCCGCGACGACGATGCCTGCCCGGGCACCTTGCAGGTGCACGAGGCGGCCGACGGCGGACTGGCCCGCATCCGCCTCGCCGGTGGCATGATCACCGCCGCACAACTCGGGTCGTTGGCCCACGCTGCCGCTGAATTCGGTTCGCCGGCAATGGAACTGACCTCGCGCGGCAACATCCAGGTGCGCGGCATCCATGATCCGGCGGGCTTGGCCGGCGCCGTCACCTTGGCGAGCCTGCTGCCGTCGGCCACGCATGAGCGGGTCCGCAACATTGTGGCGTCGCCACTGTCGGGGCGCAGCGGCGGTGTCGGCGACATTCGCGGCACTGTCCGCGACCTCGATTCGGGGCTGCAAAACCGCCCTTACCTGGCCGAACTTCCCGGGCGCTTCTGGTTCGGTGTCGACGACGGCCGGGGCGACATATCCGGCCTGAGCGCCGATGTGAGCACCCATCTGATGTCCCCGGACACCGCCGCAGTACTGGTCGCGGGCCGCGACACCGGCGTGCGCATACCCGCTCCAGAAGCTCATGATGTCCTACTGGAGCTGGCCGGCAGCTTTCAGCAGATACGCGGGAATCACTGGCGGACAAGCGAACTGGATGACTTCGATGCGCTGCTGGACCGCGCGGGGCTGCAAGCCACCGAACCGGCCGGCACCACCTGGCCACCCGCGAGCGCGCCGCCGGTGGGCTGGATCACCCAGAACGATGGCCGAATCGCCCTCGGCGCGGCCGTTCCGCTGGGCGTGCTGCAGGCCCGTACCGCTGAGTTTGTGGCGGCCATCACCGCACCGATTGTGGTCACGCCATGGCGTTCGTTACTGATCTGTGACTTGGACGAGGGTGTCGCCGATACCGCATTGCGGGTCCTGGCCCCCCTTGGCCTGGTTTTCGATGAGCACTCCCCGTGGCTTCGGGTCAGCGCCTGCACCGGCAGCCCCGGGTGCGCCAAGTCACTGGCCGACGTGCGAGCCGACGCGGCGGCCACCGCCCTGGACGCCGCCGCGCTGGGTGAGGTCCCGACCGAGCACCGGCACTTCGTCGGCTGCGACCGCGCCTGCGGCAGCCCGGCGACCGGCCAGGTGCTGGTGGCGACCAATTCGGGGTACCAACCGCGCCACCCGTAGGGTGATCGGGTGCTCGACTACGTCCGCGATGCTGCAGAGATCTACCGGCAGTCGTTCGCGACGATCCGCGCCGAGGCGGATCTGGCGCGGTTCCCGGACGACGTGTCGCGCGTTGTGGTGCGCCTGATCCACACCTGCGGCCAGGTCGACGTCGCCGACCACGTCGCGTACACCGACGACGTGGTCACGCGGGCCCACGCCGCGCTGGCTGCCGGCGCCCCGATCCTCTGTGACTCGTCGATGGTGGCCGCAGGTATCACCCGCTCGCGGCTGCCCGCGGACAACCAGGTGGTGTCGCTGGTGGCCGACCCCGGCGCGCCCGAACTCGCCGCGCGGTTGGGCAGCACGCGATCAGCCGCGGCCGTCGATCTGTGGGCCGATCGGCTCGGCGGCGCCGTTCTGGCCATCGGCAATGCGCCGACCGCCCTGTTCCGGCTACTGGAGCTGCTGGACGAGGGTGCACCCGCGCCGGCGGCGGTTCTGGGTGGCCCGGTGGGATTCGTCGGCTCGGCGCAGTCGAAGGATGAACTGATCGCGCGCCCGCGCGGCATGGCGTATCTGGTGGTGACGGGGCGGCGTGGCGGCAGTGCCATGGCCGCGGCCGCGGTGAACGCGATTGCGAGTGAACGCGAGTGAGGCTTGCGCAGCGAGCAGAAGGTGGACGATGACAACTGGAACCCTCTACGGCGTCGGCCTGGGTCCCGGCGATCCGGAACTGGTGACGGTCAGGGCCGCACGGCTGATCGGTGAAGCCGACGTGGTGGCGTACCACAGCGCGCGGCACGGACACAGCATCGCGCGGCGCATCGCCGAGCCGTATCTGCGGCCCGGCCAGATCGAGGAGCACCTGGTCTACCCGGTGACCACCGAGACCACCTCGCATCCGGGCGGATACGAGGGCGCCATCGAGGACTTCTACACCGAGGCCGCCGAACGCATCGCCGCGCACCTGGCCGCCGGCCGTAATGTCGCGTTGCTCGCCGAGGGCGATCCGCTGTTCTACAGCTCCTACATGCACATGCACACCCGGCTGACCTCACGCTTCGACGCGGTGATCGTGCCCGGCGTGACGTCCGTGAGTGCGGCGTCGGCCGCGATCTCGACGCCTCTGGTCCAGGGCGAGCAGGTGCTCACCATCCTGCCCGGCACGCTGCCGGCCGACGAGCTGCAGCGTCGGCTCGCGGACACCGACGCTGCCGTCGTGATGAAGCTGGGTCGCTCTTATCCGGCTGTGCGGCAGGCACTTTCGTCGTCCGGACGGCTCGACCAGGCCTTCTACGTGGAGCGCGCCAGCACCGACGCGCAGCGGGTCCTGCCGGCCGGCGCCGTCGACGATGCGTCGGTGCCGTACTTCTCCCTGGCGATCCTGCCGGGCAGCCGACGAACCGACCCCAGCGCGGCCACTGAGACCGGCAGCGTCGTGGTCGTCGGGCTGGGCCCAGGCGACCCGGAATGGACGACCGCCGAGACCCGCCGTGAATTGGCGGCCGCCACCGATCTGATCGGTTACGGGCCCTATCTGGACCGGGTGCCGACGCGCCCCGGCCAGCAGCACCATCCGAGCGACAACACCGACGAACCCGCCCGCGCCCAGCTGGCTTGCAAACTCGCCCAGGAAGGCCGGACGGTCGCCGTGGTGTCCTCCGGCGACCCCGGCGTGTTCGCGATGGCAACCGCAGTGCTCGAGGAGGCCCGCCAGTGGCCGGGCGTCACAGTGCGGGTGCTCCCGGCGATGACGGCCGCGCAGGCCGTGGCCAGCCGGGTCGGCGCACCGCTGGGTCACGACTATGCGGTCATCTCGCTGTCCGACCGGCTCAAGCCATGGGACGTGATCTCCGAGCGGCTCGCCGCGGCGGCGCGAGCCGACCTGGCGCTCGCGATCTACAACCCGGCGTCGAAGACCCGCACCTGGCAGGTGGCCGCCATGCAGGACCTGTTGCTCGAGTACCGGGATCCGAATACACCAGTGGTGATCGGCCGCGACGTGTCCGGTCCGCGCGAGTCGGTGCGCGTGGTGCGCCTGGCCGACCTGGATCCGGCCGAGGTCGACATGCGCTGCCTGCTGATCATCGGGTCGTCACAGACGGTCTGGCACACCACTAACGACGGCGATCGGGTGTTCACCCCGCGCAGGTACCCTGGCTGACCAGTCATTGACGCATTACAACACCGGCGGATAGCGTAACGCGCCATGACGGCCGGAGTCCCCATCCCCCGCAGCCCGGACGACGTGACCCCGCAGTGGCTCGGCCATGCGCTCGGAGTCGAGGTCGCCCACGTCGGCATCAGCCCGATCGGCACCGGCCAGACGGGCGCCACCTATCGGGTGACCGCGAGCTACCTTCAAAGCTGCTCCTTGCCAGCGACTTTCGCGATCAAATTGCCGTCCCAGGATGAGTCGGTGCGGGAGCGGGTCGCCATCGGCTACCGGTCGGAGCACGCGTTCTACACCAACATCGCCAGGCACGTCGACGTCCCGGTGCCGGTCAGCCACTACTGCGAAATCGGCAATGACGGCGCAGACTTCGCCCTGCTGCTCGGCGACCTGGCGCCGGCTGAGCAGGGCGACCAGCTGGCCGGGTGCAGCGTCGCGGAAGCAGTACTGGCGGTCCGGGCGCTGGCCGGACTGCACGGACCCAGCTGGTGCGAACCCAAATGGGCCGATTTCCCCGGCATCTCGATGCCCAAGGCCACTCAGGACTTCGCCAATGGACTTGGCGAGGTGGCGAAGATGGCCGCTGAGATCACGCTGGAGAAGCTCGGTTCCCGGATGTCGGAGGCGGATCGGGACACCCTGCGCACCTCCATGTCGATGGTCGCGCCGTGGCTGATGACCGAGCCGGATCGGTACGCGCTGCTGCACGGCGATTACCGGCTGGACAACATGCTGTTCGCCCCCGATCGCACCAAGGTGACCATCGTCGACTGGCAGACCATCGGCAACGGGTTGCCGGCCCGTGACCTGGCCTACTTCGCCGCGACCAGCCTGCCGCCCGATGTTCGCGCCGCGTCGGAGCGGCAGCTGGTCGACACCTACTACGACGAGTTGTTGCGGTACGGCATAACCGATTACGACCGGAACACCTGTTGGCGCGACTACCGGCTCGGCATGCTTCAGGCACCGCTGCTGATCGTCCTGGGAACCGCGTTCGCCACCTCGACCGAGCGTGGCGACGACATGATGCTGGTGATGACGGCCCGCAGCGGTCAGGCGATCCGCGAACTCGGATCGATGGATCTGGTCAGCGCTGCGTGACCCACGCGACGGCTTCCTCGACGGTCGGCACTGTCGTCACCCCAGCGGGCAGCGCTGGACGGTCCACCATGATCACCGGCACGCCGAGGGCATTCGCCGCATCGAGCTTGGCGCGGGTCATGGCACCACCGCTGTTCTTGGTCACCAGCGCGTCAATGCGGTGTTCGGTCAGCAGCGCGAGTTCGTTGTCGTAGTCGTACGGGCCGCGGGAGAGCAGGATTTCACAGCTGGGCGGGAGCGTGTCGGGGTCCGGCGGGGTGACGGCGCGGATCAGGAAGTGCGCTTCCGACGCCCGAAAAGCATTGGTGCCTGATCGCCCAGTGGTGAGGAAAACCCGTTGGTAGCCACGATCTTTGACGGTCTGCGCAGCCTGCCGGTCGGCACTGACGATGATTGCGTCGCCATGCGGCCAGGCCGGGCGGGCCAGCACCAGGTGCGGCAGTTGCAGATCGGCGCAGACTCGTGCCGCAGTGGCCGTGATGGTCGCGGCGAAAGGGTGGGTCGCGTCGACGACGGCGGTGATTTCGTTGTCCACCAGATACTTTCGGAGGCCGTCAACGCCGCCGAAGCCGCCGATTCGCACCTGGCCGACCGGCAATGCCGGGTCAGGAACCCGGCCCGCCAAAGAGCTGATCAGGTCGACGTCCGGGTGCAGACGCTCGGCCAGTGCGCGGGCCTCGGCGGTCCCACCCAGCAGAAGCAGCGTCATCAGTGCGTGCTCCCCCGACGGCGACCACTGGAGTAGAGATAGCTCTCGGCAAAACCCTGCGCGCCGAGTGCATCTCCCACCAAGATCACCGCAGTCTTGGTGATACCGGCCGCTTTCGTCTGCTCAGCCAGCTCGGCCAGCGTGCATGTGACGACCTGTTCGTTCGGCCAGCTGACGAAAGCCACCACCGCACAAGGGGTCTCCGGTCGATAGCCGCCCTCCAGCAGCTGCGGAACGATGTTGTCAATCTGCGCGGCTGCCAGATGCAGCACCAGGGTGGCCCCGGGCTTGGACAGGGTGACCAGATCTTCACCGTCCGGCATCGCCGTCGACAGAGTGGCCACCCGCGACAGCGTGACGGTCTGAGCCACGCCGGGCACCGTCAGCTCCCGTCCCAGTACGGCAGCTGCGGCGGCGAAAGCCGGTACCCCGGGCACGATCTCGTAGTCGATGCCGAGTTCGTCGAGACGCCGGCGCTGCTCGGCCACCGCACTGTAGATCGACGGATCGCCCGAGTGCAGACGCGCCACGTCGAGCCCCGCGGCGTGCGCGGCCGCCAGTTCACCGGTGATCTGCTCCAGGTCGAGCGGTCCGGTGTCGACCACCCGCGCGTCCGGCGGGCACAACGCCAGCAGGTCATCGGGCATGATGGAGCCCGCGTACAGACAGACCCCGCAGGACTGCAGCAGCCGCTGCCCCCGGACGGTGATCAGGTCGGCGGCACCGGGGCCCGCGCCGATGAAGTACACCGTCATTCTTTGACCACCGTCCACTGGGTTATCGGCAATGCGGGCCGCCACCCGGTGAACCCACCGAGCGGTGCGCCGTGATAGTGCTGGAACCGGTGCAGTTCGCCGCCCAGCTCCGAATATCGTTGCACCACAAATGCTTCTGACTCTGCTGTGACCGCGTTGGCGACCAGCCGGCCACCCGCGTCGAGCGCGTCGAAGCAGGCGTCGAACAGGCCCCTCTGGGTCAGGCCGCCGCCGATGAAGATGGTGTCCGGAGCCGCCACGCCCGGGAAGGCCTCCGGCGCCGCGCCCCGCACATCCACGCTGACGCCGAACATGGTGACGTTGTTGACGATCCGCTCTCGACGCGCGTCGTCGCGTTCGAACGCCACCGCGCGGCCACCCGACGCACGGCACCATTCGATGGCGACGCTGCCCGATCCGGATCCGATGTCCCACAGGATTTGCCCCGGGCGGGGCTCCAACGCCGTCATGGTCACCGCGCGGATGTTCTGTTTCGTGATCTGCCCGTCATGGGCGAACGCGGTGTCCGGCAGTACCGCCGACCTGCGTAGGTCGGGAACGTACTGCACCGCAATGATATTGAGTGCATCAACAGCGGGATCCGCGGTTGCCCACTCCAGTGCGGTCATGGTGGTGATGCGTTCTCCCGGCCCGCCCAGCTGCTCCAGCACCGTGAATTCCGAATCGCCGCGAGAGGTTTCGGCGAGCAACCGGGATACTTCCCGCGGCGTGTCCGATCCCTTTGAGAGCACCACTGCCCGCCCGCCCCGGCGCATCGCAGTGTGGGGTGCGGCGTTGACCAGGCTGATCACCTCGGTGTCCTGCACGCTCCACCCCAGCCGCGCGCAAGCCAGGCTCACCGAGGACACGTGCGGCAACACGGCGACCCGGTCCCTGCCGAACAGGCGGATCAGTGTGGCGCCGACACCGTGCAGCATCGGATCCCCGGACGCCACCACGTGCACAACCGCCATTCCGTCGAACAGGGTCGGCAGTGCCGAGAGCATCGGTGACGGCCAGGCGCGACGTTCGGCGGTCACCTCGTCGCTCAGCAGTTCCAGCTGGCGTGGGCCCCCGAAAATCACTGTGGCATTGGTCAATTCATCCCGCGCAGCCACCCCGAGACCCGCCATGCCGTCGGCACCGATGCCGACGACGATGATCCGGCCGGCCATCAGCGCCCTCTGTTCTTCGCGCAAGCGCTCTTCACCTCGGCATCCTGCGCCAGATCGCCCGCGGCACAAACCGCGTCGCGAAGATCAACGGACGTATTCCCCACGGTACCCACACCGCACGTTTACCTCGCCGCAGCGCCTTGGCGGCGGCATCGGCCACCTGCCGCGGAGTGCTGGACAGCGGCGCCGTGTCCATGCCCTCGGTCATTCGGCCGATGACGAAGCCGGGCCGCACGATCAGCAGTCCCACGCCGGTGTCGTGCAGCGCGTCCGCCAGCCCGCAGGCGAAACCATCCAAGCCGGCTTTGGCAGAACCGTAGACGTAGTTGGCCCGGCGAACCCGCGCCCCGGCGATCGACGAGAACACCACCAACCGTCCCCGGCCGGCCGCCCGCATCCGCTGCGCCAGCACGGTCAGCAGGTTCACCTGGGCCACGTAGTCCGTGTGCACGACGGCCACCGCATGAGCGGCGTCGGCCTCCGCCCGGGCCTGATCACCGAGTAGGCCGAAGGCCAGGACCGCGGTGCCGATCGGTCCGTGTTCGGCTTCGATCGCGCTGACCAGGTCAGGGTGCGAGGCCAGATCGTCGGCGTCGAACTCGCGCGCAGCTACCGCGACCGCACCGGCCGCACTGACCGCCTGCAGCTCGTCAGCCAGCTGGTCGGGCCGCCGGGCCGCGAGCACCACCGTGTTGCCCGGGGCCAGCCGAATGGCCAGTTCCAGGCCGATCTCGCTGCGGCCGCCGAAGATGACGATGACTCCGCCGCCGGTATCTGCCGTGTCGTTCACGGCAGCGATTATCTCCTGCGCTAGTTTTGACCGTGATGGCCAAGGCAACGACACGGCTCACCAGTGACGCGCTGGCATTCCTCACCGAGCGTCATCTGGCGATGTTGACCACCCTGCGGTCGGACAATTCCCCGCACGTCGTGGCCGTTGGCTTCACCTTCGACCCGAAGACACACATCGCCCGGGTCATCACCACCGGTGGCTCGCAGAAGGCCATCAACGCCGCACAGCGTGGCGTGGCGGTGCTGAGCCAGGTCGACGGCGCCCGCTGGCTGTCGCTCGAGGGTAAGTCGACGGTCAGCCATGAGTCCGACGCCGTGCGGGACGCCGAGCTGCGCTATGCGCAGCGGTACCGCACCCCGCGGGTGAATCCCCGGCGTGTGGTGATCGAGGTGCGGGTGGAACGGGTGCTCGGCTCCAGCGAGCTGCTGGACCGCAGCGACGCCTGATTGGCCGCAGCCGCCCGATGAGCGGTTGATTCCGTTGTCTCAGAAAGATTTCCGGTCGTCAATGCCGAGTCCGGGCGTTATCCCGGCACATCAGGCGCGATCGGCCGGTTACCATTGATCCATGCCCGTGGATGCCACCCGTGTCACGGTGCGACTGTCCGCACCGACGGGTGACGCGCGGACCGATCGTTGGCGTGCGCATCGCGCGACGGTGCGGGCGGAACTGATCGAGGCGACCCTGCGGGCGATCGAGGAATTCGGGCCGGACTTGTCGATCGACGACGTGGTAAAAACCGCCGGCGTCCCACGTCCGAAGCTGTATCGATTCTTCACCGACAAGGAAACCCTGTTTGCCGCGGTCGGCGAGCGCGCGCAGCAACTGGTCCTGGAACGCGTCATTCCGCAGTTCCACCTCACCGCCACCGCGCTGGAGCTCGTTCGCTCGGCATTGGTCGGCTACGTCGATCTGGTGGATGAGCGGCCAAATCTCTTCCGTTTCCTCGTCGGTTCGCACTTCAGCGACGACCATTCGCGAACCAAACTGTTCGAAAACGGTCGCAACCTTTCCACCGCGACCACCGATATCCTCGCCGCGATGCTGCGTGCGCACGGCGGCGACGTCGACCACCTGGAATACGCGGTCGACGGGATTCTCGGCGCCGTTGCCCTCGGTGTCCTGCGGTGGCTCAACGAGCCAACGATCAGCAAAGACGAGCTCATCGCGGAACTGACTCCCGTGATCTGGGGCGCATTGTCGGCGACCGCCGCAGCCCGCGGCGTCGTCATCGAGCCCGACGAGCAGATGGCGCTGTTCGGCCCCACCGACTGATCTGCCGGCGGCAATCGGCGATTCGCCCCGCTTGAGCAACCCTGCGGGACTTCTGCACTCAAAACCCTTGCGCTGCGGCGCGCCCCGTCGTAACGTGCGAACTACTAGTACTAGCGGTACTAGTTACTGATTGTTCGAGGAAAGGCGGCCGTCATGGCCGAACGCAGCGGGCAACACACGGCGGTGGCGCAGGGGCGAACGGCGCGGGCGCCATACCCCCGGACCAGGCGGATCCGTTTCCGTTTCACCGAGGAAGCCACCCAGAAGTACTTCGTGGCCGGAGACACGGTGTACAGCCATTTCGTCGCCGGCCTTTCGGGGGCATTTCCCCCCGGCGAAGAGGGGTTCATCCGGTCAGTCCGCCGATTTGCCGACCGCATCGCCGATCCCGGCCTCAAGCAGCGGGTCGCCGGTTTCATCGGCCAGGAATCCATGCACGGCCAGGAGCACCGGCACCTCAATGAGAAGCTGGTCAAGATGGGCTATCCCATCGGATGGTGGGACTCGAAACGGTTGAAGGCCAGACAAATACGGCTCGAAGACCGATTGCCCGCGCGCGTCCATCTGGCCATGACCGCCGCCGCGGAGCACTACACCGCGGTGCTCGCCGAGAGGGTGCTGTCCAGCGACGAGATTCAATCGATCCCGGCCGAACCGGAAGTCTGGCACCTGCTGAATTGGCACGCGCTGGAAGAACTCGAGCACAAATCGGTGGCGTTCGATGTCTATCGCGCAGTCGGCGGCACCGAGCGCACCCGCATCGCGGTGATGGCGGCGATGTGCGCGCTGATCCTGCCGCTGACCCTGGTCTCACTGGGTGTGTCGATCGGGTCTGATCCCGTTGCACGTCGCCGGCCGGACCGACTGGTGCGCGAAGCATATGAGCTGTTCACGGGCCCGGTGTTCAAGGGCCTCTGGCCCGATCTCGCCGTTTATCTGCGCCCTGGATTCCATCCCGACGACGTCGATACGAACGCGCTGGCCCTGCGGTGGCGCGACGCTCTCTTCGGCGCTGACGGCGCCCTCGTCGACCACCTGAAATAGCCGGCACACACCAAGGAGACGATCATGACAGCTGAGCCGATCATCCCGAATTCCGTCGCCTACCCAACCGTCCGGCGGATGCGGTTCCGGTTCGGAGAGCCCGAGCCCCTGCGGCGCCACTTCGTCGAAGACGACATCGTGTTCAGCCATCTGGTGGCGGTGCTGTCGGGTTCGTTTCCACCCGGCGAGGAGTCGTTCATCCGGTCGGTTCGACGGTTCTCGGACCAGATCACCGACCCGGTGCTCAAGAAGCGCGTCGCGGGTTTCATCGGCCAGGAATCAGTGCACGGCCAGGAACATCGCAAGCTGAACACACAGCTTGCCGACATGGGTTATCCGCTGGTGCGCTTCCTGTTGTTCGCACCGACGAGCGTGCGGCAGAAGGTGATGCTCCGACTCGAGAAGCTGATCCCGGCGAAGATGCATCTGGCGATGACGGCCGCTGCAGAGCACTACACCGCGGTACTGGGTGCGCGGGTGCTGTCCAATGACGAAATCCAGGCGATCCCAGGCGATCCCGAGGTCTGGCACCTCCTGAACTGGCATGCCATGGAGGAGTTGGAGCACAAGTCGGTCGCCTTCGATGTCTACCGGTCAGTTGGCGGTTCCGAGCGCACCCGCATCGCGGTCATGTGGTTCATGTACTACCTGACCATCCCGTTCGTCACGGCCGCGGTGATGTTGTCGATCCTGATGGACCCGACCGCGTGGCGACCGATCAAGCTGCTACGACAGACCTACGGTGTGTTCCGCGGACCTCTCGTGCGCGGAATGCTAGCGGAGATTCACGAGTATTTGCGGCCCGGCTTTCATCCTGACGATGTGCCCACCGGCGAACTCCTCGCACGCTGGCAGCGCGACTTGTTCGGCGCTGACGGTGAACTCGTCGGCTACGTGCGATAGCCCGAGGTTCGGACATGACCACCAGTACCCAGATCGAGCAGCCATCAGCGGCCGAGCGGCATACGCCGGACCATGAGGTGGTGATCGTCGGCGCCGGGTTCGGCGGCATCGGCGCAGGTATCGCCCTCCAGCGCAAGGGGATACACGATTTCGTCATCATCGACAAGTGGGATCACGTCGGCGGTACCTGGCACGCGAACACCTATCCCGGTGTGGCGGTGGACATCCCGTCGGTCATCTACAGCTTTTCCTACGAGCAGCGGGGCGGCTGGTCACGGGTCTTCGCCCCCGGCGACGAGTTGCGTGACTACGCCGATGACATGGTGGACAAGTACGGTCTGCGCGATAAGTTGCGGCTCAACACCATTGTCACCGGGGCCACCTTCGACGAGCAGAACTGCATGTGGCGGTTGACGGTCGACGGCGGGGCCGAGATCACCGGCCGCCACATCGTGATGGCGGTCGGTGGGCTGGAACGGCCAAAACTGCCGGACATCCCCGGCCTGGACGATTTCGGCGGGGTGCTCATGCACACTGCACTGTGGGATCACGACGTGCCGCTGGCCGGCAAACGAGTGGCGGTTATCGGGACCGGCGCGACATCGCTGCAACTGGTACCGGCGATCGTCGACGAGGTGGCGCACCTCACGGTTTTTCAGCGCACCCCCATCTGGGTATTTCCCAAGCCGGACAATGAAATTCGCGGTATCGCCCGCACGGTGCTGGAATTCAGTCAGCTGCGATCGGTGCTGCGTGCCATCGGGACAATAGCAACCGAGATCGGGATGGGCGGGATGCTGACCGGCCCGCGCTGGATGGTCGAGGCAACACGCAAGCTCGCCGAGGCACCGGTACGGGCGTGGATGCGGCAGCAGATCGCCGACCCGGCGACGAGAGAGAAACTGATCCCGCACTACGGCCTGGGCTGCAAACGCCCGTCGATGTCCAACGACTACCTGAAGACCTTCAATCGCGCCGACGTCAGGCTTGTCACCGATTCAATCGAGCGAATCACCGAGACCGGCGTGGTGACTGCGGACGGTGTCGAGCACAAGGTCGACGTGCTCATCTGCGCAACCGGATTCAAGCTGTGGGAGCGCGACTCAGTGCCACCTTTTCCCGTCGTCGGCCGGGACGGAGTCGACGCCGCAGAGTTCTGGGCAGTCAACCGGTTTCAGGCCTACCAAGGCGTGTCCGTACCGGGCTTCCCGAACATGTTCATGATCACCGGACCGTACGGCTTCGTGTTGGGCTCGTATCTATGGATGATCGAGGCCACGGCGGCACATCTGAGCCGCGCGATCGCCGAAGCCAAGCGGCAAGGTGCCCGGTGCGTCGAGATCCGTCGAGAGGTCCACGACGCCTACTTCCAGAAGTGCCTTCAACGTCAGGAGCGCAACATGCTGTTCACTCCGACCTGCGCAGGCTCCAATACCTACTACATCGACTACCACGGTGATTCCCCGTTCCGGCCGACAACGCACGGCGAGATGTACTGGCACAACCGCCATTACAACCTTGACGTCTATCGCTATGAAGCTGGCGCCGGCTACG
>JARLGS010000244.1 GCA_031292695.1 Mycobacterium sp. | reverse complement strand
CTGGCATTGGACTCATCAACCACGCCCTCAGCCAGCGAGGACAGCCCCCAACGGTCCGCCGCCGGTGCGGTACTCACCCCAGCGTCCGCTCTACCCTCGGAAACATCTTGCGCGGCACCGGCATTGGAGATCGCCGGCACCAAGGTGGCGTGCGGCAGATGTGCGGCCAGCCAGCGCCGTACCTGGGCCGCAGCCACCGGAAACGCGGCCACCGTGGCCACCGCATCAGCGGTCACACCCGGCCGTACCACGATGCTGAACGACACGTCCAAGGTGTGTTCGGCGAAAATCTGCACCGCGTTGCCGGCGGACAAACTGTCCATGGTCGGCAGCACCGAGCCCTCGATGGAATTCTCGATCGGCACGCAGGCGTATTCGGCGGCACCGGTACGGACGGCTTCGAGTGCCGCCCCGGAGCTGTCGCAGGCAACCGGCTCGAAGTCTGAACCGCCGGGCATGGCATCAGCCAGCTTGAGCATGGCCGCTTCGGTGAAGGTTCCTTGCGGCCCGAGGTAAGCGATGCGTGCCACGCCGCAACCCTACTGGCTGACTGCCCACCGACGCCGTCGATGCCGGGCCGTTTCGGAAGGCCTTGCGCCATCCTTGGCGAATAGTTAACTTAGGCTTACCTCACTAAATCGAAGGCAGGACATGCGCGAACTCACGGCGACCATCGCCGCTCCGACCACAGCCGAACGTGTCCGCAGCGCCTGCGCCCGCGCCGGCGCAGCGACGCTCGCCACCGATGGCCTCGCACCGACCACCACACCCGTGCACCACCTGCTGGCCGACGGCTCGCTCGCCCTCACCGTGCCCGCCGGCAGCTTGCTCACCGCCACCGTGGCCGCCGCGGGCGTCGGCGGCGTCGCGGCCATGCTGGAGTTGACCGATCTGGCCGCACTTCCGCTGCGCGAGCCGGTGCGTGCCCTGGTGTGGTTCCGCGGCCGGCTCCGCGCGGTACCCGCGGCGCAGGTGCCGGCACTGCTCGACCTGATCGCCGCCGAGAACCCCAACCCAGCCCTGCTCCAGGTGAACCCCGGGCCGGACCATCACGATCCCGCGGAACCCCCCTACGCCCTGTTCCGCCTGGAGGTCGAGTCGATCGTGGTGGCCGACGCCACCGGCGCCGAGTCAGTGGGCGTCGGCGCCCTCCTGGATGCCCTGCCCGATCCGTTCTGCGCCATGGAGTCGCACTGGGTACAGCACATGGAGAGCGCGCACCGCGACCTGATCGACCGACTAGCCAGCAGGCTGCCGATGACCCTGCGACACGGCCGGGTCCGCCCGCTCGGCCTGGATCGTTACGGCGTGCAGCTGCGGGTGGAGCGCGAAGACGGCGACCATGACGTCCGGCTGCCGTTCAGCCGACCGGTCGACGATGTCACCGGCCTCAGCCGGGCCATCCGGGTGCTGATGGGCTGCCCGTTCCTCAACGGGCTGCGGGCGCGGCGGATCTGAACCGGCGCCGGTTACCGTAGCTGCGATGACCGGGTCGCAGCAGGAGCACGCCGACCGTCGCACGCTGCGCATCGAGATCGCCGTGGTGCTGGCGGTGACGTTCGGGCTCTCGGCGTATACCGCGGTGGTCAGCCTGGCCGAGGCAGTGATCCTGGGGCTGTCCGGACAGAAGGTCGCGCTCAATCACCGCCGGTCCCCGATCGATCTGATCGACTTGGCACTCAATCTGAGTTCGGTGCTGACCCTGGTCGGCTGGGGCGCCCTCGGCCTGTATCTGTTGTGGCGCAGTGGTTTACGCCCCTCGGCAGTCGGGCTGAGACGTGTTGAAGGGCGCGACCTGCTCGGGGGCCTGGGCCTGGCCGCGCTCATCGGACTGCCCGGCCTCGGCCTGTACGTCGCCGGGCGGGCGCTGGGCATCGGGGTCGACGTGGTGCCCAGCACCCTGGGCGACACCTGGTGGCGCATTCCGGTGCTGCTGCTCATGGCGTTCGCGAACGCCTGGGCCG
>JARLGS010000243.1 GCA_031292695.1 Mycobacterium sp. | reverse complement strand
GATCGGCTTCGAGGTCGCCAAACTGCTTGCTGCAGAAGGTGTTGCGGTGGCCATACTGGCCCGGACAAAGACTGATGTCGACGCTGCCGCCCAGGCGATCGGCAGCGCGGGCGGCACCGCACTCGGCGTCACCGCGGATGTCAGCAGCCCGGAGCAACTCACCGACGCCATCCGTGAAGTGACCGCCCGGCAGGGACCGCCGCTGATCGTCGTCGGCCAGGCCAAATATCAGCGGCCCGGCGACTTCGCCGACATCACCGACGTGAACGTCTACCGCGAGTCCTTCGAAGCCCACACGATGAGCCAGATCCTGCTGCTGCAAGCGGTACTGCCGGCGATGCAGTCCGCCGGCTGGGGCCGGTTCGTGCACATCGGATCGGCGACCGCCAAGGAACCGGCCGGCAATATTCACCATGTAGTGGCCAACACCAGCAGACCGTCGACGATCGGTCTGCTCAAGACGGTCTCCGACGAGTACGCCCGGCACGGCATCACCGTCAATACCGTCGCGCCGGGGTGGATCGAGACCGAGAACGCAATCGCGTACTTGGACCAGCATCTCGGCGCGAGCGGCGAACAGGAGCGGCGCGAGTTCATGCTTACCCAAGCCCGCGTCCCTGCGGCACGCATGGGCAAGCCCGCCGAGATCGCTTCGCTCATCGCCTATCTGTGCTCAGAACCTGCCGGATATCTCACCGGCAGCTGGATCGAGGTCGACGGTGGTTTGCACCGGTCGGCGTTCTAACCCCTAGGAGAACACGTGAATACCCTTGGCGCACCCGAACTGTCCTTCGCAAGTCTGCCGATGGCAGCTGACCGTGGCGTGGGATGGAAGGTCTTGCGTGATGCAGGGCGGGTGGTGTCCGTCGACGGAATCTTCTATCTCACCCACCGCGACGACGTGCTGGCGGCACTGCGCGACCCCGAATTGTTCTCGTCCAAAAAGGCTTTCGACGTGCTGGGCAGCCCGCTGCCCCTGGTACCCATCTCGTTCGATCCGCCCGAGCACACCCGGTTCCGCAAGATCCTGCAGCCCTTCTTCAGCCCGCACACCTTGAAAGAGATGCTGCCCGCACTGCAGCAGCAGGCGATCGAGATCATCGAGCAGGTAGCCGCCAAAGGCGAGTGCGAAGTCGTGGCCGACG
>JARLGS010000242.1 GCA_031292695.1 Mycobacterium sp. | reverse complement strand
GCGCCCGGTGTACGCACGATCGACCACATTTCAAGCAGAGTTGTCGTCGATCGACACCGGGATCGCGTACATGCGCAACTCAGTCATGCCCGCCCTAGAGGAACTGGGGGCGGCAGGAATGTCGCTGATGGTAGACCGCCGCTCGGGCAGGTGCATCGCTACCACCGCGTGGGAATCCGAGGCGGTGATGCGTCTGACGGCGCACGCCGCCCGACCACTCGGTGTCCGAGCGGCCGCGATTTTGAACGGGATGCGGACCGATATCAGCGAATGGGAGGTGGCCGCCCTGCACCGCGATCACCGTTCGCCGAAGGGCGCTTGTCTTCGGGTGGTGTGGTTTCAGGTGCAGCCAGATCAAATCGACCACGCCACGGACGTCTACCGGATCTCGGTCGTCCCGTCATTGGAGGAACTCGAGGGGTTCTGCAGCGCCAGCCTGCTGGTCGACAGAACATCGGGACGCGCCGTGTCGTCGGTGACGTTCGACAGCGCGGCGGCCCTGGACCGCAATCGCGGGCCGGCCAGTGCACTGCGGGACGCGAAGCTTGCCGCCTTGGGCGCCAGCCTGACCGATGTCCGTGAGTTCGAATTGGCGATCGCCCACCTGAGAGTGCCCGAACTCGTCTGATCACGCGCAGTGGCCGCCTCATTGCCAGCGCGGCGCCGCGGCCCTTCCGCTGCGGCCGGGGCGTGACGCACAAACCGCAGCCTCAGCGCGATCAGTGAGCGGGATACGCGTGAATCAGTGCGGTGGTGAGCTTGGGCACCGCGTGAGTCAGATGGTGCTCGGCATCGTGGGCGATCTGGTGCGCCTGGGCCAGGCTCAGGCCGGGGTCTACGTCCAGTTCGACGTCGACGTGCAGGCGGTGCCCCATCCAGCGCATCCGCACGCTGTGCACCGACCGCACGCCCGGCTCGGCAGCCAGGGATCTTTCGGCGGTATCGACTAGTGTCGGATCCACCCCGTCGAGCAAGCGGCGGAACACATCTCGCACCGCAGTGCGCAGCACCGCCAGGATCGCCACCGTGATCAGCAGGCCGACGATGGGGTCGGCCAGCGGGTATCCGAGCGCCACCCCACCGGCACCGAACAGCACCGCCAATGAGGTGAACCCGTCAGTGCGCGCGTGCACGCCGTCCGCCACCAGGGCCGCCGAGCCGATCTGGCGGCCCACCCGAATCCGGTAGATCGCCACCGTCTCGTTGCCGATGAATCCGACGAGTCCGGCCAGCGCCACCCAACCCACGTGCTCGATGACCTGTGGGTGGATCAACCGCCGGACCGCCTCGTAGCCGGCCACAATTGCCGACAACGCGATCATGCCGACCACGAACAACCCCGCCAGATCCTCCACCCGGCCGAAACCGTACGTGTAGCGACGAGTTGCGGCTTTGGCGCCCAAGGCAAATGCCACCCACAGCGGTACGGCGGTCAGCGCGTCCGAGAAGTTGTGGATGGTGTCCGCGGCCAGCGCCACCGAACCCGACACCACGACGATCACGATCTGCGCTACCGCAGTCAGCCCCAGCACCAGCAGGCTGATCTTCACCGCCCGGATACCGGCGGCGCTCGACTCCAGAGCGCTGTCGAGGCTGTCAGCCGCATCATGGGAATGTGGCGCGAACATCCCTTTCGCCGAGCCCCAGAAACCGTGGGCATGCTCATGCGGATGATCGTGGTCGTGGTGTGTGCTCATCGTCGGCCGCCCTTGCGTGCCAACGGTTCCGCGTCCAGGGTGCGCAGACCAGCGTCCTGTCGATGGTGAGCCGGCACACCTGGCCCGGCGTGCTCGGCGTTGTACACGGCGTCGACCACCAGCTGGCGCACGTGCTCGTTTTCCAGGCTGTAGAAGATCGTGGTGCCCGCGCGGCGGGTCTGCACCAATCGGGCCATCCGGAGCTTCGCGAGGTGCTGCGATACCGACGGGGCGGGCTTGCCCACCTGCTGAGCCAGCTCACTGACCGACAACTCGGAATCGCTCAGCGCCCATAAGAGATGAACACGCGTCGGGTCGGCAAGCATCCGGAAGACCTCCACCACCAGCCGCACCTGATCGTCGGCCAGTGAAGCCGGCACCTGGTTACCTGCATTCATACGCAGATAATAGCCCACACGGCGATACGTGCCGGTCTCACGCGTCCCGCTGATCACCCAGGCCGGGCCCCGCCGCCCTGCTACAGTCCGGCTGAGTGCGGTTACCGATCGGCACCGACACTGGCACCGTGGAAAGGAATACGGCAATGGTGTTCACGAAATCGATCGCCCAGCGGGCGGTCATGGCTGCCGCGGGTGCTGCGGTGGCCGTGCTGACCGTCGCCCTGCCGACATCGAGTCAGGCCCTGGCCGACGCGCCGACCGCCCCCAACTGCACGCCGGCTGACCTGGCTGGGGTGGCTTCTGGCGTCGCTGCTGCCGCCTCGGCCTACCTGTTCACCCATCCGGACGTGAATGATTTCTACGGCAGTCTGCAGGGCAAGCCCCGCGATGAGGTCGCCAAAGAGGTACGCGCCTTCTTTGATGCAAATCCGCAGGCCCACAACGACCTTCTCGGTATTCGTCAGCCCATGACGGATTTCCGTAGCCGGTGCGGATTGTCCGGACCCGATCAGCCGCTGCTGGGCCAGTGATGTCTTCCACCACGAAACACCCACGGCGCCGGCTGATCGCGTCTGTGCTGGCGGCCGCCGCGGTACCCGGATTGATCGCAGTGGCCCCTGCCGGCACCGCAAGTGCCGATGTCTGTGTCGGCGCCGGGCGCCGCATCACCGTCAGTGGCTGCACCAACTTCGCCGACGCGGTGGCGCCGTACGCGCCGCCGCCTGCCTACTACGCCCCGCTGCCCGAGGACATGCCGCCGCCACCCCCGCCACCGGTCAGCGGCTGCGTCGGCTGGCACGGCCGCTGGGTCAGCGCCAACACCTGCAACTGACCTCGTAGCCCCAGACCGTGCCGGTCAGTGCGCCCCAGCGGCGGCCGGCTGGTCCGTGGTGTCGGCTCGGCCACCGCGCAGCGCCAGGTTCAGCCGCTTGGCTGCCTCGAGAGCACCGCTGGACGCGTGCGGTTGGCCGTAGTGGACGAGCAAGGTGACGCGGCGACAACCTGAGGCCAGCGGCATGTTCGCGTGCAGACTGCGGTATCCCCAGAACAGATAGATGTCACCGACGGTCATGTCGACGGACGTCGGGCCGACGCCGTCGATGCCAAGGGTGCGCATGATCCGCTGCCGGAACGTTCCGCTCTGGTGCACGAACTTCTCGACGATGTTCCTGATCATCGAGCCCCGGAACGGCCGCTTGTTGAAAAAGCCGACCAGTTCCCCTTTACGGCCAGGTTCCGCGTCGGGGAGAAACAGCGGGACGACCAACGTCACAGCGCTGGCGTCGTAGTGGAACCAAAATGCATCGCCATCAGCGTGCGGGCCGGCGACGATGCGTACCGCAGTGCCGTCCAGGTGATGGGCACGTTCTGGGAACTGCTGCCGGACCACATCGTCGAGAAACGCCCGCACGGACTCGCTGGCGACGAACGCCTGGACGGCGTCGAGCGCGTGATCCTGCGGCGCGGTGATGAAGTGGTCTTGTTCACCGTGCTCGGATAGCCAGCGATCGACTTCCTCCCGGGCATCGCTCAGCCACTCCCAGCGCACAGCGTTAGCCACGTGTGCAATGCCCGTCTGATCCAGCTGGTTCGCGACGTCAACGGGATCACAAACACTCACATTCAATTCGCACATTTGCCGAGAATTGTAAACAACCGGGATTAATTGGTGCTGGCGATTGCTGAAATTTGGCATTCATAGCAAACATACAGGTCAGTGCACGATAGTTCCGCAGACATGTTACCGTCACGGAGATCCTGGTGACTGCAGCTCGCCACGGAACTCGCATTCGAACTCGCGCACCAGATCGGACCGTGAGTGCTTACCTCAGCCGCT
>JARLGS010000025.1 GCA_031292695.1 Mycobacterium sp. | reverse complement strand
TCTCCGCAGTTGGTCGCCTACCGGTCCCCATGCGCGCGATCGTCTGTGCACTGCGGTTCGACTGGCGCCGCGCAGCCTATCCGAGCCGGTGTGCGCCGAAGATGAATCGGTCTCGGGCGTCGACTGCCCGGACGATTGACTCCAATGACGCTTCCGGCTCATTCGGTCGAACAAAGGCTGATTACTGGCGGTCGTCGTCCTCTCCGCGAACTCTCGCGCGAACGGCACGCAGCTCTTCAAGATCCCAGATTTCTCCCAGAACCGAGGAGTGTGAACGCCCGAACCAGGCGATTACCCACGGGGCGATCACCGAGGCGCCGGTGGCGGTCGCCGCCGCGCCGGCGCCGATACTCCATCCAAGAGGACCAAGCGGTGTGCAGCCGAAGAACTGGCTGACGACCGGTGTCTGGACGACCACCGCCAGGGCTGCCGCCGAGGCCACCGTCGACGCCAGCACCAATGGGCTGGTACCGCCGATTACCGCCGTCTGGCCGAGCTGGGACCCGACCAGTGCCACCAACGCGACCGTGCTGGCGCGGCGTCGCGTGCCCGTGCCGCGCGCCAGGAGCCATCCTCCCATGGCCCCCCCGGCGGTCGTGGTGGCCCGCAGGGCGATCTGTCCCACCAAGGCGGAACCGAGAGAGGCGTCGGGGCCCTCGTGGGCCAGCGTCTCGGGTGAACGATTGGTCGGCGGCTGCATCGCGATGGTCATGGCCGGCAACATGTCGGTGAAGAGATTGACCAGCAGGAGCTGGCGGGCTCCGAGAGGCGACGCACCGGCCAGCGCGGTGGCGGCCACGGTGAAGGCGACCTCACCCGCGTTGCCGCCGACGAGTATCGCCAGGGCGTCACGCACCGAAGCCCAAAGGGCACGGCCTTCGACGATGGCCGTCAATATCGTCTCGATGCGGTCGTCCACCACCACCAGGTCCGCCGCCTCGCGGGCAGCGGACGAACACCGATCACCCAGGGCGATCCCGGCATTCGAGAGTCGGATCGCCGGCGCGTCATTGGCCCCGTCTCCGGTCATTGCGACCACGCGACCAATGCGCTGGTAGGCACGGACGATGCGGACCTTGTCTGTCGGGGTAACTCGCGCGAAGACCGAGATCTCGCTGAGCGCTGCGTCGAGCTCACCGTCGGTCATGGCATCGAGGTCGGGGCCGGTGACCACACGGTGCCCAGCGACGATGTCGAGCTCGGACCCGATGGCCCAAGCAGTGCTGGGATGGTCACCGGTGATCATCACCACCTTGATTCCCGCGGCCCGCAGATCGGCGACCGCCGCAGCCGCCGTCGGGCGCACGGAATCGGCCAAGCCGAGGAAGCCGAGCAGCTCCATGTCGCTGACCCGTTCGTCCGCCACCTCCGAGCGACTCGAGGCAGACCGCTCGGCCACCGCCAGGACCCGCAGGCCCTGCTGAGCCAGCCGTTCCACCTCGGACTCGAGCTGGCGCCGGACCGCCACGTCGAGCGGCACCAGTCCCGCCGGGCCGAGCCACGACGTGCAGCGCGGGACGATCACTTCGGGTGCGCCCTTCACCGAGACCCGGGCGCCGGACGGGGCACGCCCGACGACGGCATGGAAGCCCCGCGCCGGGTCAAAGGCCAGCTGGCCCAGCACATCCCAGCTGCCCAGCCCGTCGGCCGCCGTCACCCCGGC
>JARLGS010000241.1 GCA_031292695.1 Mycobacterium sp. | reverse complement strand
GCCACCACCCTGGTCGGCAACACCACGACCGACAGCGCGACGCCCACGGGCACCTCGTTCGGATTCAACGGGACGGCGGAGACCACCATCGTCGGTGCCTTCGTGGCCAACTTCTACACCAACGGCATCGGAGCCACCAGCCTGGGGCTCCAGTGGACCGACACCATCGGCTCGACCGACGGTCACGCCACCGGCGCGTACACGTTCACCGCGCCCCTCACCGTCCAACCCGACGGCGGTGGCATCGTCGCCGGCATCTCATGGGCCACCAACTCCACGACGTTGCACGGTGACTTCAGCAAGGCCGCCGTCGGTGACGGGCTGGCCATCTCCGCGGGCACCGGTACGGGTATCTAGGCGGCGGCCAAGATCACTGCGATCACCGGCACCACGTCGGCCACCATCAGCCTGCCCACCACCGCCGCGGCAACGGCCGCGGTCGTCGGCTGGGGCGCGGACACCAAGTTCAGCGTCCCGGTGTCGACCGGCGATGTGTTCACCACCGCCGGGACCCAGGGTGGCACGGCCGGCGTCGGTGTGGTGAGCGCTACGTCCTTCAGCGTCACCTCGGAGATGAAGCCGCAATCGTTCACGATCAAGTTCGGCGGAACCGCCGGGGTCGGACCGACCGACTGCCTGCTCACCGGGTACGACGGCGCAGCGAACCCGGGCCCGGCCCAGACCGGCAACTCGGGGACGACCCATCCGACCGGACCGGTCTACCCGGCCGGGGTGACGACGCCGCTGGTCAGCGTGTCGCCGCTCCAGTTCCCGTCGGCGGCCTACGTGAACCTCAACGCCTCGGCAACGGTCCCTCAGGCTCCAACCGGTGTCACCGCTGCCCCAGGGCCGATCGGCAGCTCCTACGCGACTGTGTCCTGGACCGCTCCCCCAAACGGTGGCTCGCCGATCACGAGCTATGTGATCACCACCCATCAGGGAGGAACGAATGACGGCACAACTTGGGTGGGCCCCGTGACGAGCGGCAGTGTTGTGGGGTTGGCGACGGGCATTCCCTACACCTTTACGGTGAGCGCCATCAATGCATTGGGTCCGGGGCCAGAGTCATCGCCATCAAACGCGCTGACGCTCAAGGCAGCACCCGTCATCACTTCTGCGGCTTCGACAACGTTCGTCAAGGGCCAACTGGGCACCTTCACCGTGACCGCCACTGGCTTTCCAACAGTGATGCATT
>JARLGS010000240.1 GCA_031292695.1 Mycobacterium sp. | reverse complement strand
TGCTGGTCCTGCTCGGCCGTATCCACGCTTATGAGGGCCACGACCTGCGCCATGTCGTCCACCCGGTGCGCACCGCACTCGCGGCGGGCGTGCGCACCGTGGTCCTGACGAACGCCGCCGGCGGACTGCGCTCCGACTATGCCGTTGGCCAGCCGGTGCTGATCAGCGACCACTTGAACCTCACTGCCCGCTCACCCCTGCTCGGCGCGCAGTTCGTCGATCTGGTCGACGCCTACTCACCGCAGCTGCGGGCGCTGGCCCGCGAGATCGACCCGACGCTGGCCGAGGGCGTGTACGCCGGCCTACCCGGACCGCATTACGAGACGCCCGCCGAAATCCGGATGCTGCGCACCCTCGGCGCAGATCTGGTCGGCATGTCGACCGTGCACGAGACCATCGTGGCCCGCGCCGGCGGCGCCGGAGTGCTGGGCATCTCGCTGGTGACCAACCTGGCGGCCGGGATGACCGGCGAGCCGCTGAGCCACGCCGAGGTGCTCGAGGCCGGCCGGCAGTCCGCGACCCGGATGGGGATGCTGCTGGCCGAGGTGCTGGCCCGGTTGTGACCGCCGCACCATTGACCTTCGGCACCGCCGGCCTGCGCGGCCCCATGCGCGAGGGCCTCGACGCGATGAACGTCACCACCGTCGCCCGCGCCACCTGGGCGGTGGCCATGGTGCTCAAGAGCCGGTGTTTGGGTGGCTCGACTGTCGTGGTCGGCCGCGACGCCCGGCACCATTCCGACGAATTCGCCACCGCGACCGCGGAAATCTTTGCCGCCGAGGGCTTTTCCGTCGTACTACTTCCCCACCCCGCGCCGACGCCGGTGCTCGCCTATGCAGTCAGGCAACTGAAAGCCGCCGCCGGGGTGCAGATCACCGCATCGCACAACCCGCCGGCGGACAATGGCTACAAGGTCTACTTCGACGGCGGCATCCAGATCGTTCCGCCGACCGACCGGGACATCGAGACGGCGATGCGCCAGGCGCCGACGGACATCGCCCGGCAACCGGTGCCACCCGTCGATGAGACGCTGATATCGCAGTACGCACAGCAGGCGGCATCGGTTCGCCGCGCGGTCGGCGATGTCCGGGTGGCCCTGACCGCCATGCACGGAGTCGGCGGAGCCCTGGCGGTCGACGTGCTGAATCGCGCGGGCATCAGCGATATCCATGCTGTCGCAGCACAATTCGACCCGGACCCGGACTTCCCCACCGTCGCGTTTCCCAATCCCGAGGAGCCCGGTGCCACCGACTTGCTGCTCGATCTGGCGGCCGGCACAGCTGCCGAGGTCGCCATCGCCCTGGACCCCGATGCTGACCGCTGCGCTGTCGGCATTCCGACTGCGCACGGCTGGCGCATGTTGTCCGGCAATGAAACCGGTTGGCTGCTAGGCGATTACCTACTATCGAGCCTCACGCCCGACGAGGCCCGGCACACGGTGGTGGCCAGTTCGATCGTCTCGTCACAGCTGTTGGCGATGATCGCCGAACACTACGGCGCCCACCACGTCGAGACCCTTACCGGCTTCAAATGGCTGGCCCGGGCCGACTCCGGGGTCGCCGGCGCCACCCTGCGTTACGCCTACGAAGAGGCCATCGGCCACTGCGTCGACCCGGCGGCAGTACGGGACAAGGACGGCATCAGCGCGGCAGTGCTGGCCTGCGATTTGGTTGCGGCGCTGCGCCACAACGGCTTGACCCTCCAGGATCGGCTGGACGAGCTGGCCGAGACATACGGCGTCCACGTCACCGATGCGGTTTCAGTACATACCGATGCCGGCGCCGTGATGGGCCGGTTGCGTGCCGACCCGCCGGACCGGCTCGCCGGCGTCGACGTCAGCGTCGAAGACCTGGCGCAGCGCCGGGGCCAGCACCGCACCGACGCCCTGATCTTCACGGGCGACGGGCTGCGAGTAGCGGTGCGACCGTCGGGCACCGAACCAAAGGTCAAGTGCTACCTCGAGATCAGCAGGCCCCCCGCTGCCGATGTGGCTGCCGCGCGGACCGCCGCCGAGTCGGAATTGGCGAAGACCAAGGCCGCCATGACGAACCTGCTGGACCCCGCCCGACTGCCGGGATAGCCACCTCATACCTGCGCGTCACGACCAATGTGATTGCGGTCGAACATATTTCATCATCGCTGCATGCCGGGAAGCCAGCGTCGGGCCCGGCGCGTACAGACCCCAATATCCAGGTTCAGGTCCACCGGTGGTCGAGAATTCTGGCGGGATAGCCGGTGTGGCGCCGTTGACCGGCGGAGTCTTTTGGTGAATAGAAACAGGTTTGTCCTGGCCCGTTTGTTTTTGCCTGGTACATGGCCGCGTCGGCGCGGCTGAGGATGTCGGCGGGTGTGGCTGGTCGGGCGGTGTCGACGACGGTGATACCGATGCTCGCGCTGACGGTGATCGGTTGTGCGTCAATGACGGTTGGGGTCTTGAGTGCCTCGTGCAGTCTGCCGGCAAGCTGGTGAAGATCGTTAGCGGTGGCCGGCGCGCCGATGAGCAGGACAAATTCGTCACCGCCGACGCGGGTGAGAGTGTCGGTCACGCGGATCGCGCCGTTCAGCCGGTCCGCACACGTGCGCAGTACGACATCACCGGCGTGATGGCCGAGGGAGTCGTTGATCCGTTTGAGCTGATCGATGTCGATGAACATCAGCGCCGCCAATTGCGGATTGTCGCTGGGCGTTATGGCGGCGGTGATCATCGCGAGTGTGCGAGCCCGGTTGGGAAGGCCGGTCAGGGCGTCGTGGTGCGCGGAACGGCGCAGCTGCAGGTTGGCGAGATGTTCGGTGGTGACGTCGTCGAGGGCCACGACCACCGGTGAATGCTCGGCATCGTCCGGGTCGAGCAGGGTGGTGGTGACCGATATCCAGGCTTGGTGGCCGTCGTGGCGGCGGATGCCGAACACGCGTCCGTGGATGGACTGTCCGGTGCGCAACGTGATGGCGGCCGGCCGCTGGGCTACTGGGACGCTAGTGCCGTCGGTGTCGAACAGCGGAAAGTCGCGGGTCCGTTCGGAATGCGAGCTGGGGAAGCATCCACCTCCGGTACCGAGAATGCGCACAGCGGCCGGATTGATCGATGCGATGCGTCCGTCGCGACACATCACGACGATTCCGCGGTCCAGGCAGGTGACCACCGATTGGAAGTGCTCCGCGGTGTGATGCTCTGCGGTGCGATCGGCGCAGACGAGCAGGTATCCGGTCTGGACCGCCGCAGCCCATACCCGAACAGACAGCGATGATCCGGCCGCGGTGTAGTGGGTGGCGTTACGGGTGCCTCCGCCCGCCACGATCGCCGCGAGCTCAACCGGAACACCGACAGCGTCGCCGATCGGGTGCCCGACGGCGTCACCGGCCGACACGCCGTAGAGGGCTTCGGCGGATCGGTTCCATACGGTGATGACACCGTCGTCGGTGGTCCCAATGATGCCCGCCGGGGCATCTTGGAGGAGTGCTTCACTGTGAGCTGCGGCGCTATGGACTGAGTTTTCGACCGGGATGTCACGCAGCACCGTCTGATACGCGCTGCGCCCCTCCCAGTCGGCCGGAACGGTGATGGCCTCGACGTCGAGCGTCGTTCTGTCCCGGCGGAGTAGGACTGACGTGACGGGTACCGGCGGTTCGCCGGGTTGGCCAGGAGTCGTCGTTTGGGCCAACGCACCCAGGATGGCTTCCGGATGGACGAAATCGGTGATCAAGGTGCCCAGCATCCGGTCAGCCGAACCGGCTTCCGTCCACCGCACCGCCGCCGCGTTGACGTACACGACACGGCCACCGTCGTGCACGAACACCGCATGGGGATTGTTCTCGACGAGATTGCGGAAGCTGGCTGCAGACGGCGAATCGATGGGGATGACGGCCGTGGTCTCGAACGGGTCTTCGCTCATGCGCTGGTTGGCGAGCACGACGCCCTCCTCAGGGCTACTGACCGACAGTCAGTGCATCCAGAAAATGATGCCAACTGATCGACAGAACTCGGTGTCGGCTTGACCGTGCGGCGCGCTGGTGGGTCAGGTGCCCGACGATGGTCGATCCGGCATGGCAGCCACACCTGCGTGCTTCGGCTGGACGCAGGCGGTGTGCGAGGGCACCCGACTCCCATACGCAGGTCCAATCAGCTGGTTTCCCGAGCAACATCAGTTGCGTCGCTGGATCCGGCCCGGAACCACGTTCCGTCGGCAATGAATTTCGCCGCCATCGCGTGATTCTAGCAAATAAACCATAAATCGCTATTACGACATTGACAGGTTTTTGACGCTCGACTCGCGATCACGCGGGCACACCATCAATCGACCGAGACCCCCGGTCCCGATTGTTATGGATAATCCGGCAGTGGCTCGATTACCTGCATATTTATGTCACATCGGGCGCTGACACCAGTCTCCATGGCTCGATCTCTCGGATCGCCGGTAGGTAGCCAGACCGGCAACCCCGAAAACGCCGCCTCCAATCGCATCCAAAATAATATTAACTATTACGTAAGATAGCAAATTTTCTACTCGCCGCGTTTGCTGGAGATGACAAGCTCGACAAGACGCCGCGGCACACGATGCTCCGTGCCGCGGGATTTTTGACAAGATCGGCAGTTTGCGGACGCACGACCAATGTGGGCGTGTCTCCAGAACCGTAGAGTCCTCAGCACACGGGGCAGGGTCGGGTCTTGACACAGTGACAGTGGTATCCCGTTCCAGGCGGACGCCAGCTCATGAGGTTCTGCGTTCCCGGGCCGCGCCCAGTAGACAACAGAGCAACTCGATCGGGCATTTCTGTTCGACCACAACGGTTTTGAGTTGTTCGGTCTCGGGGTCTTTGGCGGCCGGGCAGTGCCGCGAAGTACCGTGCAGCATATTGGTGTCGGGGCGGCGATTGCTTCAGGTGAAATCGCGTGTTCAAGGAGACGGAGCGCCACGTAAGTGCTGGCTGGGTCGATCGTCTGATTAGTAGCGACAAATCCCGCACGACTGCGGATCACGTCACCGGTGCAGTAGATGCGCCAACGTCGTGATCTGTTCGCTCGGGACCGGCTTTGCGTATCGGAACCCCTGGGCATAAGGGCAGCCGAATTCGCGCAGCTTGGTTTCCTGTGTTGTGGTCTCGACCCCTTCGGCGACGACGGTCATCCCCAAAGCCTCACCCAACCCGATGACCGCCTTGACGACCTCCTCATCGCCCTTGTTGGTGCCAAGTCCGCTGACGAAGCGGGCGTCGATCTTGATCGCGTCGAACGGGAATCGGCGCAAGAGCGCGAGGCTGGCCCAGCCGGTGCCGAAGTCGTCGAGGGCCAGCATGACCCCCAGGTCCTTGATGGCAGCGATGATGTGAAGCGCCGAGGAACCGCTGTCGATGAGCTTGGACTCGGTGATTTCGAGGCAGAGTCGACGTGGTGCCAATCCATGGGTGGCTATGGTCGAAGCGAGCCGGCCGACAAACTGCGGCGATTCCAGTTGACGTGGTGACACGTTGACTGTCATGACCTCCGTGGGCAATCCTGATTCGACCCACCGAGCAAGTTGCGCGCATGCGGTATCGAGGACTGCCTCGCCCAACGGCACGATCAGCCCATTGTCTTCGGCGGCCGGAATGAGCTGCCGGGGGCTGGCCAGGTCACCGTCCTGGCCGCAGACCCGGACCAAGGCTTCAGTCCCCCAAAGCAATCCGGTATCCATTGTGATGATTGGCTGGTACTGGACCCGCACGCCATCATGCTCCAACGCCCACCGAATGGTCCGCTCGGCCTCCAGCCGCAACCGGGTCCGATTGCGCATGTCGCGGTGGTAGATCAGGGTGCGGTTGCGTCCAAGTTCCTTGCCCCGTTGCGTTGCCAGGTCAGCCTCGTGCAGCACCGATTCGGGTCGATCACCGCTGTCGGGGAAGGTGATGCCGATCGAACACCCAATAGAGAGCGACTGCCCGTCAATCTCCAGTCGGGCGGCGACCGCGGCCCGAATTCGTTCGGCAATCTCGGTTGCCTCGTCTCGCCGGTTGAGGTTCTGAGCCAGCACCGTGAACTCGTCGCCCCCAGACCGGGCCACGCTGCCGACGGGCTGCACCACGGCGCTGATGCGCTCGGCCATCTCGATCAACACGCGGTCACCGGTCGCGCGGCCGAAGCTGTCATTGACCCCTTGGAACCGGTCCAAGTCGACGATCAACACGGCGAGCTCAGTGCGGCCGCGCCCAGCGGCCTGCATGGCGCGTTCCAGCCGATCCAGAAGTCGCAATCGGTTCGGCAGGCCGGTGAGCTCATCGTGCCGGACCGAATGGGGTAGGTATTCCCCCGCCTCGACCCGGTCCGTCACATCCCGGGCAGTGCTCACCCATCCACGGATTTCCGGATCGGCAAGGTGATTGGTGACTGTCGCCTCCATATGTCGCCAACCCAGTTGGGCGTGCCGGACGCGGCACTCATAGGTGACCGCAGCGAGATGGCCGGCCATGAGCCGGCGCCTGCGCTGGATAATGCTCTGCCTATCGTCGGGGTGCACCAGGTCGGTGAGGTGCGTGCCGATCATTTCGTGCGGACGCAACCCGTACAACGTCATGCAGGCCGGATTGATGTAGGTGACGGCCCCGTCCCTGCCGGTGATGGCCACCACATCGGAGGTGTGGTTGACCAGAGCGGCGTAGCGGGAATCGTCGGGGTCCTCGCTCATTTCCGATTGCGGCTTCGGGTCGCGGCGGCCCTCGATCTGAGCCACGAAACAGAGCGGTGTGCCGTCATGGCCCTTAGCCAGGCTGACGTGCACCTTCGCCTTGAAGATGCCACCGTCGGCCCGCACATAGCGTTTCTCGAATGTCGCGCTCGCCGTGCGGCCCGAGAGCACATTGACAAGAGACCCGATGCCGGCATCATGTCCTGGCCCGACGTCCAGGAAGTTTGTATCAGTGAAGATTCCCGATGAACCGCCAAAGAGCCGGTGGAACGCGGAATTGCCGACGAGCAACGAGCCATCCAGACCCACGAGGGCCAGGTTGATTGGTGCAAACTCAAAGCCGAGTCGGCACTGTTCGCGCAAATCCATCAACGCGCTGTCGCCGGCGACAGCACTGCCCTCTGCGTCATCGGCCGTCGGCTGTCGCATGATAGCCAAATCGCCATCCTTACGTAGTTATCCAATGATAGACCACTAAGGATTCAATCGGCGTCCTGTTTGCTGGTTGGTGGACCTGACGTGCGCTCACGCCAAACGACGCCCCTCAGCGCGGACCGAACTGCCGGTCCCCGGCGTCGCCCAGGCCCGGCACGATGAACGCGTCGGCGTTGAGGCCCCCGTCGATGGTGGAAGTAAACAGCTTCAGCGACGGAACCACTTTCTCCACCAAAGCAATTCCGTCGGGAGCGCACACGACGCACACCGCGGTGATGTCGTCGGCACCCCGGTCCAGCAGCAGGCGCAGGGTGTATGCCATCGAACCGCCCGTGGCCAGCATCGGGTCGAGCACCATCACCGGGCGGCCACTCAAGTCCGCCGGTAGTGACTCCAGGTACAGCGTCGGCTGGTGCGTCGTCTCGTCCCGCGCCATCCCGACGAAGCCGACCTGCGCCTCCGGGATCAGTGCATGCGCCTGGTCGACCATGCCCAGACCGGCCCGCAGCACCGGCACCAACAGCGGCGGATTCGCCAACCGGGACCCCGTGGTTGCCGCCACCGGAGTCTGGACCTGCACTACCTCGCTGGTCAGAGATCGTGTGGCCTCGTACACGAGCATCAGCGTCAGATCGCGCAACGCGGCCCGGAATCCGGCGTTGTCGGTGTGCTCGTCGCGCAAGGTGGTCAGCCGCGCGGCGGCCAGCGGATGATCGACAACCCGGACGTCCATGCGCCCCAACTTAGTGGAACCGAACGGGCTCCACGGGCGTCTTACTCCACATGACCCGAGACCTGACTGCGGACCTTTCGGCGCTGCACACCCTGGCCGCGGACTACCGCGGCCACGGCGCCGAACTAGCCACGCACGCCGCCGATCTGGCCGCCATTGCCGGACGGTTCACGGCCGACACATTCGGCCCGGCCGGCGCCGCGTTCACCGCCGCGCTGTCCGACGCGGCGATGCGCCAGGCCCAACTCGCCCATCGAATGAGCACGCACCTGTGCGGCGGAGGCGCGACGGCGGCCGCCACAGCCGCCGGATTCGCCGACATCGACCACAGCACGGGCGACCGGCTCGGGGCCTGGCAGTGACCGGCCCTTTGACGACCGCCCTGGCGGCGCCGATCCGCGAAGTGCAGGCCCTCGTCGGTCCCGGTTTCTCCGGCCCTGACCCGGCCAACGCACTGCAGGCGGTGCAATCGGGGCTCGACGGCGTCGCGGTCGCCGCCGACAGCGCCTGGCAGCAAGCCCAGGGGCAGTGGACCGGCGCCGCATCGGGAAGTGCCGGTCAGTTCGCCGGCGCCGCAGTCACGGCCATTGTGGCGATGGCAATGACCGCCGGGCAGCTCGGCGCCCACACCGAGCAGGCCGCGGCAGCCGTCGCCCGCGCCAGGGAACGGCTGCAAGCCATCCTGCGAGATTTCGAGACCCGCGCTGCCGCACTGGAATCCGCGCTGAACTCACCCGAAGACGCCGCCGAGCTCATCGACGAAGCCCGCCGGGCCCTCGATGAAGCCGTAGCGGTGGTCGACGATCTGCATGACGAACTGGCCGACCGAGCCGAGGCCGTTACCGCGGCGGCGGCCGGCCCGACAGCACCGGCATCTCCGATGCGGCAGACCAGTGGATCCGGCTGGGAGGCAGGCGGATTGAGCGCCGCACCGGCGACAGGCGCGGGAGTGTCCGGGGGCCAGGGCGCGAATTGGGCCGGCGGACTCGGCAGCCTGGCCGGTCCAGCCGCCCTGGCCGGACCCGCAGCCCGAGCCGCCCAGGCCGCGCTCACCAACCGTCGACGACCCGACCCGGGAAAATTCGGTGCCGGTGAAGCCGTCACCTTGCCCGACGGCAGCACCGCCGCCGCACCCAACAAGGTCGCGGCTGACGCGGTGAGGCACGCACTCACCCAACTCGGTGTGCCCTACGTGTGGGGCGGTACCACGCCCGGCGTCGGGCTGGACTGCAGCGGCCTGACGCAGTGGGCGTATCACGAAGCCGGGCTCGACCTCCCACGCCTGGCGCAGGAGCAGGACGTCGGCGCAGCGGTCGACCGTGGCTCGCTGCGCGCCGGCGACCTGGCCGTCTGGGACGGCCACGTGGCGATGATCGTCGGCAACAACCTCATGGTGGAGGCCGGAGATCCCGTCCAGCTTTCGCCGATCCGGACAACCAATCTGAACCAGGGCTTCCATGGCTTCTTCCGGCCGACCGCATGACGCGCACTGAATACGACGACGTCATGGCCCGAGCCCGCGCCGCGCTGGCGGTACTGAACCGCGCGGCCGTCGAACTATCCAGCACCGGTAGGGACCGCGACGTCGACTCGATCCTCGCGGACCTCCGCGAGGATCTGTGCAGACCCGACGCCCCCGGCGTGGCCCAACCCATTCGTCGTTAGGCTGTGCCGCATGGCTGCTGACATCGTGCCGGTACGGCTCGGGCTGACCCATGGCGATCTGTACACCCTATGGGCGCCGTTGTGGCGCGACTCCGATGACGAATGGGAAGCGTTCCTCGGCGCCGGCGAGGACCTCTTCGGGTTCGACTCGGTCGCGGACCTGGCCGCTTTCGTGCGGACCAACACCGACAACGACCTGGCCGACCACCCGAAGTGGAAGGAACTCGGCGAGGCCAACGCGCACCTCCTGAATCCGTCCGACAGCCACCTGCACGACCTGGTGGGCGTGCCCGAGCTGGTTGCCGAGAAGCCCACCGACGAGTCGGTCGCCTCGTTGCGCCGCACCCTTCAGGTGGTCGGCGCGATCGGGTCGGTGTGCGACCTGATCGCAGTGGCGAAGTTCTTCAACGGCAACCCGGTGCTGTCCACGCTCGGCGGTGGCGTCGAGGCATACTCGGGCCGGGCCGGTCGCAAGCGGTGGGCCGACATCGAGGCCGCCGTCGGCCGCAGCTGGGACAGTGTGCTCGACGCCATCGACGGTCTGGTGAGTACCCCCGAGGTCGGCGCCGAGGCCGCAGCCAAGGCCCAGGCCGAACTCGATGAGCCGGCTCCGGAGCCCGAAGAGGACGAGGTCGAAGAGGCCGCTGCCGATGACGTCGCTGCAGACGACGTCATCGACGACGAGGACGACACCGAAACCGGGGACGCGGCGCTCAGCGCACAGGCCGAGCACCAATTGCTCGGCAGCGACGAGGACTTCTGGGAGCGCGTCGGCATCGACCCGATCCGGATCATCACCAAGGGCGGCACCTACTTCACGCTGCGCTGCTACTACAACGACCAGCCGCGGTTCCTCGGCCGCAATGGCCGGATCAGCGTCTTCGGTTCGGAGCGGACGCTGGCCCGCTACCTGGCCGACGAGCACGAGAGTGATCTGTCCAGCTTCGACGCCTACAGCGACATCCGCACTGCCGCCACTGACGGCTCGCTGCAGATCCGCGTCTCCGAGGACAACATCTACGTGCTGAGCGGCCTGTCCGACGATATCTCGGACGGACCCGACGCGGTGGACCGCGAGCAGCTGGACCTGGCGATCGAATTCGTCCGCGATGTCTGCGACTACTCCGAGGACGGCACCGCCGACAAGTCGCTGGCCACCAGCCAGCCGCTTGGCCAATTCGTCGGCCACATCTTCGAGCCCGAGACCGTCGGCGCGCCGTCGAAGCCGTACGCCGAGGCAGTCGAGCAGTGGGAGTCGCTGGAGCGCTTCGTGGAATCGCGGCTGCGCCAGGAGTGATCGCGATGAGTTACGGGTGCCGCACCGGTCAATCCTGATATGACCCAGCCCAGCATCCGTCAGCTCACCGTCCCCGGCGCCACCCTGCGCTATGAAGTGCGTGGTAGCGGCCCCCTGCTCGCCGTGATCGGTTCGCCGATGACGGCGGCCGAGTTCGCGGAGGTGGCCGATCTCCTGGCCACCGACCACACAGTGCTGACGTATGACCCGCGTGGGCAGGGCGCCAGCATCATCGACGACCCCACCCAGGACTCCACACCCGAACTGCGGGCCGACGACGTCGCGGCCATCATCGATGACGTCGATGATGGCCCGGCTCACGTGTTCGGCTCCAGCGGCGGCGCGGTAACCGGTCTGGCGCTGGCGGCCAAGTACGCCGACCGCGTACGAACGCTGATCGCGCACGAACCACCGCTGCTGGAGCTGCTGCCCGCGCCGGAAGTCGACCGCCAGCGCGTGGCCAGCCAGGACATCGTCGACACCTTCCACCGGGACGGGCCGGGCGCCGCCATGGCCAAGTTCATGGCGAACGCGGGCTTCACCCAGTCCGATGGGGCCGTGCCGAGTCAGCCGGGACCGCCGCCCTCACCCGACGAGATGGCCCGCCAAATGGCCGGCTTGACCCGCTTCTTTGATCACGAATTGCTTTGCACCACAACGTATCTACCCGACTTCGACGCGCTGGAAACAACGCGGATCGTAGTGGGCATCGGCGCCGACTCCGCGCATCTGATCACGCACGGTACGTCGATGGCGCTGTGCCGGTTGCTCGGCATCGAGCCCGTCACCTTCCCCGGTGATCACGGTGGTTTCATCGGCGCGCCCACCGAATTCGCCGAAACCCTGCGAGCGGCGCTGCAGCACTGAAAGCCGAGGTACCGACCACCTTCTGGGCCGTGCTCGGGTCCAACCCCTGAAATCCGCGTTGCAAAATTAGTTAGCAAGGCGTAAGAATTTCCCAAGAATCCGCTGAGTCGGCGGAGCCGCCTGCCTGGTGCAGGCGATGGCAGCAGCCTGATCGTCGGGGATTCGGTCAGCGGGTTGAGCGGAAGGTGGTCGGGTGCGGTCGAGTTTGTTGGGTCGCCTGCTGAAGAAGGTCTGGATACCTCTGCTTCTGGTGGCCGTGTTGTCGGTGTCGGGCCTCGTGGTGTCCCGTCTGCACATGAAGTTCGGTTCCGAGAACCTGAACGCCAATGCCGGTGCGGGGATCGAGATCGTCCAGTTCAACCCCAAGGTCGTGTTGTACGAGGTCTACGGACCACCCGGAAGCTCGGCCGAGATCAGCTACTTCGATCCCGACGCCAACGTGCACTCGATCAGCGCCCCGCTGCCCTGGTCCGTGACCTTGTCCACCACGCTGCCGACCGTCAGCGCAAACCTGATGGCCCGCAGCGACGGCGAGCACAGCAGCGACCACATCGGATGCCGCGTCACCGTCAACGGCACCGTCCGTGAGGAGCAATCGGCCAACGGCGTCAACGCCCAGACCTACTGCCTGGTGAAATCCGCATGACCGAAACACTTGAGACACCACACAAACGGCCCAAGTTCGCCCACGCGCTCCGCATCCTGGCGGTGCCGATCATCTTGTTCTGGATCGCGATCGCCGTCCTGGTGAACGTGATCGCACCGCCGCTCGAAGTCGTCGGCGAGCTGCACGCCGCACCGATGGCGCCCGAAGACGCCCCATCGATGCGGGCGATGAAGTTGATGGGCGCCAACTTCAAGGAGTTCAACTCCAACAGCACGATCATGGTCGTCGTCGAGGGCAAGGAACCGCTCGGCCCGGACGCACACAAGTACTACGACGAGATCATCCGCAAGCTGCAGCAGGATCCCGAGCACATCCAACACATCCAGGACTTCTGGGGCGACACGCTGACGGCGGCCGGAGCGCAAAGCGCCGACGGCAAGGCGTCGTACGTGATGCTCAACCTCGCCGGCGAGCAGGGCATGACGCTTGCCAACGAAGGTGTGGACGCCGTCCGCAAGGTCATCGAGGAGACGAAAGCCCCACCGGGGATCCAGGCGCACGTCGCCGGTCCTGCCGCGCTCACTGACGATCTGCACGTCATCGGCAACGCCAGCCTCGTCCAGATCACATTGATCACCCTCGTCGCGATCGCGGGCATGCTGCTAGTTGTTTACCGCTCGATACGGACCACGCTGATCCAGTTGTTCCTGACGTTTCTGGCACTGCTGACCGCACGCGGTGTGGTTTCGGTGCTCGCCACCCACGACGCTTTCGGGTTGACGACCTTCGCGGGCAACATCCTGACCATGCTGGCGATCGCCGCCGCCACCGACTACGGCATCTTCATCTTCGGCCGGTATCGCGAAGACCGCGGCGTCGGCCTGGACCGGGATGACTCTTACTACGCCACCTTCAAATCCGTTGCGCCCGTGATCGTGGGTTCCGGACTGACCATCGCGGGAGCGACGTACTGCCTGAGCTTCTGCCGCCTGCCCTACTTCACCACCATGGGCGCTCCCGTCGCGATCGGCATGCTCGTCGTGGTGGCGATCTCGGTCACGCTCGGCCCGGCAGTCCTGTTCCTCGGCAGCCGAGTCGGGTTGTACGAGTCCAAGCGGCCTCCGCAGAGCAGGTTCTGGCGGCGCATCGGCACGGCAGTGGTTCGTTGGCCCGCACCGATTTTGGTGGCCAGCCTGTTCGTCGTGCTGGTCGGAATCGTGGCCATCCCCGGGTACAAACCGGCCTACAACGACCGGTACTACCTGCCTGACAACGCCAAGGTCAACATCGGCTTCGCCGCCGCCGACCGGCACTTCACGCAAGCCAGGATGAACCCCGACATCCTGATGGTTGAAGCCAACCACGACATGCGCAATCCCGCCGATATGCTTGTACTGAACAAGATTTCGAGCAACGTGATGCATACCGACGGCATCGCGATGGTGCAGAGCATCACCCGGCCGCTGGGCATTCCCATCCAGCACAGCTCGATTCCGTTTCAGACCAGCATCTCAGGCCAGACGAGCAACATGAACTTGCCGTTCCAGCGCAAGCAGCTCGAAGACCAGCTCCGGACGGTCGATGCCACCAACGTCTCGATCGACATCCTGGAGAAGCAGTACGCACTGTCTCTTGAGCAGACCAAGCTGACCCAGGAGTCGGACCGCAAGTCTCAGGAACTGCTCAAGGTGACCGAGGAGATGCGGAACAACATCGCGAACTTCGACGACCAGTTCCGGCCGATGCGCAATTACTTCTACTGGGAACCGCACTGCTTCGACATCCCCATGTGCTCCGCGGTGAGATCTGTGTTCGATGCCCTGGACGGCATTGACGAGCTGACCGACAGAACGAGCGACGTGCAGGTCAACACCGACAAACTGGCCGACTTGGCGCCGAAGCTGACCGCGCTGCTCCCCCAGACCATCGCGTCGATGAAGACCAGCAGGGACCTATCGCTGGCGTCGTACAACTCGCAGAAGGCCCTCATCGACCAGATGCAGGCGATGAACGACACCGCGCTGTCGATGGGCGCCGCCTTCGATGGCGCTAAGAACGACGACCTGTTCTATCTGCCGCCGGAGGCCTTCCAGAACCCCGATTTCCAGCGCGGGCTGAAGATGTTCATGTCGCCGGACGGCAAGTCTGCGCGCATGTTCATCACCCACCAGAGCGACCCCGCGACGGTTGCCGGCATCGCCCGGGTCGAGTCTGAGCGCAAGGCCGCGCAGGAGGCGTTGAAGATGTCCTCGCTGTCGGACGCCAAGATCTACCTCGGCGGCGTCGCGGCGACCTACAAGGACATGGCCGACGGCGCCCGCTACGACCTGATGATCGCCGTCGTGTCCTCGTTGACGCTGATCTTCATGATCATGCTCATCCTGACTCGCAGCGCGGTCGCGGCACTGACGATCGTCGGTACGGCGGGCAGCTCCATCGCCGCGTCCTTCGGCATCTCGGTGCTGCTCTGGCAGGACCTGTTCGGTATCCAGGTCCAGTGGTTGGTCATGCTGATGTCGGTCATCATCCTGTTGGCGGTCGGCTCGGACTACAACCTGCTGCTGGTCTCGCGGTTCAAGGACGAGATCCACGCGGGCTTGAAGACCGGCATCATCCGGTCCATGGCCGGCACCGGCGGTGTCGTCACGTCGGCCGGACTGGTGTTCGCGGCCACCATGGCCGGCATGATGGCGAGCAAGCTGGTCGTGCTGGCCCAGATGGGTTCGACCATCGCCATCGGCCTGCTGATCGACACCTTTATCGTGCGGTCACTGCTGATGCCGTCGATCGCGGTGCTGCTCGGCCGCTGGTTCTGGTGGCCGCAGGTGGTGCATCCGCGCGGCAACTACACCACCGAAAAGTTCGTGCCCAAGACGTTCCGGCGGCCGCAGCAACAACTCGCACCCGCTGGTGTGGCGGCCGGGCAGCCGTCCGCACCCGGCGATGACGCGCCGACCGACAGCTACCCGACCAGCACCGCGTAGCGCGGCTTGATGACGTCGTCGATGATCGCGAGCCGCTCATCGAACGGGATGAAGGCCGACTTCATCGCGTTGATGGTGAACCGCTGCAGGTCGCTCCAGCCGTAGCCGAACGCGTCCACCAGGTGCGCCATCTCCTGAGTCATGGTGGTGTCGCTCATCAGCCGGTTGTCGGTGTTGACGGTGACTCGGAACCGCAACCGGGCGAGCTGGTCGAACGGATGCTCGGCGATGCTCGGCGCCGCACCGGTCTGCACGTTGCTGCTAGGGCACAACTCGAGTGGAATCCGCTTGTCCCGCACGATGTTTGCCACCCGACCCAAGCGGTAGGCGCCGTCGGGCCGGGTCTCGATGTCGTCGACGATCCGCACGCCGTGGCCCAACCGGTCGGCACCGCAGTACGCGATGGCCTCGTGGATGGACGGCAGGCCGAAGGCCTCCCCGGCGTGAATGGTGAACCGCGCGTTGTTTCCGCGCATGTACTCGAAAGCGTCCAGGTGTCGGGTAGGCGGATAACCGGCCTCGGCGCCGGCGATGTCGAAGCCGACCACGCCCCGGTCCCGGAACCGGATGGCCAACTCGGCGATCTCGCGCGACCGGGCGGCATGCCGCATGGCGGTGACGAGACAGCGGACCGTCGCCGTGAGACCCGCTGCCGCGGCGGCCTTTTCCCCGTCCGCGAACCCGGCGAGCACCGCGTCGACCACCTCGTCCAGCACCAGACCACCGGCGATGTGCAGCTCGGGTGCGAACCGCACCTCGGCGTAGACCACGTTGTCCGCAGCCAGGTCCTCGACGCATTCATACGCGACGCGGTACAGCGCGTCGGCGGTCTGCATGACTCCGACGGTGTGCGCGAACGGCTCCAGGTAGCGCACCAGGGAACCGCTGTGCGCCTGGGTGCGGAACCACATCGCCAGTTCGCCGACGTCTGCGGTGGGCAGGTCGTGGTAGCCGATCTGCTCGGCGAGTTCCACGACGGTGGCCGGACGCAGCCCCCCGTCCAGGTGGTCGTGCAGCAGCGCCTTCGGTGCCCGCTTGATCTGGTCCAGGCTCAGAGTCATGCGTCCATATTGCTCCGCGGCGCGGTATTTAGCCCGCCGTTAGCAGCCGACTCCGGAACAACTCCAGCACCTGGTCCAGCGCTGCGCGGGTGGCCTGCCCCGGCTCGTCGATCAGATGCTCGGTGAGCACCGAGTGCGGTGGCAGGAATCCCTCGGGGTTCGCGTCATCATCGTCGAGCTCAACCGCGATGAAGGCGTCGCCCAGCTGCTCCCGCAGGAATTCGAACCGCTCGGCCGGAACATTTCTGTCGCTCTTGAACCGCATCCCGATAACGTTGAGCCCGCGCGCGCAGCGGCCCTTGACGACCTCCAGGTCCGCCGGCGAGATGTCGATGTTGCGGCGCTGTTTGGCTGTGAGGCCGACCGGCAGCGACGGCTGGGACAGCACGGGGGCCAGGATGACGTCGTCGGTGGCCATCGCCAGCGCGTAGCCCCCGGTGAAGCACATGCCGACCGCGCCGACACCGGGGCCGCCGCAGCGCTCGTGCTCAGCCCGGGCCAGCGCCCGCAGCCAGTCCACCACCGGCGAGGTCCGGCCGGTCGCCATGATGGTGAATTCCTTACTGACACAAGCAGGCACCAACGACGACGCCATGTACTTCAAGGTCGCAGCCTTGCCGTGCACCTGAGGGTTCGGATCGCGACCCGGGTCCCCGAACAAGCGCGGTAAGACCGCGGTACAGCCGAGATCGGCGACCTTGCGCGCGAAGTCCAGCACCTTCGGCGTGATGCCGGGCATCTCGGCGATCACGATGACGGCCGGCCCACTGCCGCGGCGAAACACCGTGCGGGTCTTGCCATCATGGGTGAACTCGGTGCGTTCGAAGTCATGGAGGTCGTCGTCAGCCATGTGGATGACCCTAGCGGCCCACCGCAAGCCCCGATGCGGACTCTCTGGAGTGCAACCGGGCGTGCGACTCCGCTCCGCGCGCCCCCGGCAAGCCAAATCTCAGAGCTTTACGAGTATAGGTATTTACTGTTAGTTTCCTGTGCGTAAATTAGCCGAGCTGATCAACACATCGGGCACGCCAGATTTTCGAAAACGAGCGGGGGAACAGTCATGGCAGGTGCACATCGGAAGCAGCGCGAAGCGCGGACGCTGCCGGTATCGGGGTGGTTGAGCGCCGGCGCCGCGGCGGTCGGTATCGGGGCCGCGCTCCTGGCTCCGGCTGCCATGGCGTCGGCAGAAACCGGCGGCAGCGACGGTGGCGGCCACTCATCATCATCATCATCGTCGTCGTCGTCGGGTCAGTCCGGTCACGCCACCGGCTCTCCCGGCAAATCCACCAAATCCCCCTCGAACGAGTCCCCCAAGTCCGACTCCGGCACGAAGACGGCGGGCACCAAACCAGACTCCGGCACCAAACCAGACTCCGGCACGAAGCCGACTGAGGGCTCAGACCCGTCCGGATCACCAAAACCCAAGAACAAGCGCTCCCCGACGAACAAGGACTCGCCGGCCAAAGACAATTCACCCTCCGCGTCCGCGCGGCAGCCGCACAGCACAGCGGCAACCAGCGCCGGTCAACCGGCGTCGTCGGCTTCGGCGACCAAGCCCGCGACCGATACCGGCAGCCTGGCACCGAAGAAGGTCGCAGCCGTCCAACCGGCCGCAGCGACGTCCCCTCAGCCCGCGGCAACTGCTCCGGTCGCCTCGGTGTTCTCCGCCCAGCCGGCCAGCGCAACCGGAAACTTCGGAACGAACACCTTGACGTCGTTGGCTGCCACGCCGAACACGGCGCCGAACCCGCTGGCGCCGATGATCGCGATCACCACCGGACTGCTGACCTCGCTCGACCGGGACTTCCGAAACGCCGCCCAGACACTCATCACCGAGGGCGGCCGCGTGGTGACGTTCTTCATCAGCAACGGCACCGCAGACCACCCCGACGCAGGCATCCTGCTGGGCAACGGGTTCAGTTACACCGCAGCGACCTGTGCCACCATCTGCAACGGCGGACGCAGCGGCCTTCTCGGCAGCGGCGGCAGCGGATTTGGTGGTGGCAACGGCGCGAGCGCACAGCTCTTCGGCCACGGCGGCAATGGCAGTAACGCCGTGACCGCCGGCGCCAACGGCGGTAACGGCGGGGACGGCGGTTTCTTCTGGGGCAACGGCGGGCACGGCGGGGACGGTGCCTCGGCCACTGCTCCGGGTGGCAAAGGCGGCGCGGGCGGCAACGGAGGCAACACCGGCAGATACGCGTACCTGAGCACGGGCGGCAACGGAGGCAATGGCGGAAATGGCGCCGCCGGCACGGCGGGCGCCGCCGGAGTCGGTGGCGGCACCCAAGCCGCGAGCAATGGCGGCAACGCGACGAAGGGCGGCGACGGCGGAGCCGGCGGCCATGGCGGCAGCTCGGGTATCTACGGCATGGGGGTGACCGGCGGCAAGGGCGGTAACGGCGGCAATGGCGGAGCCGGCGCCTCCGGCGGTGCCGGTGCAACCGCCGCGGGGCAGGTCGACGCGAACAACAACCCCATCAACAACGGCAACGGCGGCAGCGGCGGCAGCGGCAGCGACGGCGGGGCCGGCGGCGCCGGCGGCTGGGGCGGCAACTCTTCGTTGTACTGGGGCCGCAACGGCGACGGCGGCAACGGCGGCACGGGTGGCAACGCGGGCCTGTCCGGCGACGGCGCGAACGGCGCGAGCGGCACCAAGACCAATCCCAACGGCGGAGACGGTGGCACCGGCGGCACGGCCGGAGGAAACGGAGTCGGCGGTGACGCTGGTGGCGCCGGGTACGGCGGCAGCGGCCTTGGCATCCCCGGGCTCGGCGGCACTTTCGCCGGCTCGTGGGGTGACGACGGCAACGACGGCACCGCGACCGTCCCGCAGGGCAATGGCAGCGGCGGTAACGGCGGCAACGGCTACAGCTTCATCGGCATCGGCACCGGCTCGAGCGGCGGCAAGGGCGGCAAGGGCGGTGACGGCGGTAAGTACGGTAACGGCGGCAAGGGCGGTGACGGCGGCAATGCTGACTCCGGTTCCGGCAACGCTGGTGCCGGCCACATCGCGGGCAACGGCGGGACCGGCGGCGCCGGTGGAAACGGCGGGGCCGGTGGATCGATCATCGGCGACGGCGGAAGGGCGGAAACGGTGGCCTGGGCGGTAACGGCGGCAATGGTGACGTCGGCGCTACCCCCGGCGGCGCTGGCATGGGTGGCAGCGCGGGCACCGGCGGAACCGCTCCCAAGGGCACCGCGGGCGCAGGCGGCACCAAGGGCACCGACGGCCAGCCGGGTATCGCGACCTAGCTAGCCGACTCGGTCGATCACCAACGGCCTCGACGGTGGCCGGACGTCGCTGACGGACCAGCCACCGTCGAGCTCGGCCAGGGCGGACGGCAGCCGCTCGGGGGTCTCGGTGTAGAGCGTGAACAACGTCTCGCCTGCGGCGACGGGCTCGCCGCTGCGGCGGTGGACGTATAGCCCCGCCCCGGCCTGGACCGGGTCGCCGGGCCGGGCCCGGCCGGCGCCGAGCCGCCACACCGCCATCGCCACCGCCATGGCGTCGATGTCGCCCATCACCCCGCTGCGCGCCGCCACCACCGTCTCCGTGTGTGCGCCCATCGGCAGGGGCGCCGACGCATCGCCGCCCTGCGCCGCGATCAGCTCCCGGAAGCGGTCCATCGCGGTGCCGTCGGTCAGGGTCTGTGCCGGGTCGACGCCGTCGATCCCCGCCAGATCGAGCATCTCTCGGGCCAGCGCCACAGTCAGCTCGACGACGTCGTCGGGGCCGCCGCCGGCCAGCACCTCGAGCGACTCGACCACCTCGATCGCATTGCCGACGGCACGACCCAGCGGCCGGTCCATGTCGGTGAGCAGTGCCCGGGTCGGCACGCCGTAGGCCGTACCGAGGTCGACCATGGTGCGGGCCAGTTCGCGCGATTCGGCTTCGGTCTTGAGAAACGCGCCGCGTCCGACCTTGACGTCCAACACGAGTGCCCCGGCCCCCTCGGCCAGCTTCTTGCTCATGATCGAGCTCGCGATGAGCGGTAGCGACTCCGTGGTGCCGGTGACGTCGCGCAGGGCATAGATCTTGCGATCGGCGGGCGCCAGGTCTCCGGCTGCGAAGATGGCTGCGCCGACGTTACAAAGCTGTTGCCGGATAAGGTCTTTGGACAGTTCTGCGGTGAAACCGGGGATCGCCTCGAGCTTGTCCAGCGTGCCGCCGGTGTGCCCGAGGCCGCGCCCGGCGGCCTGCGGCACCGCGCCGCCGCAGGCCAGCACGACGGGCACCAACGGGATCGTGATCTTGTCCCCGACCCCGCCGGTGGAGTGCTTGTCAACCAGGGCCAACGGTCGGCCGTGCCGGCGCAGGTCGGTGAAGTCGAAGCGCTCGCCCGAATTGACCATCGCCGCGGTCCAGCGGGCGATCTCGGCCGGGGTCATGCCGCGCAAGAAGATCGCCATCAGCAGGGCGGCCATCTGAGCATCGCCGATCCGGCCGTGGGTGTAGGCGTCGATCACCCAGTCGATCTCGGCATCGGCCAGCACTCCGCCATCGCGCTTGACCCGAATGACTGACGGAGCGTCAAACGACACGATCGAATCCTCCTGTCGGGCCTCAGGTCGGGCCCATCGTGCTGGTTACCGGCCAGTAACCAGAGTTGTTGCGACGCTTGGCGTTACCGGCGGTTCAGGTCATCGGGCCCGAACGCGTCGGGCAGCAGATCGCCCAGCAGCCGCGGACCGGACGGATGGTCGATCAACATGGTGGGACCACCGTGCTCGAGGAGCACCTGCCGGCACCGCCCACACGGCATCAACACCGCACCGGCCCCGTCCACACACGCGAGCGCAACCAACCGTCCGCCGCCACTGGAATGCAGGGCGCAGACCACACCGCACTCCGCACAGAGACCTAGGCCATATGAGACATTCTCCACATTGCAGCCCATGACGATTCGGCCGTCGTCGACCAGTGCAGCCGCCCCGACCGGGAAGTTCGAGTACGGCGCATAGGCTTGCATTGAGGCGGCAATAGCCTTGTCCCGCAACAGGTTCCAATCAATTTCCAGACTCACCGAAACCCCACTCCCGAACCGTAAAAAGTGACCCGCGACTCAACCGAACAGGCCGATTACTTAATTTAGGCAATCCTAATTTCCGGCGCGTGTTCGTCACTAAGCACACACGCTAGTTCTGCCTGTGCGCCAATTGGGTTTAGAGTCGCCCCGAGGTTTGGGCTCGGCATGCGAAAAAGTTGCTGCCGGGTCATGCGTCCACCGACGGCGTTGGAGGTCGAAATGAGTACAGCGGCAGCCGCGGATTCCGCCATACCCGCGCCGCGTTCATCACCACAGAAGCGGCGGAGCCTGTATCGCGGCGACCCAGGCATGTGGTCCTGGGTTCTGCACCGGATTACCGGCGCGACCATCTTCTTCTTCCTGCTGGTCCATGTCCTGGACACGGCACTGGTCCGGGTCAGCCCCGAGGCCTACAACGAGGTGATCAACACCTATAAGACGCCGATCATCGGTCTCATGGAAATGGGCCTGGTCGCGGCGGTGCTCTACCACGCTCTCAACGGCGTGCGGGTCATTCTCATCGACTTCTGGCAGCAGGGTCCCAAGTACCAGCGGGTCATGCTGTGGACCATCCTGGCCATCTGGATCGCGGTCGTTGTCGCCGCAGTGGGGGTAGAGGGCATGCACATGGTTGAGCACTTCGGGTGGCTCAAGTGAGCACCGTGACTGATTCCGGCGCCGCCGAGGCGCGCCGCGGCGGCCGTCCGGCCCCCGTCCTGGAGCGCGAGCACGACCGTCCCGCCGCCCTCGATCACCCCCGCGCTCCCCGGCGCCCCCGTGGCATCCCGTACTTCGAGAAGTACGCCTGGTTGTTCATGCGGTTCTCCGGCGCTGCTCTGGTGCTGCTCGCCCTTGGTCACCTGTTCATCGGGTTGATCTGGCAGAACGGTGTCTACCGCATCGACTTCAACTACGTCGCGCAGCGATGGGCCTCGCCGTTCTGGCAAATCTGGGACATGGCCCTGCTGTGGCTGGCACTGGTGCACGGCGCCAACGGCATGCGCACCATCATCGGTGACTACGCCCGCAAGAACACCACCAAGTTCTGGCTGAACTCGATTCTGCTGCTGGCCACCGGTTTCACCCTGGTACTGGGCAGCTACGTGCTCGTCACCTTCGACGCGAACATCAAGTAGGGACGCAGATGATTCAGGAACATCGCTACGACGTCGTCATCGTCGGTGCAGGTGGCGCAGGTATGCGCGCCGCTGTGGAGGCGGGTCCGCGCGTGCGTACTGCAGTGCTGACCAAGCTGTACCCGACGCGCAGCCACACCGGCGCGGCGCAGGGCGGCATGTGTGCCGCACTGGCGAACGTCGAGGACGACAACTGGGAATGGCACACCTTCGACACCGTCAAGGGTGGCGACTACCTCGCCGACCAGGACGCCGTCGAGATCATGTGCAAGGAAGCCATCGATGCCGTGCTGGACCTCGAGAAGATGGGCATGCCGTTCAACCGGACGCCCGAGGGCCGCATCGACCAGCGCCGCTTCGGCGGGCACACCCGTGACCACGGCAAGGCCCCGGTCCGCCGCGCCTGCTACGCCGCCGACCGCACCGGCCACATGATCCTGCAGACGCTGTACCAAAACTGCGTCAAGCACGACGTGCAGTTCTTCAACGAGTTCTACGCCCTCGACGTCGTGATCACTCAGACCCCCGGCGGCCCGGTCGCCACCGGCGTCATCGCCTACGAGCTGGCCACCGGCGACATTCACATCTTCCACGCCAAGGCGGTCGTCTTCGCGACCGGCGGCAGCGGCCGGATGTACAAGACCACCTCCAACGCCCACACCCTCACCGGTGACGGCCTGGGCATCATCTTCCGCAAGGGACTTCCCTTGGAGGACATGGAGTTCCACCAGTTCCACCCGACAGGCCTGGCCGGCCTCGGCATCCTGATCTCGGAAGCCGTGCGTGGTGAGGGTGGCCGTCTGCTCAACGGCGAAGGCGAGCGCTTCATGGAGCGCTACGCCCCTACCATCGTCGACCTGGCGCCGCGTGACATCGTGGCCCGTTCGATGGTGCTGGAGGTCCTCGAGGGCCGTGGCGCCGGACCGCACAAGGACTACGTCTACATCGACGTGCGCCACCTCGGCGAGGAGGTGCTGGAGGCCAAGCTGCCGGACATCACCGAGTTCGCCCGCACCTACCTGGGCGTCGACCCGGTCACCGAACTGGTGCCGGTCTACCCGACCTGCCACTACGTCATGGGCGGTATCCCGACCACCATCAACGGTCAGGTGCTGCGCGACAACGTCAACGTGGTGCCGGGCCTGTACGCCGCGGCTGAATGCGCGTGCGTGTCTGTGCACGGCGCCTACCGCCTGGGTACCAACTCGCTGCTGGACATCAACGTGTTCGGCCGCCGCGCCGGTATCGCCGCCGCCGAGTACGCGCAGAACCACAACTACGTCGACCTGCCGGACAACCCGGCGGACATGGTCGTCGGTTGGGTCGGCGACGTCCTGTCCGACCACGGCAACGAGCGCGTCGCCGACATCCGCAGCGCCCTGCAGCAGTCGATGGACAACAACGCCGCGGTGTTCCGTACCGAGGAGACCCTGAAGCAGGCGCTGACGGACATCCACGCGCTCAAGGAGCGGTACAGCCGAATCACGGTGCACGACAAGGGCAAGCGCTACAACAGCGACCTGCTCGAGGCGATCGAGCTGGGCTTCCTGCTGGAGCTGGCCGAGGTCACCGTGGTCGGCGCGCTGAACCGCAAGGAGTCCCGTGGCGGTCACGCCCGCGAGGACTACCCGGACCGCGACGACACCAACTACATGCGCCACACCATGGCCTACAAGCAGGGCGCCGACCTCCTGTCCGATATCCGGTTGGACTACAAGCCCGTCGTCCAGACCCGGTACGAGCCGATGGAACGGAAGTACTGACATGACTGCTGTTCTGGACAAAGGGACCGACCAGGCCCTGCCCCCGGTGCCCGACGGCGCCGTCATGGTCACGCTGAAGATCGCCCGGTTCAACCCGGAGAACCCGGATGCCGCCGGCTGGCAGAGCTTCCGGGTGCCGTGCCTGCCCAGCGACCGGTTGCTGAACCTGCTGCTGTACGTGAAGGGCTACCTGGACGGCACGCTGACGTTCCGCCGGTCCTGCGCGCACGGCGTGTGCGGCTCGGATGCCATGCGGATCAACGGCGTGAACCGCCTGGCCTGCAAGGTGCTGATGCGTGACCTGCTGCCGAAGAAGGCCGACAAGGACCTCACCATCACCATCGAGCCGATCCGCGGTCTGCCCGTGGAGAAGGACCTCGTGGTGGACATGGAGCCGTTCTTCGACGCCTACCGCGCCGTCAAGCCGTTCCTGATCACCTCGGGCAACCCCCCGACCCGTGAGCGCATCCAGTCGCAGACCGACCGGGCCCGCTTCGACGACACCACCAAGTGCATCCTGTGCGCCTGCTGCACCACCAGCTGCCCGGTGTACTGGAGCGAGGGTTCGTACTTCGGCCCCGCGGCGATCGTCAACGCGCACCGGTTCATTTTCGATTCGCGTGACGAGGCGGCCGCCGAGCGGCTGGACATCCTCAACGAGGTCGACGGCGTGTGGCGCTGCCGCACCACCTTCAACTGCACCGAGGCCTGCCCCCGCGGCATCCAGGTGACCAAGGCGATCCAGGAGGTCAAGCGCGCCTTGATGTTTGCGCGCTAGACCATTTTGCACGTCGAACGTGAGCTTGTGTGCCAAACCCAACGAGGATCTGGCACACAAGCTCACGTTCGTTAGAAGGGCCCACTCGCCGCGCGTAGTGCTGCCCGAGTTCGGGCGATGATCGTGTCCTGCCGATAACGCAACAGATCTGCGCCCACCCGCACCAACCGCCAACCGAGGTCTCGGTATTCGACGTCCTGGTCGATGTCGCGGGTGCGCTGACGTGGATCAGCCCAGTGTTGGATGCCGTCGTACTGGACCCCGACCTTCCATTCCGGCCAGCCCATGTCGATACGCCCCACCAGGTACCTGCCGCCGAACACTTCGATCTGGGTATGTGTCGGCCGTATCCCCGCGTTGGTCAACAACAGTCGGGTTCGCGTCTCTTGTGGTGATTCGGCGCCGCAGTCCGCCAGGTCAAGTACTTGCCGCAACTGCACCAGGCCGCGCACACCACGGTGAGTAGCGATAAGTGCTTGCACGTCAGCGAGTTTCAACTGGGTGGCCTGTAGCAGCGCGTCTACGCGAATGACGGCCAGCGGCTGCCCTTTGCGGCGACCCAGGTCGAAGGCCGTCCTGGCGGGTGTCGTAGCCCGAATTCCCCTGACCAGGCAAATCTCTTCGTCGGCGAGCTGGTCGCTATGCAACACGATGCCGGCTTCCCCATGCCGGCTGGCCTGGTTGAGCTCGGCCGGTAAGCGGCCGTCGATCCATAACGAACCGTGCAGAGCCGCCGCCGACAATCCAGCCGCTACACCGCGCCGCCCGGACCACAGCCAGGCCGCCACGGCTTTGTCGACGGGTGTGACCTCAGCACTCCGCCGGACGTACACGTCGCGATAGACCTGTTGGTAGCGAGTTCTGAGTTGATAGCGGTTAACGACGCCGGCCGCCCGCGCCTCGGAACCCAGGAAAGGCCAGTCACCCGCCACATGTATTGGACGCAGCCCAGATAGTCGCGGTTCCGTCCGCGCCGAGTGTGAGCTTGCGTCCCAAAATCGGCAAGGATTTGGCACACAAGCTCACGTTCGAGGGGCAGAAAGTCGAGGTATTTACCGGGACCACCCTTCCCGACAAATTGGGGGTCGCACAGTCGGCGTTCACGGTTCAAAATTCTTCTCGATTCTTCTGCACATCGGGCGTCACACATGGTCGCGCTGCCTCGTCCAATAGATATGACGACAACACCACGAATCGCACCCCTGCCCCCACAACGGGCCGGCCTGCTGACCCGGTTCATGTACCGCTACGCCAAGCATGAGTTCGGTGAAGTGCCCGAACCGTTCGCCGTCGCGGCTCACCACCCCCGGCTGCTGATTGCCAACGCCGTGCACGAGGGCCTGCTGAAGAGCGGCTCGAAGAAGCTGCCGGCGACGGTGCGCGATCTGGCCGTGTTCTGGACCGCGCGGACGGTGGGCTGCTCCTGGTGCGTCGACTTCGGCACCATGCTCATGCGCTTGGAGAGCCTGGACACCGAGCGGCTCAAGCACATCGACGATTACGCCACCTCGCCGCTGTTCACCGACGACGAGCGGGCCGCGATCGCCTACGCCAACGCGATGACCACTGACCCACACACCGTGACCGACGAACAGGTCGACGATCTGCGGACCCGGTTCGGCGACGCCGGCGTCATCGAGCTGACCTACCAGATCGGCGTGGAGAACATGCGGTCGCGGATGTACGCCGCGCTCGGCATCACCGAGCAGGGGTTCAGCTCGGGCGACGCGTGCCGGGTGCCGTGGGCTTGAGCGGCGGGCCGCTAATCCTTCCTGAGCGCCGGAGAGCTAGCGCGAGCCGCTAGTCGGACTTGAGCGGTGACGCGGTGAACTTGTCCGGGTTCGCGATGTCCCACATTGCGCAGACCTTGCCGTCCCGCACGGTCAGCGCGGTGACGCGCGGCAGCAACTCCGGGCCGTCGGGACCGGCCGGCAGGCCCGGGGTGTAGCTGCCCAACTCGCCGTTGACCAACGCCAGCTGCGAGGCCGAAAGCCATTGCGGTCCATAGCGTCTGGCGAGACCGAACAAGAACCTGGCCACCTTGTCCGCCCCGACGATGGTGCGTGGTGCGGTCGGCGCCCGACGGTTGGAGTCCCCGGTGAAGGTCGCATCGGGGTGCAGCAGTGCGACGACGGCAGCCATGTCGCCACTGGCGAGCGCCGCCATCAGCTTGCCGACGACCTCGTTGTCGGCAGCGTCCGGCTCCGGCGCCGGGGCCGCGGCCACCGCCCGTCGGGCGCGTGAAGCCAGTTGCCGCGCACCGGCTTCCGTCATACCGAGCACTGGCGCGATCTCGGCGAACGGCACCGTGAAACCGTCGTGCAGCACGAACGCCACCCGTTGGTCGGGCGTCAATCGTTCCAGCACCACCATGGCGGCGAATCGGGCGTCCTCGCCGGCCACCACCGCGGCCAACGGATCAGCGGCGTCAAACCCGGTCACCACCGGCTCGGGCAGCCACTCCCCGAAATACGCCTCGCGGCGGTGCGCGGCCGACCGCAGCCGGTCCAGGCCCAGGCGACTGACCACCGTGGTCAGCCACGCCCGCGGCTCAGCGATGGCGTCGACATCTGCTGCGTGCCAGCGCAACCAGGCGTCCTGCACGATGTCCTCCGCGTCGGCGTACACGCCGGTCAGCCGGTACGCCACGGAGAGCAGATGCGGGCGCACGCTCTCGAAGGCGTCGGTGTCCTGCGCGGTGGTCACCCCTCCAACCTACGACGCTCGGTTCGAGGCGGCGAACCGTAACATCTGGTGGTCAAACATCCGGGCATGAGCGGGGAGAACAGATGACGACAGTGGCGGCGCCGCCCGGCAACACCGTCGAGAGCAAGGGGCTCAAGAGCGGTGCGCTCGGTCTGGTGTCCAGCGTGGTCGTCGGGCTGGCTTCCACCGCGCCCGCGTACAGCCTGGCGGCGACGCTGGGACTGGTCATCGCGACCAGCGGCACGCTGCTGGCCGGCGTCAAAGCCCCGGCCATCATGCTCATCTCGTTCATTCCGATGTACCTCATCGCGATCGCCTACCAAGAGCTGAACAGGGCCGAGCCGGACTGCGGCACCACCTTCACCTGGGCGGCCCGGGCGTTCGGACCCGTGGTGGGCTGGCTCGGCGGCTGGGGCATCATCGCCTCCGACGTCATCGTGATTGCCAATCTGGCCCAGATCGCCGGTTCGTACTCGTTCACCTTCGTCGGCGACCTGGGGTGGCATTCGGTTGCCGGTCTGGCCACCAGCACCCTGTGGTCCACAATGGCCGGGATCATCTGGATCGCCCTGATGACATATATCTGCTATCGCGGTATCGAGGTGTCGGCCCGGCTGCAGTATGCGCTGTTGACCGTCGAGATGGTCGTGCTGATCGTGGTGTCGGTAGTGGCGCTGGTGAAGGTCTACACCCACCATGGCCACGCCTACTCGATACTGCCGGCGTGGTCCTGGTTCTGGCCCGGCGGAATGGATTTCGGCAAGGTGATCGCCCCGGCAGTGCTCGCCACCATCTTCATTTACTGGGGCTGGGACACCGCGGTGGCCTGTAACGAAGAATGCGACGATCCGAGCCGCACCCCAGGTCGCGCCGCCGTCATCTCGACGTTCCTGCTGTTGGGGACCTACGCGTTGGTCACGGTGTCGACAATCGCGTTCGCCGGGGTGGGCACCGAAGGCATCGGACTGGGCAATCAGGAGAACGCCAAGGACGTGTTCACCGCGATCGGCCCATCGTTGTTCGGCGACAGTGCGATTGGGAAGATCGGCATGCTGCTGTTGTCGGCGTCGATCCTGACCTCTGCGGCCGCCTCGACCCAGACGACGATCATGCCGACCGCGCGCACCACGCTGTCGATGGGCGTATACCGCGCGCTGCCAGACAGTTTCGCGAAGATTCACCGGCAATACTTGACGCCCACCACGTCAACCATTGTCATGGGCGTGGTGTCGGCACTGTGCTATGTGCTCTTCACCGCGATCAGCGTCGACCTGTTGACGGCGCTGATCGGCTCGGTCGGCCTGATGATCGCGTTCTACTACGCCCTGACCGGCTTCGCCTGCGCCTGGTTCTATCGAAAAACGTTGACTCGCAACGTTCGCGACTTGGTCATGCGCGGGTTACTGCCACTTGTCGGCGGGGTGACCTTGTCCGTGGTGTTCGGCTACGGCCTGATCGAATACAGCAAGCCCGACTGGCTCACGGACGAAAACCACCACAACGTCACCATTTTCGGGTTTGGCGCGGTGGGTGTGGTGGGCGTGGGTGGCCTGCTGCTGGGTCTCGTGTTGATGGTCGGCTGGCGGCTGTGGCACCCGGACTACTTCCGGGGCCTGACCTTGCCGCGGCGCCACGACCTGGTCCTGGAAACGGCGACCGACACCACCGTCGCCCGGTTCGGACTACCTGACTCGGGCGACCTGCCAACTGTCATCGCGCCCGACCTGTCGAACCTGCCACCGGGTGAAACCGCGGTGGATACCGGGACCCGCGCGGAGTTCAGCCGCGGCAAGCCGTCGGATTAGTCCATCTGGCAACGCGATTCGGTGCCAACCGAACCCGTGCAGGGGTTACCGTCTACGCGTGTCGAACAAGCCTGCCATCAATCCGGTGCGCTGGACCCCACCGCCAGTCGACGCCCTACCCGACTTCCCGTCCGCTGACCTCACCATCGTCCCGATGCCGGGCGATGCCCCCGAGGATGTCGTTGTCGATGCCGAGGGAACACTGTGGACCGGCCTGGTCGACGGACGCATCGTGCGCATCGCGTCCGACGGACGCATCGACGTCGTCGCTGATACCGGTGGCCGCCCGCTGGGCCTGCATGTCGCCCGCGACGGACGAGTGCTGGTCTGCGACAGCTATCGCGGGTTGCTGGCGTTGGACCCCGCCACCGGCGCCCTCGATGTTCTGGTCGGCGACATCGCCGGACGGCCACTTCGATTCTGCTCGAATGTGACCGAAACCGCTGACGGCGCAATCTACTTCACCGAGTCGACCAGTGCCTTCCACTACGAGCATTTCAAGGCGGCGATCCTGGAGGCACGCGGCGACGGTGGGCTGTACAAGCTGGCGACCGACGGCACGGTGAGCACGCTGTGCGACGGGTTGTACTTCGCCAACGGCGTCACCGTGACCGCCGACGGAACCGCGCTGGTGTTCGCCGAAACCCAGGGCCGCAGGCTGTCCAAGTACTGGCTGACCGGACCGACGACAGGCACCGTGACCCCGTTGGCGGTCAACCTGCCCGGCATGCCCGACAACATCTCGACCGGCGCCGATGGCCGAATCTGGGTCGCGATGGTCACCCCGGTCAACGCCGCTGCGGACTGGCTGGCGCCCCGCCCACCGGTGCTGCGCAAACTGGTCTGGCAACTGCCGGACATATTGCAGCCGCAGATGCCGTCCGAGGTCTGGGCGGTCGCCTTCGACCCGGACCTCGGCACCGCGGTCGCCGGACTGCGCACCCGGCATCGGCAGTTCGGCCAGGTCACCGGGCTGGTCGAACACGACGGACGGCTGTGGATGAGTTGCATCGGGTCCCCCGCCCTGGCGCACTGTGCGGTGCCAGGGCGCCTCTGACGGCCCGGTCGCCAAACTCACATTTGCAACTTCAGCCCCACTAGTCACAGCGCGGCAACCCTGAATCGGGCCCGCCGTCGCCTAATCTGGCGACACCATGGCGACCACCCGATCCACGGCACAACGCGCTGCAGCCCTGGCAGCAGCGTTTTTCCTGACCGCCGCACCGGCGCTGGCACACGCCGAACCAGACCTGCCGGACGCCAACACCTGCCCCTACCGGGTTAACACCCCGCCGGCGGTCGACCAATCCGAGGTCCCCAAGGCCGGCGACCCGCCGGCCCCGCTGCCCGTGCCGGCCACGCCGCTCGGCGGTGACCTGATGGCCGGCTGCGGCGTGATCGCTGCGCCCGATATGCCACCACTGCCGAACGACGTCTCAGCCGACGGTTGGATCCTGGCCGACCTAGACAACGGCGACATCATCGCAGCAAAGGACCCGCACGGTCGCTACCGTCCCGCCAGCATCATCAAGGTGCTGATCGCCACCCAGTCGTTGCGCGAATTGCCGATCAACAAGCGCGTCACCGGCACCGAGGAAGACGCCTCGGCCGAGGGCACCCGCGTCGGGGTGGACGTCGGCGGCGTCTACACCATCAGCGACCTGCTGCACGGCCTGCTCATGCACTCCGGCAACGACGCCGCGCACGCGCTGGCCATGCAGGTCGGCGG
>JARLGS010000239.1 GCA_031292695.1 Mycobacterium sp. | reverse complement strand
GTGTTCGATAAACACTTCCTGGGTCGCCGCCGTACCGCCTTGCATACCGTCGAGGACGATCACATCGGCACCGGCCTTGACTGCCAGCTTGACGTCGTAATACGGCCGGCTGGCGCCGATCTTCACGTAGATCGGCTTTTCCCAATCGGTGATTTCGCGCAGTTCGGCAATCTTGATCGCCAGGTCGTCCGGGCCGGTCCAGTCCGGGTGACGGCAGGCGCTGCGCTGGTCGACGCCGATCGGCAGCGTGCGCATACCGGCCACGCGCTCGGTGACTTTCATGCCCAGCAGCATGCCGCCACCGCCCGGTTTGGCGCCCTGCCCCAGGACGATCTCGATGGCGTCGGCCTTGCGCAGATCATCCGGGTTCATGCCATAACGCGACGGCAGGTATTGATAGACCAGGTGCTGCGACTGCCCGCGCTCTTCCGGGGTCATGCCACCGTCGCCGGTGGTGGTGCTGGTCCCGGCAATGGTCGCGCCACGGCCCAGGGCTTCCTTGGCGTTGGCCGACAGCGCACCGAAGCTCATGCCGGCAATGGTCACCGGAATTTTCAGATGAATCGGCTTCTTGGCGAAGCGGTTGCCGAGAATCACGTCGGTCCCGCACTTCTCCCGATAGCCTTCCAGGGGGTAGCGCGAGACGCTGGCACCGAGCAGCAGCAAATCATCGAAGTGCGGCAGCTTGCGCTTGGTGCCGCCGCCACGGATGTCGTAGATGCCGGTCTCGGCGGCACGCTGGATTTCCTGGATGGTCAGGCGGTCGAAGGTGGCGGATTCACGCAGCACCGGAGTAGCGGCTTTTGGGTTAACAGGGTCGCTCATGGCAGTTCTCCTCGCGCGGATCAGTACGCGGACGCGTTATCGACTTTGAAGTTGTACAGCTGACGGGCCGAGCCATAGCGTTTGAAGCTCGCCGGCGACTCATCGAACCCGGCGCGATTGAGCAGTTCCTGCAACTCCTCCAGGTGCTCGGCGCGCATCTCTTTCTCGACGCAGTCCGAACCCAGCGACTGCACGCTGCCTTTGACGTAGATGCGGGTTTCGTAGAGCGAATCGCCGAGGGCATCGCCGGCATCGCCGCACACCACCAGGCGTCCGGCCTGGCCCATGAAGCAGCTCATATGGCCGATGCTGCCACCGACCACGATATCGATGCCCTTCATCGAGATCCCGCAGCGGGCTCCGGCATCGCCCTCGATCACCAGCAAGCCGCCATGGGCGGTGGCGCCGGCCGCCTGGGAGGCGCTGCCCTTGATCCGGACCATGCCGGACATCATGTTCTCGGCGACCCCGACACCGGCATTGCCGTGCACGGTGATGCTCGCCTTCTGGTTCATCCCGGCGCAGTAGTAACCGGCATGGCCCTGGATATCGATGGACACGGCCTGGTTCACCCCCACCGCGAGGTTGTGCTTGCCGTTGGAATGGGTCACCCGCCATTCGCGGTCTTCGACCTGATGGGCCTGGTCATGCAGCGCCTGGTTGAGTTCACGCACGCTGGCAGTGGAAAGATCGATGGTTTTCATAGGTGCGCTCCTTGAGCTGACTCGCGTTCCCAGATGTACATGGTGGCCGGCGCCGGCTCCCAGACCCTGGCGTGTTCGATGCCCGGAAGGCTCGACAGCGCCTGATATTCGGAGGCCATGGCGACATAGTCGTCGGTCTCGGCGAGGATCGCCGGCTTGCAGGCGATCGG
>JARLGS010000238.1 GCA_031292695.1 Mycobacterium sp. | reverse complement strand
CCGCGGTAGCGGCGGGGGGGGTTCGTGAGCGGTTAGAACCGCCGGCCCCCCCCGGACGGGGGGGCGGGGCCGCTACGGCTTTGTCAGCCGAAACTAGGCGGCTTCCTTGGTCTTGGTGTAGGTGACCAGGCTGACGTCGAGGCACTCATCGAGGTAGTAGTACTGGCAACCGGTCAGATCCTCCATGTACCGGTCGTAGTTCACCGCGATAGCAGATGCTCTTGTCTTCGGGTAATGGTTTTCGTTGGCTGTCTGGGTGATTGGACGGCGTGGAAGACCTCGCGGGCGATGTAGCGCTCGAGGCAGCGCATGGCCTCGTTCTTCGATTTGCCTTCAGCTAAGCGGCGGGGGAGGTAGTCGCGGGTGGGTGCGTGGCGGCGTATCCGTACCACCAGCACGACGTGCAGCGCCGTGTTGGCGTCGCGGTTGCCACCTCGGTTGAGGCGGTGCCGCACGGTCTTGCCGCTCGATGCCTCGATGGGGCTGACACCGCAGAGTTTGGCGAACGCGCCTTCGGTCCGGATCCGTTCGGGGCGCACGTGTTCGCCGAGTTCCACCGGGTGCTGGTGCCTGGCGATTGGGTTTTATTGGCGTTTCAGGTCGGCGACGAACCGCGGGTGCTGACCGCTGTCTGCGGCCAGCCGGTGCAGCTGACGTTCCTCCGCCGCCAGCCGGATTTCGTTGCAGACCTGTTGTTGAGCAGCGGCTTTCAGCTCTATGCCGAGCTAATCCGGCAGCCCGATAACGACGGATTGGAGTCCACCGCGCAGGCGTACCTCATTGCTCGTCGAGCAGTTTGACCAATCGTTTCGCGACCACCAGCCGGAACGACGCGTCCACCAGTTCGCGCACCTCGTCCCAGTCCACCTTCGCGGCGGTGAAATCCAATCCGAGCCAGCCGGACGGGCCCATGTAGGCCGGATAGTAGAAGCGGCGGTCCTGCTCCAGCGCCACGCGCTCGGACTCGTCGACCTTCACCAGGAGCGAATGTGGATATCCGACCATCTCTCCGGTCGACTTCGAATTGCCGCCGTACATCGCGAACATCTTCGGTGCGCAGAACACCGGCCGTCCCCACGACACCTTCTCGAACGTCTCAGGGAAATTCAGCGCGACCGTCCGCAGCTCGGCCAGTCCGGGGTCGTCGTGGCTGAACATGATCGGATGCGGCATCGGCCCAGCCTATCCAGACTGTCGGACCAGTCGGCCCCCTTCGATAGCCTTGCCGGGTGAGCTCACCCGATCCCGACGTGCGGCGGCAATGGCTGGAATTGGCCGAAGAAGTCCGCGGCCACCAGTTCCGCTATTACGTCAAGGACGCGCCGACCATCTCCGACGGCGAGTTCGATCAGCTGCTGGGACAGCTCACCGAGATTGAGGACAGGTATCCGGAGCTGCGCACCCCGGATTCGCCGACCCAATTGGTCGGCGGTGCCGGGTTCGCCACCGAGTTCGGTGAGGCCCAGCACCTGGAGCGAATGCTGTCGCTGGACAATGCCTTTAACACCGACGAACTGACGGCGTGGGCGGCCCGGCTGAGCAACGAGCTCGGTGAAGATCTGGAATACCTCTGCGAACTCAAGGTCGACGGCGTCGCATTGGCGCTGGTCTACCGCGACGGCAAGCTGGTCCGCGGCGCCACCCGTGGCGACGGCCGCACCGGCGAGGACGTCACCCTCAACGCGCGCACCATCACCGATGTGCCCGACCTTCTGTCCGGCACCGACGAGTTTCCTGTGCCGCAGGTTCTGGAGGTGCGCGGCGAGGTGTACTTCCGGCTCGAGGATTTCGCGGCGCTCAATGCCAGCCTGGTCGAAGAAGGCAAGGCGCCGTTCGCCAATCCGCGGAACAGTGCCGCCGGCTCGCTGCGGCAGAAGAACCCGGCCATCACTGCGCGTCGCCGGCTGCGAATGATCTGCCACGGGTTGGGCCATACCGAGGGCTTCGAGCCGGCCACTCTGCACGACGCCTACCGGGCGCTGAAAGCCTGGGGCCTGCCGGTGTCCGGACACACGACGCGGGTCACGGGCATCGCCGCGGTGGCCGAGCGCATTGCCTTCTGGGGTGAGCATCGCCACGACGTCGACCATGAAATCGACGGTCTGGTGGTCAAACTGGACGACCGCGTGCTGCAGCGGCGGCTCGGTGCCACCAGCCGGGCGCCGCGCTGGGCCATCGCCTACAAGTACCCTCCCGAGGAAGTCACCACCAAGCTGCTCGACATCAGGGTCAGCGTCGGACGCACCGGGCGGGTCACCCCGTTCGCGTACATGGAACCGGTCACCGTCGCCGGGTCCACCGTCGGGCTGGCGACCCTGCACAACGCCACTGAGGTCAAGCGCAAGGGCGTGCTGATCGGCGACACCGTGGTGATCCGCAAGGCCGGCGACGTCATTCCCGAAGTGCTCGGCCCCGTGGTCGACCTGCGGGACGGCACCGAACGCGAATTCGTCATGCCCACAACATGTCCCGAGTGCGGTAGCACCCTGGCACCGGCGAAAGAGGGCGACGCGGACATCCGGTGCCCCAACACCAGGTCGTGTCCGGCGCAGCTCCGCGAGCGGGTGTTTCACGTCGCGGGCCGCGGCGCCTTCGATATCGAAGGGCTCGGTTACGAGGCGGCGACGGCACTGCTGGCCGCCGACGTGATGGCCGACGAGGGCGACATCTTCGACCTCACTGAAGACGAGTTGTTACGCACGAGCCTGTTCAAGACCCAGAAAGGCGATCTCTCCGCGAACGGAGCGCGGCTGCTGGCAAACCTCGATAAGGCCAAGCAGCAGCCGCTCTGGCGGGTGCTGGTAGCGCTGTCGATCCGGCACGTCGGGCCGACGGCTGCGCGGGCGCTGGCGGCGGAATTCGGTGACCTGCAAGCCATTACAGGGGCCTCCGAGGAGCGGCTGGCCGCAGTCGAAGGTGTCGGACCGACCATCGCCGCGGCAGTCGTCGACTGGTTCACTGTCGACTGGCACCGCGCCATCGTCGACAAGTGGCGGGCCGCCGGAGTCCGGATGGCCGACGAACGCGACGCCGGCATCGAGCGCAATTTGGAAGGCCTGTCGATCGTGGTGACCGGCTCGCTGACCGGGTTCTCCCGCGACCAGGCCAAGGAAGCGATCCTGGTCCGCGGCGGCAAGGCGGCCGGCTCGGTGTCGAAGAAGACCGCGTATGTGGTGGCCGGGGATGCGCCAGGGTCCAAGTACGACAAGGCTGTTGAGCTCGGGGTACCGATCCTCGACGAAGACGGGTTCCGGCGGCTGTTGCAGGACGGTCCGGACGGGGTCTAGCGATACCCGCGTCGCATGTCGTCGACGATCAGCGGATGTTCCAGCGTCGACGGCGGCAGCTGCTGCGGCGCCATGTCCGGGGCGAAGACTGTGGCGGCATCGAGCACCTGCTGATTCACGAACCGCAGCGGCGGAGCGTCTTTGGGCAGCGTCGGTACCGGGGCCGGGCCAGTGCGACGAGCCAGGGTGAACCCCCAGTCGCCGAACGTCGGCACCTGCACGTGATAGGGCGTCACCGCCAGACCCACCGAAGCGATCGTGGACACCGTGCGCCAGAACACCATCGGCGTCGAATACGGGCTGCCTGATTGCACAACCAGGAGCCCCTGCGGTGCCAGCGCGTGCCTGACGAGCGTGTAGAACTCGACTGAATACAGCCGGCCGAGCACGGGGTTGTCCGGGTCGGGCAGGTCGACGATAACCGCGTCAAAACCGTTGGCCGGCACCAGGTCCGGATGCGGCACCCGCAACCAGGTCATCGCGTCGTCGATGATCAGTTGGACCCGGGGGTCGTCCAGGGCGCCGGCATTGGCGTCCCGCAACGTGGTCCGGGCCGTGGCCACCACCGCCGGATCCAACTCGACTTGGACGATCCGATCGATACCGGGCTGGCGCAACAACTCCCGCGCCGCCAGACCGTCACCGCCGCCGATTACCAGAACCGAACGGGCGCCGTGACCCAGCGCCGGATACACCAAGGACTCGGTGTACCGGTACTCGTCGCGGGTGGAGAACTGCAGTCCACCATCGAGATACAGCCGGGTGTCGTCACCGCGTCGCGTCACGACGATCTCCTGGTAGGCCGAATGTTGGTAGGCCACAATCGGATCTGCGTACAACCGCTGGCGGGACGTGGTTTCGATGCCGTCGGCCGCCATCATCAGCCCGGCCAGCACCACGAAGGCCAGCACCAGGGCGCACAACGCTCCGAGGAACTCCCGCCGAGTCAGGATCCGGCGCAGCAGGAACACCGAAACCACGGCGGCGGCAGCCAGATTGATCATTCCGGTGGCTGCCGCGCCGCGGATCATGCCGAGCTGCGGCAGCACCAGGAACGGCCACGCCAGACCGCCCAGCAGCGCCCCCAGATAGTCGGCGGCATTGAGATTGGCCAGCATCCGGCCGGCATCGGTCGCTCCGGCCACCCGGCCTCGTTGCAACAGCGTCATCAGCAGCGGCACCTCGGCGCCGACCAACCCGCCGATCAGCGCCGTCGCGATGCCCAGCACCCAGCCCGAGTCGCCGATGACTGCGAACGTCACGTACAGCGTCGTCGCGGACAGGCCGCCGACCACGCCCAGCAGCGTCTCCACCGCGATAAAGCTGATCGCCGCCCGCCCCAGCAGCGTCTTCGCCAACAGCCCGCCGACACCGAGCGCCGCCACGTAACCCGCGACGATCAGCGAGGTCGAGACGATGCTGCCGCCATTGAGGCTGGTCGAAAGGGTCAGCAGCGCAAGCTCATAGACGATGCCGCAGGCCGCGCACGCCGACACTGCGGCCAATAACAGGGCACGCCAGCGGGTTCCGGCGACCGGGGCGGCAGTCGCGGCAACCATCAGGTCAGGGCGGCGGCGTTGATCCCGCCGACGGCCAGCAACACCACCGCGGTGGCAAGCGAGGCCGGGTGGAAATCCTCGGCGTGGATGTCGCTGCGGAAGTGGTCGGGCACCAGCGATTTGAGGGCCACCAGCGCCAGGCCCTGCAGGATGACGCCGATCAACCCGTACACCAGGGTGTCGATCAGGCCCTGGCCGAGACGGTCCGAGCTGGCCCTGATGGCGCAGATGACAATGGCGGCCAGGGAGACGTCCATGGCCGCGGTGATGGTCACCGCGTTGGGGCGCCGTTCGACGAACACCTGGCGGCGCAGATTGCCCGGTGTCAACACGTCGATCATCCCGAATCCGGCGGTGAGCACCAGCACGCCGATCAGGAAGTAGAGGACCGAGCTGGTCGCGTTCTGGATGATCGCGTCGGTGTTGATGGTGCCGAAGTCAATGGCGGCCAGGTACATGGGGGTCTCCTCGGGTTTCCTCTGGTTGCTTGACGCGTTATTTGACGCCGCCCGGGCCGCCCGAGCTGCCGCCCGAAGTGCCTGACGGTGAACCCCGGCTGAATCCCGGGCCCAGAAAGACGTAGCTGCCGTGGTTGTACCCAGCACTCAGGCTCTCCAGCCGGATTGTGCACGGGTGACCCGACGCCGGACCGACGGTGACGATGGCATCGCTGTACCGCAGGTAATAACTGCCGTTGTCGGACGCGCGAGCCTCCGGCGTTTGCGCCTGGGCGATGTTGTCGGCGACGGTGCTCGGCGATCCGGTGCACAGGTACTGGTTGGAGCCGTAGCTCTGATAGTGGCTCTTCACATACGACTGGACGTTGTTTCGCAGGTTGATGCCGAAGATCAGGCAGAGCACTGCGGCGCCGGCGAGCACTCCGGCAAGAATCAGCAGCTTTCCCCGGGTCACGGCTGCCACCTGCTGGTGGTGTGCACCACGTCGCCGCCGTCAGCCATTGGGTACAGATGCCAAGTGCGCCAACACCATCCGGCGCCGTCGGACTGGGCTGACAGCGCAGTCAGCGCGGCGTCGTCGCCGGGGAACGTGCCGCCGAGCCAGTCGTCGTGCTGCGCGCAGCGTTCCCGCAGTGTTGCGGCCAGCGCCCGAAATTCGGTGCCGTCGCGGGTCTCCATGAGCGATTCCAGGTGATACCCGCCGGACTCCGCGGTGGTCGGCAGGGCGCTGGTGCTGCTCGGCGCAGTGCACGAAATCTCTTCGGAGAACATCGAATCCGAATGCGCGATGGTGACGATATGGGAAGCTCCGAGGACGCCAAGACGAAGTCGGCCGCCGTCTGGGTGGTGCAAATCCAGCGCCGCCAACGGGATTGGCGCCGGGGCATTGAGCGCCAGTCGAAGGCCTGATCCGGACACGTCGGCGGGGGTGACCGAAAGCTGGTGCAGGGGCACTTATGACCCGGCCGGGGGAGCGGGGTACACGGTGAGCTCACCGGGCGACATGATCTTTCCGGTCGACACCTCCCACGGCGTATTCGGGCCCCACTGCTCAAAACTCAGCAATGCGGCGCGGCCCGCGCTGGCGTAGTCGACATAGGCCATCTGGCCGTTGGGCGGTAGGCCGGTGGTGCCCTCGCAGCTGTAGTACGGCTGCCCGCGCTCGACCTCGGTGTACTGCACCCCGTCGACGACGTGCGGGCCGCCGGGTTGCAAAGCCAGATCCGGCCGCTTGGCCCAGAATGCGAGCTCCAGGCGTCCCTCGTCCTCTTCCACGCTGAACCAGATCGGTTCTCCCTGACCGCCTTCCAGCAGATGCTCCCACCACACGAACGGGCCTTCGCGGTAGGTCACCGAGCCGCGTACCACGTAGTCGATGCCGCCGTAGCTGACGATCGCGCCGGGGCCCAACTCTTTGGGCCCGAATACCGGCATCTCGCCGGACTTCAGCGGGTCCTGGCGGGCGGCGGACGGGTGCGGTTTGCGTGCGCGGGTGAAGGCCAGCACGACGACGACGATCGCGGCGATCAGCAGCAACACACCGATGACGATCAGAAATGTGCTCACGTCGGCCCTTTCCGGACGCAGCAGCAATTGGGCGAAGCAAACGCTAGCAGCATTCGAACTGCTGTGCCCCGGTTCGCGCAGACCGCGATGCCCGGCGGGGAATCACCGGATTTCCGCTGGGGCTTCCCAGCTGAACGCCCGGGACGGGCTACCGCACGATGGTGGCCACGATGCCGGCCAGGTATCCGAGCCGGGCCACCTCCGACGGCCGGAACACCGGGCCACCCGGGCGCCCCAGCATCACCGCGGTGTGCGGATCGCCCAGCGGTGCGGCGGCCAGCGTGGTGTCGATGTCCCGCCAGAACTGCGGCACCCAGTCCCCTGTGGCGTCCAATGCGGTGGCGTGATCCAGCGGAAGCCACGGCGCCGAGTCGGCGAGCGTCTCGGGCGCACCGGGGCTGCCGGTGATGCGCCGCGGCTCGACGCCGTCTTTGCCGCCCACCACCACCACGCACCAGCCGACGCGCAGCACCCGCGGTGCCTCGTCGGCCAGCACCTGCAGCCGGGCAGCTTTGCCGTGGGCGGCCGCTACGTGGTCGATCAATTCCAGTTCGCGGTGGGCCTCGAGCAGCCCGGTATGCGGTCGGATGCTGTCCACGTACACGCCTTTGAGATTCTCGGCGGCGGTGATCAGCGCGTCGGGCATGGACCCGAGGGGCAGTTCAACAACCAGATCGTCGATCGCGTAGCCCGGCCCGCGCTCGACGACGTCGAGCGACAGGATGTCGGCGCCAACCGTGCCCAGTGCCACCGCCAGGGAGCCGAGGCTACCGGGGCGGTCTTCGAGCTGGACCCGCAGCAGATAAGAAGACACGCCACAACTCTGGCACAGAGGTCGGGTCTGGGCAGCGCTCCGCCGTGCCGGCACGGCACCCGACAACATCCGTGCCGGTGCGCCGCACGTCACGGCCCGCACTAGGCTGTTCCGACGTGTCGCAGATTTCTCGGGACGATGTCGCCCACCTGGCGAATCTGGCCCGGCTCGCCCTGACCGACGGCGAGCTGGACAGTTTCGCCGGCCAACTCGATGCCATTCTGGCGCACGTCGGCAAGATTCAGGCCGTCGACGTCGCCGGTATCGAGGCCACCGGTAACCCGCTCAAAGAGGTGAACATCACGCGGCCCGACGCCGTCGTGACCAGCCTGGAGCAGGACCAGGCGCTGGCCGCCGCACCGCGGACCGAGGAGGGCCGGTTCGCCGTGCCCCGAATCTTGGGGGAAGCAGAGTGACCGAGTTGATTCGTCTCGACGCCGCCACGCTCGGCGAGAAGATCGCCGCCGGAGAGGTGTCGGCCACCGAGATCACGCAGGCGCACCTGGACCAGATCGCCGCGACCGACGAGCGGTACCACGCGTTCCTGCACGTCGGTGCCGAGGAGGCGCTGGCTGCTGCTGCCGCCGTTGACCAGCAGGTGGCCGCCGGCGAGGCGCTGCCGTCGCCGCTGGCCGGAGTTCCGTTGGCGCTCAAGGACGTTTTCACCACCACCGACGCGCCGACCACCGCCGGGTCGAAGATTCTGGAAGGCTGGCGTTCGCCATACGACGCGACCGTCACCGCCAAGCTGCGTGCTGCCGGCATCCCGATCCTGGGCAAGACCAACATGGACGAGTTCGCCATGGGCTCGTCCACCGAGAACTCCGCCTACGGCCCGACCCGCAATCCGTGGGACGTCAACCGGGTGCCGGGCGGCTCCGGTGGCGGTAGCGCTGCGGCACTGGCGGCGTTCCAGGCGCCGCTGGCGATTGGTACCGACACCGGTGGGTCGATCCGCCAGCCGGCCGCGCTGACCTCGACTGTCGGGGTCAAGCCGACCTACGGCACGGTGTCGCGGTACGGGCTGATCGCGTGTGCGTCGTCGCTGGACCAGGGCGGACCTTGCGCCCGCACCGTGCTGGACACCGCGCTGCTGCACCAGGTGATCGCGGGCCACGACCCGCGCGATTCCACCTCGATCGACGCTCCGGTGCCCGACGTGGTGGCTGCGGCCCGGGCCGGTGCGGCCGGCGACCTGAAGGGCGTGCGGATCGGTGTGGTGAAGCAGCTGCACAGTGGCGAGGGCTACCAGCCGGGCGTGCTGTCGCGCTTCAGCCAGGCGATCGAGCTG
>JARLGS010000237.1 GCA_031292695.1 Mycobacterium sp. | reverse complement strand
GGGACCGTGCGGTGGCGTTGACTCCGAACCGGGGTGACCGCTCGTCTCGTGCGATTGCCGCGGCGTCAATGAAATTCGCGGCCGGTGACTTGCCGGCCACCAGCCGGTTGTTGGTGGAGGCGCAGACGGGTCCGTTGACCGGACTCGAGCAGGTGACCGCCGAACTCCTGGGCGCTCAGGTCACATTCGCGTTATCCCGTGGTGGAGACGCACCGTCGCAACTGTTGGCGGCGGCCGCCCGGCTGGAGCCGCTGAATATCGACCTGGCGCGGCAGACGTATTTGCAGGCTCTGATCGCGACAAGCTACGCCGGCCAGCTCGGCGACCCGGAGGTTCGACGCGCTATCACCCAAGCCGCGCACCAGCTTCCGCTGGATCCGACGCCGACGCCGGCAGTGCAGTTGTTGGTGCACGGTGTCGCGACCTGGATGACAGCTGGCTTCGTTGCGGCTGCACCAACCCTCAAAGACGCCGTCAGTCAGTACCGCAACGCATCGCCTGATTCGGGCTTCATCGGTTTCGGCTTCAACGTGATGGCTATGCACCTGTGCGATGTCGAGGCGTGGTTCGAGCTCTGCAGTGGTCAGGCAGAACTCGCACGCAAGAGCGGAACGCTCAGCTGGCTTCCGTTCGCACTCGACGGTCTGGCCGAGTTCCATGTGCACGCAGGCGAATTCGCCCAGACGGAAGCGGTCCTGGTCGAGGCTGAACGCATCGACCCGATCATCGCTGCCACCACCTCGCCTCGTATCGCGTTGCTCGTCGCCGCGTGGCGTGGCGATGCCCCGAGCGCACAGCAACGTATCCAGTCATTGACCGAGGCGGCGGCGAGCGCCGGTGAGGGGTGGCTGCTGAGCTACGCCGAGTATGCGAAAGCGGTGCTCTACAACGGTCTGGCCGATTATGGCGCGGCCGCCGCTGCCGCCCAGAAGGCCAGCGATACGGCCGAGCATGTCCCTGCTCTCGAAGTGCGAGGACTCTACGAGTTGGTCGAGGCCTTGGCCCACAGTGATCAACGCGACCGGGCCGCGATTGCGGCCGCGAAATTATCGGCCGTCGCTGCGGCCACGGGCACCGACTGGGCGAACGGGATGGCGACCCGCAGTCATGCGCTGCTCGCCGAGAGTGACACGGCGGACGAGCTGTATCGCGAAGCGATCGCATGGCTGAGCCGAACCAGAATGGCGATTCATCTGGCCCGCACTCGCCTTGTGTACGGGGAGTGGCTCCGACGGCAGAACCGGCGTATCGATGCCCGAGCCCAGCTCAGACCCGCGTATGAGTCGTTGGCCGCTATGGGGGCCCACGGGTTCGCCCAGCGGGCCCGTCGTGAACTGCAGGCGACAGGTGAAAAGGTGCGTCGTCGCACTGGCCCTACCGCTGCCGAGCTCACCCCGCAGGAGGAACAGATCGCTCAACTTGCGCGCGAGCGCCGCACCAACACCGAGATAGGTGCTCAGCTGTTCTTGAGCGCCCGCACGGTGGAATGGCACCTGGGCAACATCTTCGCCAAGCTGGGGATCGCCAAACGCCGCGAACTCGACGCCGCGCTGACCCGTCGAGAGGCGGGCATCAAGGAGGGCTATCCCTCGTCCCGGGTATAGCCCGGGGTTTTCCCGGGCGCAAACGAACCTGCCATCGCGCACGCTGAGAGCCATGACCGCTCCCGTGACCATCTATTCGACGGACGATACCGCGCTGTTGATCATCGATCCGTACAACGACTTCCTGTCCGAGGGCGGAAAACTATGGCCGTCGGCCAAACGGGTCGCCGAGGACATCGATCTGCTCGATCACATGCGGGCGGTGCTGGCCGACGCCCGCGCACACGGTCTGCGGGTATTCATCGTGCCGCACCACCAGGCCGCACCCAACGACTACCGGTCGTGGGATCACCTGTCGCCCACCCAACAGCGCGCCGTGGAACGCCAGACGTTCGCTCGGGGGAGCTGGGGCGCGCAGTGGCATCCCGACTTCGAGCCCTGGGCGGACGAACTCGTCATCGGCCAGCATTGGGCGTCAAGTGGTTTCGCGAATACCGACCTGGATTTCATGCTCAAGCAACACCACATCCGCAAGATCGTGCTCATCGGCATGAAGGCCAACACCTGTGTCGATACCACCGCCCGGTTCGGCCAGGAACTGGGCTATCACGTCACCCTCATCCGCGACGCCATCGGCGCCTTCAGTCGGGATGAGATGACGGCGACATTCGATGTCAACGCACCGCAGTACGCCCACGCGATCTGCACGACCGACGAATTCCTCGCAGTTCTCAACTCCTGAAAGGCAACACCATGACCAACGTCCGCACCGACCTGCTGCTGGCCCGCTCGGCCTTTCACACCCGGATCAACGTTCCGGCCGAACAGGTCGACATCGGCAAATGGCTGATGGGGTTACCCGATGCGGAATATCAGCGGTGCGCACCACCGGATCACATCGCCGCGGGGTACACCACCACGGACGACGGCCGGCCGATGTCGATCAACGTCGAGAAGGTCGGCGACTCGCTGATTGTCGAGCACTACGTCGGCGAGATCGTCGACAAACTGCACTGCAAGATGGTCTCGATATCCGACGTCTTCACCGAAGACGGGACGCGCACCAACATCCAGGTCACCTGGGAACTGACGGCAGTACCTGATGGCGCCGGACTGATCTTCACCAACGAGGTCGTGGTGCGTCCGACCGTTGACTTCATGGGGTTCCTCGACAGCGCCGGGCTGACCCTCGAACAGGCCGCCGCCGCACACACTTCTGCGTCGTCAGCCCACAATGCCTTGGAGACACCGCTTTTCGCGGCGAGTATCGAGCGCGCAGCCCTGGCCAATGCCGCCGTGTCGGCCAGTGTGTGAGGAGCCTGCCGTGGACCTGAAACTTGAAGTGGTCGTACTGCCGGTCTCCGATGTGGACCGCGCAAAACAGTTCTACGATTCGCTGGGGTGGCGGCTGGACGCCGATGTGAGCACCGGCGAGGACTTCCGTGTCATCCAGCTGACCCCACCCGGCTCGCCGGCATCGATCATCTTCGGCACGGGGATCGCCGAACCCGGCGCAGGTCCGGTCACCGGGCTGCACCTGGCGGTCAGTGATATCGACTCCGCGCGGGACGAGCTGGTAGGTGCGGGCGTTGATGTGAGCGAGGTCTTTCACGATGCGGGCGGAGTGTTCCACCACGGCGGCATCGATGGCAGGGTGAGCGGACCGGATCCCGAGGGGCACAGCTACGCATCCTTTGCGACGTTCACCGACCCCGACGGGAACCGTTGGTGGCTGCAGGAAATCACCACGCGACTGCCCGGACGCGTCGAGAACGCGACCACGTTCAGCTCTGCCGATGAGCTCGCCGCCGCGCTGCGGCGGGCCGCCGACGCTCACGGCGAGCATGAAACCCGGCTCGGGACAGCGGATCCGGACTGGCCGGACTGGTACGCCGTATACCTGATAGCCGAATACACAGGTTCCGAGTTACCCAAGTGAGGACACGATGATCACTACCGAAACACTCGACATCCGGGTCGATAACCGGGTGCTGTACGCCACTCTCAACACCCCGCCGCTCAATCTGATCGGACCGGAAATGATCCGAGATCTGGTGACGCTCGTGCTGTGTCTGGAGACCAATGACGATGTCTCAGTGGTCGTCTTCGGCAGCACAAATCCGCATTTCTTCAGCGCGCATGTCGACATGTATCGGGCTGGGGAGTTGAGCACCGAACTGGCCCGATTGGAACCGGGTGCTCCATTGGGCCTCTTGTACCGCCGCATCAGCGCGCTCAACCAGGTGTCGATCGCCGCGATCACGGGGCGGGTGCGCGGTGCAGGCAGCGAGTTGGTGTTGGCGTGCGACATGCGGTTCGCCGGCGACCGCGCGGTATTCGGCCAGCCGGAAGTAGGCCTCGGGGCCATTCCGGGCGCCGGCGCCGTGCAGCACCTGACCCGCTTGATGGGGCGCGGCCGCGCGTTGGAAGCTCTCGTCGGCGCGGACGATTTCCCCGCAGACATTGCTGAGCGTTATGGATGGGTCAACAGAGCACTGCCCGAAGATGAACTGCCAGCCTTTGTTTCCGCTCTGGCCAGCCGCATTGCCCGCTTCCCGTCCGCGGGTATCGCCGACGCGAAGCAGCGGGTCAATAGCATCGCGCTGCCCGACGCTGATGCATTACGCGAAGACAGTCAGCTGTTTCTGAGCGGGCTTGCCCGTCCGGAAACACAGGCGCGCACCAAGCTGCTCTTCGGACGTGGAATGCAGACCGACGGATCCGTCGAAGCCGACTTCGGTGTGGCCCTCGCAGATTTGCCGCCTGCTTGAGCCCAGCCGGTCTAGGCGCCGCCCTCCGGGATCAGCACCACCGAACCGACGGTTTGGCGGGCCTGTAGGTCGGTGTGTGCCTTGGCCGCATCGGCCAGCGGGTAGCGCTGACTCACCGTCACGTTGATGGTGCTGTCGCCGATGGCCTGCAGTAGTTCGCCCGCGCGCCAGGAGAATTCGTCGGCGGTACGGGTGTAGTGGGCTAGGGTCGGCCGGGTCAGGAACAGTGAACCGGAGCTGTTGAGTCGCTGCGGATCGACCGGCGGCACGGGTCCGCTGGAAGCGCCGAACAGTGCCAGGGTGCCGCGCACGGCCAGGCTCGCCATGCTGGCGTCAAAGGTGGAGGCACCGACCCCGTCGTACACCGCGGCGACCCCGTTGCCGTCGGTGAGTTCGCGGATCTTGGCCCCGAACTCGGCCGGGTCGTCGGGGTAATCCAACACCTCGACTGCGCCGGCCTGCCGGGACAGCTCGGCCTTGTCCTTGGTAGAGACCGTGGTGATCACCCGGACCGCCATGCTGGTGGCCCACTGGGTCAGGATCAGCCCCACGCCGCCGGCGCCGGCGTGCAGCAGCACCGTATCGCCCTGCTGTACCGGATACGTCGACTTGATCAGGTAGTGCGCGGTCATGCCTTTGAGCAGTGCTGCGGCAGCGTCGTCGGGCGCCACGCCGTCCGGCACATAGGCCACGTAATCGGCTGGCGCGACACAGTATTCGGCGTAGGTGCCGTCGGCCGCGGCGGTCACCACCCGGTCGCCGACCGCCAGCGCGGCCACATCCTCACCGACCGCGGTGATGGTCCCGCAGACCTCCTGGCCCGGGATGTACGGCACCCCGCGCTGGTACAGCCCGGAGCGGAAGTAGGTGTCGATGAAGTTGACGCCGATGGCTTCAGCCTTGATCAGGACCTCGCCCGGGCCGGGGACCGGCTCGGGACGTTCGACGTAGGACAGGACTTCCGGACCGCCGAATTCGGCGACTTCGATGGCGTGCATGACCCCTATCATTCCAAGGTGAAACTCGCGCGGCCCGATATCAGGCATCCCCGCATCGTTTTGGCAGGTTGTCAGGCCCTGCCCGAAGGCGACGGCGACGACGACGGCTTGGTTGCGGCGCTGCGCCGCCGCGGTCTGCATGCCCGGTGGCTCGCTTGGGACGACCCGGCCACGCTGGAGGCGGACCTGGTGATCCTGCGCGCTACCTGGGACTACGCCGAGCGGCATGATGAGTTCCTGGCCTGGACCACGAAGGTGCGCAACTTGCTGAACGGGCCCGCCGTGGTGGCGTGGAACACCGACAAGCGCTACCTGGCCGACCTGGCGGCGGCCGGAGTACCGACTGTGCCCAGCCGGTTTTTCGCGCCGGGGGAGCCGGTGTCGGTGCCGGCCGGTGAGGTGGTGGTCAAGCCTGCGGTGGGCGCGGGTTCGGTTGGCGCGCAACGATTCACCGACGCCGATGCGGCACGGGCGCACGCTGC
>JARLGS010000236.1 GCA_031292695.1 Mycobacterium sp. | reverse complement strand
TCCTGCATGGAGCGGTGCAGTGTCAAAGTGTGGAAGATGTCTCCGGCAAACTGCTCGGCAGCGCTCTTCCAGTTGGCGGGAATGATGAAGCGCTGCGGATGGCCCAAGACTGTCATGCCGCGCCGGGTCCGGTCGAACATGAGATCCCAGTACCAAGTCATCGGGCCCAGGTAGTCCCGCAGGGACGGTGCGTTCTCATCGAAGGTTACGAAGACCATCCCCGTGTAGGTCTCCACGCGGCCCCGCGCCAGGTTGAGCTCCTCCTTCGAGCGTAGCAGGCCGTGCATGTTCTCTCGACCTATCGGTGCCGCCAAGAACGTGCCGTCGGACTTGTATGCCCACCCGTGGTAAGGACATTGGAACTGCTTGGCATTACCCGCCTCGAACCGACACACCCGTGCGGCACGGTGTGCGCACACATTCAAGGCGACCGTGATGCCGCCGTCAGCGGTCCGGCTGACGATCACCTGGTCCTCGCCGACATACCGAAGTACGTAGTCGTGCGCTTTGGGAATCTCGTCCTCGTGCGCGACAACTGTCCACGCCTTGGCGAACAGGTGTTTGAGCTCCAACTGGTAGAGCTCCGGATCGTTGAGGACACGGAGCGACACCTCGCGGTAATCCTTGTCGATCAGCTCTGACAGCGGAGTCCCATCGCCGAGCACCGGTCCGGTCCGAGCGTGTTTCACCTCGTCGATCGTCACGATGTTCTCCTTACTTTTGTTCGGACCCGGTGCTGCCGGGCGTTTGGTCGAAGACCGAGGGGTGCGGCGGCCGGGTGTTCAGCCGAGGCACGTGCAGGCCCCCGTCGACCGGGATGGTCGCGCCGGTGATGAAGCGCGCCTCGTCGCTGGCCAGGAACGCCACCACTGGGGCGATGTCCTCCTCCGGATCACCCATCCGTCCGCAGGGGATCATCAGCGGAACCGCTTCGAGCAGTGCAGGATTGGCCGACACCATCTCCTCGAAGGCAGCCGATGCGGCGATCGGTGCGATCGCGTTGACCAGGATGTTGTGCCTGGCCCACTGGAAACCGGCCGTTCGGGTCAGCGCCTGCACGCCGCCCTTGGCGGTGTTGTAGTCACCATGGACCCAGTTGCCGTTGTCTGCGTCGATCGAATAGAAGTTGATGATCCGGCCGCCCCCGGCGGCTTTCATGACGGGGAACGCGGTCTGCATCCCCCACCACACGCTCCACAGGGCGACTCCGAGCATCTGCTCGAACATCTCGTCGGTCTTCTGCTCCAACGGAACGTCCGGGGTCAGCGAAATCGCGTTGTTGACGAGGATGTCCAAACCACCGAAGGATTCCTGGGCGGCCGCGATCGCGTCTTCGATGTCTGCCTTGCGGGACACGTCGGTCTGCACGAACAAGCCCTCGCCGCCGAGCGCACCGAGGTCCTCGGCGACCTGCTTACCCGCGTCGGCGTCGAACTCGGCGATGACCACCTTGGCGCCCTCGCGGGCGAACCTGCGGGCGATTCCCCGCCCGATGCCCTTGCCGGCACCGGTGACGACGGCAACCTTTCCGTCCAGACGGCTCACCAGTTACGCCTTGCTCTTGGCGTCAAGGACCTCACGCACGCGCGCCCGGAAGTTGGGGTCGTGGGTGTGGCTGAAGTTCACGTTGCCGCCCTCACCGTCGAACTCGTGCAGCCCGGTGAGATCGCGCTCCGGGTCCGAGAAATCGACTGCATAACCGCCTTCGCGGACCGCGACGATCTCCCACCAGTTGCCGTCCGGGTCGGTGAAGTAGAACGAGGTGTCCCCGTGCATGTGTCGCGGCTCAGTGATCGTCTTGAGGCCCCACTCGTCCTTGAGCTCGACGAGCCTCTTGTAGGCGGCGTGCACCTCTTCCTCGCTGCCCACGTCGAGACCGTTGTGATCCAGCATCGTCATCGTGCTCTCCTTGCCGGTCTCCACCACCGCGTACGCGTGATTGGTGTTGAGCCGGATCATCATCGAGCGGGCACTGGGCTGGATCACTTCCAGACCGAGGACCTCTTCGTAGAAGCGGCGGGACCTGGCGATGTCGACGACACCCAGCGTGCCGTGACCGAGCCGTTGGACCTTCAGGACAGGTTCGCCGGTGAACTTGTCTGTGATTCCGGGCATTACAGGTTCCTTCCTATTCCTCGCCGAGTTGTTCCGGCCGGTCAGGCGCCGGCTTGCAGGGCTTGCATCGCGGCCATCATCTGGGCCGAGTCCATGTACTCGTCGATGCGCCGGATCCGGCCGCCCGAGAGGGAAATCCGCTGAATCGCCGGAATGGCCGCCGATTCGCCGTTCGGCAGTGTCACCCGCACGACGTGTCGCTGAACGCAGGTGTCATCCGTGAAGTCACGCCCGACGACGTGGAATTCGGCCCGCATTTGCGCCAGCCCCGCAAGTGCCGCAAGTGCTTCGCTTTTCGGTTGCTCTTGCTGGGTGTAGTTGTGCCATACCACTGCGTCGTCGGTGAAAAGTGCTTCGCAGGTCGTCTGGTCCCCGGTTGCCAGCGCGGTGAAGAATTTGTCCACTGTGGCCTGCACGTCGTTGTGGTTGTCAGCCATGATTCTCGCTTTCCTTGATCAGGCCTGTCACGGCCACACCTTCGGGGTGAAGATCGCCCGTGCGATGCGTTCCGAAATTCGCCAGCCCTCGGGCGTTTTGGTGTACTTGTCGTGGAACTCCACGACGCGCCCGTTGTCGGTGGCGTAACCGACCGGCTCACCACGTTCCGACGGCGGTCCGTGGTAGACCATCGAGCAGACGACGGCCTCGGCCGAGTCCGGGCATACGTTCGTGAAGTGGAAATTGGAGAGTAGGTGCCGCGTGGTCGCCTTTGGCCGCTCACGCATGCCCTGGCGCAGCTCGTCGTGGCCGTGATGGACGTTGCCGGCGCGGTCGAAAACCGCGTCCGGGGTGAACAATCCGATCATCGATTCGAAGTCGCCGTTGTCCATGTAGTAGGCGAAATCGTTGTTGAGGCGGACCAGCTCCCACTCGGTCGTCATCGTCTCGGTCGCAGTCATGTGCTCTTCAATCCCTGACTCAGATCAGGGCCGACGGGGGGACGGGTTCCTCGACCAGCAGAGCGCCGACGATCTGGTAGATCTCCGCACTCGCCGCGACGTGCTGCGCCGCGGTACGGATATCGCGGAAGCGTCGCTGCAGCGACGAAGTGTTGTACATGGCGTTGCTGCCGGCCAGGCCGAAGGCCTCGTTGACGATCTCCACGCACTCGGTGTGAGCCCGCGCCACCATGGCACGCTGGCGCACCGCGGCCATCGTCGTGATCGGTTCGTTCGCGACGGCGGCGTCCCACATCAGCTGGGTCTCCTTCTCGGAGAGGGCGCGCACGGCCGCCAGGCGGGTGTCGAGCAGGCCCAGTCGGAACTGGAAGACGGTGTCCTCGGCCAGTCGCATGCCGGGATTGAATGCCGGCCGCTTGGTCTTGGCGAGCTGGCGAACATCATCCAGTGCGCCCTCGGCGATGCCGAGCACGACCGCGACGTGGGTCGGCCCCAGCGCCAGCCGGGTCGGTAGCCGGAACATCGGCGTATCCACACCGGAAGCGCCGAAGAACTCGCCAGTGTGGTGCTCGGGCACGAAGACGTCCTTGAGCACGAAGTCGTTGCTGTTGGTGGCCCGCAGTCCCAGCGAGTCCCAGGTGTCCAGGAACTGGGCCTGCGCGGTCGGCACCATGGCGAGTTTCATTTCCGGAATGCCCGCGTCGCTCATCCGGGGCGCCCCGTTGTCCAGCACGATGCAGTTTCCCATCACCCACTGGTGCTCGTAGCTCCCGCTGGCCAGCGGCCACTGCCCGTTGACGATGTAACCGCCCTCGGTCGCGACGGCAACACCCTTCGGAGCAAAAGCCCCGCGTGCCATGGTGTTTGGCCCGTCGGGATAGATCTCGTTGTCGAGCACCTCTTTGGAGAGGCGGGCGAATACCGGCGCGAAGTCGGCGCCGATCATCACGGTCCATCCCGTAGAAGCGTCCGCCCGCGACACCTCCTCGATCACGGCCATGGCCTCCAGCAGGCTCATCTCCTCCCCGCCGTATTGACGCGGGACGAACATGCGGAAAGCACCGGCATCGGCGAGCCGCTCGAGCAGGTCGGCGGGCACCACCTTGGCCTTCTCGATCTCGTCGGCCCGCTCGGCGATTTCCGGGGTCAGCGCCCGGACGGCTTCGAGCACGGTCGTCGTATCCGCCGCAACGGTTGTCATGCAGTACCTCCAGGTTGACAAAGTCCACCCCGGCGACCACCAACGCGGCCGCGACAGTTATTGAATAAATATGTTGGGTTGAACACTTACCGTATTATGTGTTCGGAATCACCGCGCGGTCAAGTAGCAAGTGCTCGGGACCGACCGTGGTGCCAGTATCGGGCAGCGCGTGGCATACTGGAGCATCTTGGCCATATGAGACACAATCTCAGTATTTTGTCTCCAAAATTTTCTCGGCCTCGCCGGTCGGGGCCCATCGTGGAGGAACCGTCACCATGGCAGACAACGAGCAGACCTTGACGATCACCGTCGACCGTTCCAAGTGCTGCGGCTATACGCTCTGTGCTTCCGAAGGGCCCGACGTGTACTCGATCGACGACGAGGGTTACGCCGTCGCACCGGCGAGCGTGCCGGCCGAACTCGAGGATCAAGCCCGCCGTGGCGCGGCCGCATGCCCTGACAGCGCAATCATTCTCAGGCGCAAGGACGCCACCGGCGAGGGCACGGACGGCGCGTAGAGCGGCGCCCGCGCAGAACTTCCAACGTGACCCGACGCCCGGCAGCACAGGCTTGCCGGCCGGCTCGCCCCAACGGTGGTCGTCACGCGAACGTCCCATCATGGGTCGCCTTCCCCCGAGTTGTTCACTGTAGTCGTCGAGGCGAATCGGATATTTTAGATTATTCGTACGCATTTCGTCTCATATGTCTTGTTCGCGTAGTTGCCAGGATGTTAGCCTCAGCGACACGTTGCGCACCCACTGACCATCCGCAACTCGCTCAGCACGGTTTCCTTCTGACAGGCGCCCGCGCTAACACCGGTCAAGCGGTCGAGACGGGCGCTTGAAAGCGATCAGGATCTCTAACCAAGGACATCGGACATGACCACGACACGTGAGCCGGACCAGACGCTTGCCGAGTTCGACGAACATCTCGACGAACTACACCTGCGCGGTCAGTGGCAGTACGACGCGCAGTTGGTGCAACTGACCGACGGTCCGCTGCCTGCGGGCGTGCCCTTCCTGTGGCAACGCGGCCTGGCCGAGCGTGCGCTGGAAGAGATCTGCGTGGTCAGGCCCAACGACACCGCTCGGCGCAACTTCACCTTCATCAACCCCGGCCCCGGGGTCGACGGGACCACCCCCACCCTCGCCATGGGTATGCAGATCACCTTGCCCGGCGAAAACGCTGGGGCGCATCGCCATTCGATCAACGCATTGCGGTTCGTCGTGGATGGTAGTGCCGATCTATACACCGCTGTCGACGGCGAGCGGCTCGCCATGGAGGACGGCGATCTCATCATCACCCCGGCCTACACGTGGCACGACCACCATAACGAGAGTGACAAACGCGGCATCTGGATCGACATTCTCGACGTGCCGGTGATGGGGTACCTGCGGCAGATCTTTTTCGAGCCCTACGGGAGTAGTACGCAGCCGCTGCGCGAACCGCGTGCCGACTTCATCAGCAGCCGTTCATCGCCGGTTCGACCGGCCTGGGAGCGGCGAGACAGTGTCCGTATCCCATTCCGCTATGCGTGGAGCGACGTCCGGGCGACGCTGCGGGACTTCGCGGGCTGCGAGGGCAGCCCGTTCGACGGGGTGATACTGCATTACGCGCATCCGATCACCGGCGGACCGACCCTGCCGACCATCGACTGTTTCGCCCAGCTACTGCGTCCAGGTCTGCAAACGCAGCGGCACCGGCACACCTCTAGTGCGGTGTACTACGTGGTTGAGGGCGGCGGCACCACCCTGGTGGGAGACCACCGGCTCGACTGGTCGGCGGGCGATTCGTTCGTGATCCCGAATTGGATGTGGCATCAACACATCAACCACTCACCAAGCACCGAAGCGGTGTTGTTCTCCGCGACTGACGCCCCGTTGCTGGCCTCGCTGGGGATGTATCGGGAGGAGCCGCATATCTCGTTTGGAACCGGCCCGTATCCGGCTGTGCCGGCCGACGTGGTACGGGGACATGTGACGAAATGATCCTCACCCGAGCCGATATCCGTGGTGTGGTGGGCATCGTTCCCACCCCGGCCACCAGCGACGCGGGCAGCTGGCGCGCCGAGAACACGGTGAACACATCCGAGACCGAGACGATGATCGAGGAGGTGATCGGTGCCGGCATCGAGTTCGTGATGTCGACAGGGACTTTCGGCGAGTGCGCGTCGCTCACCCATGACGAGTGGCTCACGTTCACCAAGTGCATCGCCAAGGTCGTTCGCGGTCGTGTGCCGTTCTTCGCTGGTGTCACGACGTTGAATACCCGCGACACGATTTCCCGCGGGCGTCAGGCCATTCAAGCTGGTGCCGACGGGCTTTTTGTCGGGCGCCCGATGTGGCTGCCCCTCGACGACGAAGCAATCGTCCGGTTCTATGGCGACCTGGCCGAAGCGTTGCCCGGCGTACCGATTGTTGTTTACGACAATCCCGCCGCGTTCAAGGGCAAGATCAGCGTCGAGGCCTACCAGAAGTTGGCCGATCTGCCGGAGATCGTGGCGACCAAACACGCAGGCGGGCCAACGCTGGAACGCGATATCGAAGCTGTCGGCGACAGGGTGGCCGTACTCCCCCTCGACAGCGACTGGTACGCCGCCGCCAAGCGCTTCCCTGAACTGGCCACCGCGTGCTGGTCGGGCAACGTTGCGTGCGCCCCTTCACCATTGGCGGCACTCTCTCGTGCCGTTCTGGCGCAGGACTGGGACGCTGCGGCTGAGCTCTCCGAGAAGGTCAACTGGGCGCTGGAACCGCAGTTCGGTGGCGATATGTCGCGCTTCATGAACTACAGCATCCCGGTGGGGCGGGCCCGTTTTCGTGCCGCAGGGTTGATTGACCCGGGACCCAGCCGACCGCCCTACACCGATGCTCCGGCCGACATGATCGCCGGTGGCGAGGAAACCGGCCGACGCTGGGCGCAGCTGGAACGCGAGTACCGCGACATACGGTAGGGGGCTACGTGTCGGCGTCGTGGATCGCCATCACGACAGCCTTCGGCTCGGTGAAGAACTCCCGACTGAAAGTGCCTCCCTCGCGGCCGATTCCGGAATCGCCGACACCGCCGAATGGTGCCCGCAGATCACGAATGAAGAAACAATTGACCCAGACGGTGCCCGCCTTGAGCGCGGCTGCCACGCGGTACGCACGAGATAGGTTCTCGGTGAACAACATCGCGTTGAGCCCGTAGGGAGTGCCGTTGGCTGCGGCGATGGCATCGGCCTCACCGTCGAACGGCGCTACCACGACAACGGGACCGAAGATTTCCTCGCGGCACAACCGGGCGTCGGGCGGTAGGTCGGTGACTACCGTCGGCCGGATGGCCCACCCGTCGCCCAGACCGCCCGTACGCATGGTTCCACCCTCGGCGCCGATATCGTCGACATAGGAGCGCACCTTCTTCCAATGTGCTTCGGAGGCTAGCGGCCCGATCTGCGTTCCCGCCAGTTTCGGGTCGCCCAACGTCAACGATTCCGCGGCATCGACGAACTTCGCCAAGAAGTCGTGGTAGACCTCGCGCTGCACGAACAGTCGGCTGCCGGCCAGGCAAATCTGCCCCGCATTCGAGAACACAGCGCGGATAGACCAATTCACTGCTGTATCGAGGTCGGCGTCCGCGAAGACCAGGTTAGCGCCCTTGCCGCCGAGCTCGAGACTCACCGGGGTCAGGTGCGCCGCTCCGGCAGCGGCGATGACCTTGCCGGTTCCGGACTCTCCGGTGAAGGTGATGCGATCGACGCGGTTGTCCGCCGTCAGCGCGGCGCCTACCGAGCCGGGACCGTACCCGTGGACGACGTTGAGCACTCCGGGTGGCATGCCGGCGCGCAATGCCAGCCGGGCGAGAATCGTCGCCGATGCCGGCGTGTCCTCCGCGGGCTTGAGCACAACGGTGTTACCCCATGCCAGCGCGGGAGCGATCTTCCACGTCTCGAGCATCAACGGAAAGTTCCAGGGCGCGATCGCCGCCACGACGCCGGCGGCCTCGAACCGGGTGTAGGCATGGTGCCCGGTGTCCATCGGCAGGACATCGCCGGTGGACAACCGGGCATGGTCGGCGAAGAAGCGGAAGTTCTGCGCCGACCGTGGAACGTCATTGCCCCTGCTGTTGCTGAGCGGCTTGCCCATGTCGGTGGTATCAGCGAGCGCGAGTTCGTCGGCGTTTTCGATGATCAGATCGGCCAGCCGGTGCAGAAGGGCGCCCCGCTCGGCGTATCCCATGCGTGGCCAGGGGCCATCGTCGAACGCGCGCCGGGCCGCGGCCACCGCTCGATCAACCTCATCTGCGCCGCCCAGCGCCACCTGTGCCCACGGTTGCCGGGTCCAGGGATCGATGGTGTCGAAGCGTGCGCCGCTGGACGACTCCGTTTCCTCCCCGTCGATCACATGGCGGATCACGTCCATTATCAACCCTTTCGGCGTTCAGCGATCGTGACATCACCGGCCGCCCAATGGGTAGCGGGAACCTCCCGGAGCACGACTCGGATACTGTCCCGCGCAGCACCGATGGCCGTCTCCACCGCGTCGGTCAGCCCCGTGATCAAGGCACGTAACTGCTCGGGTGTGCGACCTTCCACCAGCGTCACCTCGACTAGCGGCACGATTCCTGCCCTCCGTCCACGGCGATCGAGCCGAGATGGGTGAAATGCGCGGCGACCTGTGCTCCGGGCGGCACGCTCACCGCGTCGGTCATGCCCCCGGTCAGCACGATCCAGCCCGGCTCGATCGCCAATCTGCGTTCGGCAAGAACATTCGCGGCCAACGCCAGCGCTTCTGCCGGATGACCTTGCACCGCTGCGCCGGTGGCGCGGTCCACGACCCGACCGTCGACCTCGAAACGGCAGGCTTCGGCCGCCAAGTCTAACGAATCCGGCCGCACGCCCACCGACCCCATCACGAACAGCCCCGAGGACGCGTTATCGGCTACCACATCGGGCAGCGTGAACCGGAAATCGCGGTAGCGTGAATCGATGATCTCGATGCCGGAGTGGACCTGCCCGACCGCGCCCAGCGCTCGGGACGCCGTCATGGCGGGCCCGGCGAGCCGTTCCGCCATGACGAACACGATCTCCGGTTCGGCACGAGGGTGGATGAGCGATTCGCGTGGCAACGGCGCACCTGCCGGAAGCACCATCGCATCGGTCAGCCATGCCACCAGTGGTGAGCTGATGCCCATGCGTAATTGTTTTGCGCGAGAGGTCAATCCGAGTTTGACGCCGACGAGTCGCTCACCGCGTTCGAGACGGCGGCGCAGTGCCTCATCCTGGATGCGGTAGGCAGTCGCCAGGTCGAGGCCAGTCCACTGATCACTGAGCGGATCACACTCAGTCTGGGTGCTTTCCGCCTCGAGGAGTTCGGTCGCCGCCCGCTGAATGTCCCATCCGCCGGCGGTACGGTCGCGGCTCACCGGCCATGTCCCGACTGACTCGGCACGACGCCCACCGAACCGTTCTGACTATCGCGGTGCAGCTGCGGTTGTGACACGGTGCGCTGGGTCGGGCCCAGCCACATGTCGATCGATCCGTCCTCGGCGAGGTTGAACGTGCGCGGCCGCCACGCAACGTCGTCTTCGATCCGCCGGACACCGAAGGAGTACTCGTAGGTCAGGTTGTCGGGTCCGACGAAGTAGACGAAGATCGCCGTCGAGGTCGGATGCCTGCCGGGACCGTGCAGGATGTGCACGTCGTTTCGCTGCAGGAACCGCCAGTTGCGCATCACGTCGTCGAGGGTGTGCACCTGGAAGTTGATGTGGCAGAGGCCGGGACCGGCATCGTTCTGGAACACCGCCAGCTTGTGGTGGACCGGGTCGATGCGCATCAAACAGGCCGCATCGCCGATCCAGTCGGACACCTTGGCATTGAAGACCGTCGACCAGAATGCGTATGCGGCCCGCACGTCGGGAGCGTCCAGACAGAGGTGCCCGAACTCGCAGATCCCGGCGGCTGGACGCCCGAACTGAAGCGGCCGCGCCAGGGTGCTCTGGTCGGTCACCAGTTCCATGTGGTTGCCGAACGGATCGTCGAAGGCGATGAACGCTCGCACGTGTCGTTGCCGTGCCTCGTCCGCCGATCCCCGCAGCACCGTGCATCCGTAACTCGTCAGTTCGGCTTCAGCGGCTTCGAGTGCCGCGTCGTCCTTCACCGTGAAGGCCGAGGCATGCACTCCAGCCTGTGAGCTCTCGACCAGCGCCAGGCAGTGATGGCGATGATCGGCTCGCAGATAGGTCATCCCGGGTGCCCGCGCGACAAGGTCCAGACCCACGATGTCGACGGCGAATCGCTCGGCGCGTTCCAAGTCGGTGACCCCGGACCGGACATAGGCGATGTCCTGCAGTTCGATCATCTCCGAGGCCCCACTTTCTCGATGCCGCCCTGACGGGGTAGTCAGCACTAACCGTGACTTAGTTTACTCTATAAATATTCATCAATCTGGACTATAGTAACAACGGCCAAAGCGTCAAGAGCTTATGGATAATCAGTCTGCCGACTGAGATCCGTGGTGGGACAATGCTATAACGCCGTCGCCAGCAGCTTGCTTCATATAATGAAAATTTCATAACTCAAGTTCTGCCGCGCCGGCTCGCAGTAGAGTCGTGTCGCGATAGAGCGGCAAGCACCCCAGGAGGTGGCCGGAGACCCATGCGATCTTCACTGGCTGATAACACCAAGGCAGTTTCGGCACTGCTGGACCGCGACTGGCGCATGCTCATCGGCGGCACCGCGGCAGTGGCCAACGACGGTGCGACGATGGAAATCACCACTCCGCACGACGGGACGACCATTGCCAGGGTCCCCGCTGCCGGGAGCGCCGACGTCGAGGATGCGGTATCGGCTGCGGCCCGCGCATTCCCACGCTGGCGTGACACCACGCTTCTCGAGCGGGCGGAGATGATTCGGGCTTTCGCCGCGCGTCTGCGCTCGCGCGCCGAAGACTTCGGATTGCTCGACGCCATCGACACCGGCAATCCGGTGACCGCCATGGTGGGCGACGTCATGATGGCGGCACGCTGGCTCGACTATCACGCCGGGGTCGCGTTCAGCCTCGCCGGTGCGACGCTGCCTTCGATGACCCGAAGCTGGCTGCTGACCCGCAAGGAACCCTACGGCGTCGTGGGACGGATCATTCCCTACAACCATCCGATACTGTTCGCGGCCGCGAAAGTGGGCGCACCGCTGGTCACCGGCAACACACTCGTTCTCAAAGTACCCGACCAGGCACCGCTGTCGTCGCTGTTGATGGCCGAGATCGTCCTCGAGTCGTTTCCCCCCGGGGTGGTCAACATCTTGTCTGGGCCGGGCGCAGTGACAGGCGATGCGCTGGTACGACACCCCGCCGTCAAAAGGATCGCTCTCATCGGCAGCGTCGAGACCGGCCAGAAGGTCATGGCGTCGGCCGCGTCGGCGGGAATCAAGCATGTCACGCTGGAACTCGGCGGCAAGAACGCGATGATCGTGTGCCCGGACGCCGAACCCGACGCCGTCGTCGAGGGCGCCGCATTCGGGATGAACTGCCATTGGAGCCAAGGGCAGTCGTGCGGATCGACCACACGGCTCTTCGTCCACGACTCGCTGCATGACCAGGTCGTCGCCGGTCTGACCGATCGCCTGAAGTCTATCCGCATCGGCCATCCGCTCGACCCCGACACCGAGATGGGATGCCTGGTCTCACAAGCCCAGTACGACAAGGTGATGGGTTACATCGAATCAGCCCACACCGAGGGCGCGCGACTGGTGACGGGCGGCGGCAGGCCTAAGGGTGACGACTTCGCGAAAGGTTTCTATATCGAACCGACGATATTCGCCGACGTCGACATGTCAATGAGGATCACACGTGAGGAGATCTTCGGGCCGGTGCTGTCGGTTTTCCGTTGGACCGACCTGAACACCGTCGTCGAGCAGGCCAACGAACTCCCGTTCGGGCTGACCGGGGCGGTGTGGAGCAACGACATCACCACCGCGATATCGGTGGCCGATCGGCTGGATACCGGCTACGTCTGGATCAACGGGTCAGGCAGCCATTTCCTGGGAGCGCCGTTCGGCGGGCACAAGAACAGCGGAGTCGGCACCGAGGAAGGTGTTGAGGAGTTGGAGAGCTACCTGCAGTCGAAGACGGTCAACATCCCGCTGCATTGACGCCACCGGCGTCGGAAGGCGTTGTGGCACAGTTCCTATGGCGCCAATCGGCACTCAACCCGACTGCTTTATGTTCTGTACTGTACACAGGAGAAATACCCGATCCGACTTGGAGGCCAGCCGATGCCGCGAGCTCCTCGCACGCCGCCTTCTATCACCGAGCAGATCGCGCAGGCGGCCGATCGCGAGGGCCCTGATTTTGACACCGCGGTATTGGCTTTGACGCTGACCATGTTTCGTGCCGCAACGGCCTTTGAACGCGCTCACGCCGCAGAGCTTCTGCCGCACGGGCTCAATACCAGCCAGTTGAACATCCTGACCGTCTTGGACCGCTCGACCGAGCCTTTGACAATGGGCGCGCTCGGACAGGCGGTATCCGTGCGGCCGGCCAACCTGACCGGGGTGGTCGATGCTCTGGCCACGCGTGACTATGTCGAACGGATCTCGAATCCGGATGACCGTCGATCGTTCCTGATTCGGATCAGCACCCAGGGCCGCGCCTTCTTGCGCAAGTTCCTGCCGGGACACTGGACATATCTACATCGGCTGATGGAAGACCTGACCCCGAGGCAACAGCGTCAACTGCAGTCCCTCCTCGAGCGCTTCCTCGAGTCGATCGAGAACAACGCCCCGTCACCCGCTGCAAATCAGCTTCTTTCGGGCCGTCACAGTCAGCCCAACCGAGGTAAGGAGCGGGTTCCGTCATGATGATTGCCGGACCGAGCCGGGCACCGCGCTTAGTCGATGTGCACACCCACGGCCTGCCGCGCGACTTGCCGAGCTTCGGAAGACGATTCGGCGGTTCATGGCCAGAACTGGTCGAGACCGGCCCATGCACGGCGGACATCCTCCTCGGTGGCCGGCATTTCCGGTCGATCACGGATCACTGTTGGGACCCGGCCCGGCGCCTGGAGGACATGGACGCCGATGGTGTTTCTATGCAGGTGATCTCGCCCATTCCCATCACCGTCTCCTACGGGTTGAACGCCGATGGCGTGGCGGACCTCTCGCGAGTGCAGAACGAGTGGATCGCCGGTGTGGCCCGTGATCACCCGTCTCGATTCGCCGGACTTGGCACCGTCCCGTTGCAGGATCCTGCGCGGGCAGCCCAGATGGTGGTCGACATCGTCGGAAATCTCAAGTTGTCCGGTGTGGAGGTCGGGTCGAATGTCGGCGGGCGCAATCTCGATGACCCCGAACTCGACCCGTTTTTCGCCGCCTGCGCGGAAACGGGTGCGCTCATCTTCGTGCACCCATGGAACGTGCTTGGCGCCGATCGGCTCAAGAAACACGGGCTGGCGCATTCGATCGGTATGGGAGCTGAAACCGCGGCGGCGGCGGCGTCGTTGGTGATGGGCGGCGTCCTCGACCGTCATCCACACCTCAAGATCCTCCTCGCGCACGGCGGCGGCGCGTTCCTGGCACTGCTGCCGCGGATCGACCGCATCTGGGAGTGTGTTCCGGACGCTGCCGGTACCAGCGGCCGGCCATCCTCGTATGCCGATCGTTTCTATTACGACTCGCTTGTGTTCGATCCCGCCGCCATGACCGCACTGATTGCCCGCGTCGGTGCTGACCGTGTTGCCGTCGGCACCGACTACCCGTTTGTCATCGCCGAACGACCGGCGGGTGCGGCGCTCTTCGCAGCTGATCTGCCGGAGTCAGTGACTGAGTCGGTTACTTCAGGGACAGCCGTCACAATGTTGAGGTTGAACTTGGCCTGATTCCCTCATATCCGCGCTGGGCTCAGCGTCGACGGGGCGAAGACCTCCTCGTAGCCGAGCAGGTGGTCAGTGAATCCTTGCTGATGGGCATAGTTCAACAGCGCTTGAAGGGTGACCGCATTATCGGCCACTCCATATCGGAAGGGATCGCCGAGCACAGCGGCTTCCTCTTCTGCGTAGGCGGACTCCCATATCAGGCTGCTCGTGCACACCGCGGTATCGAGCAGATCGCGCTGGACGGGCCTGCGGGCCGCCTCGAACGCATCGACCAGATTGTTGGCGAGCCAGGGGTGAGCGGCGAGGAGCGCACGCCTGACCACGACAACGTGCATGATCGGGATGATCGCCGTCGCTTCGAAATACGCGCGTTCCGCGCTGCGGAAATCCGGCCATAGCCGTTTGATACGCGAGTCACCCTGCAAGAAAGCCTGAGGAGCTCGGGCCGTGATCAACCCGTCGAGGTCACCTCTTAACAGTTGGTTGCTCAACGTGTCGTCATCGCCGATATGGCGCACCCGGAAGTCCTGCGGAGGGATGACGGGCACCTTCTCCTGTCGCCCGGCCTCCTCCAAACCTCCTGTCCGCCAATCAATCGACGTCAAGTCAACGCCGTAGTGTTCCCCGAGGATGCCGCGCATCCACAGTGAAGCGGTCATGCTCCACTCCGGGGTGCCGACCGTCGTGTTCGCCAGATCCGCAGGTTGTGACACGCCCGCGTCGGCGTTGACATAGACCGCAGCGTGCCGGAAGGCCCGGGACGGAAAGATCGGAAGGGCGACAAAAGCCCTGTCGGGGTTCTTCAGGGCAGCCAGATATGCACCCGTCGAATATTCAGCGACGTCGAATTCGGCATACTTGCCCTGACGCCAGAACAAGTCTTCGATAGATGTGTGCAAGTACCGTAGGCGCACACCTTCGGGCTGTACCTCCCCGGTGTACAGGCGCCAGGTGCGATCGTACAACTCCCCACCGTAGGTCAACTCGAGCCGTTGCGACATGTTCACTCCGTTCGGGGATCAATCACGGTAGTAATTCATCGATCTCAGCTTTGGCGGCGAGCAGATTCTCCAGAACCACGTCGCGGAAGTCGCTGTCCATCCTGCTCACCGGTACGGACACGGCGAGCGCGAACGAGCCGCCCCGCAGGGGCACCGCAATCGAGACGACGCCTTCCTCACCTTCCTCGTCGCTGGTGGCGAATCCACGACGACGCACGGTGGCAAGCTCGGATTTCAACGCTTTCTTGGACTTGATGGAGCGCCGTGTCAGCTGGGAAAGACCAGGATCGGGATACAGCGCGTCAAGTTGCTCGTCAGTGAGCGCAGCCAGCAGCACCTTGCCCGTCGACGTGCAATGAGCCGGCATCGCCACACCCAGGCGAGCCGAAACCCGCAACGCCTGAGAACTTTCGATGGAGTCAACAAAATCTACCTGCGCGCGGTCCAGTCGGCCCAGGTGCACCGTTTCCCGCAGATCCGCATTCAATTTCTCCAGGACAGGCCGCGCACCGACCCGGATGTCGAGGCGACCAACCACGCTGAAGGCCAACAAGTCGAGGCTGGGACCGGACCGATACGCCTTCGTCTCCGGATCCTGGCGAACCAGTCCGCGGTAGGCCAACATCGCGAGGAGGCGGTGAGCCGTCGAACTGGCTACTGAAAGATGACTGCTAACCTCCGTGAGCCGGATCTCGGACCGCTCAACCAACAACATCAACGCACGCAACGCGTTGTCGACCGATTCGATTGGGTACCCCGGTACGGGCCCGTATTCGCGTGCAGCGACGAAATCGTTTGGTTCGGTCACCCCTGCGGCCTCCTGACAACGATTCACGCGATCCTGGATGCTTACTGCCGGGCGCTCGCCGTGGCACCGGCCTGCGGCAACTGTTCAATCTCGTGCAGAGCCGCCGCGGCGGTGGACTCAGCGCCGATCAGTCTGCGACATATCAAGATGGCCTTCGGCCAGTTGACGGTCACGGCGCCTCGTAGCAGCCCGCTGTCGTCGCTGTAAATTGCTGCAGCACGTGGCTTTTCACCGCTCAGGTTGCCGATCAGCTGCAGGAGTTCGGCTCGGCCCGGTCGCCCGGCGATCTGGATCTTCCAGTCGTACTGGTCGCTCCAGACGTACTCCGTCGGTTCATAAGGGTGCAGTTCATCGGGGTGCAGGACGTTGTGGGCTACACAAGCCGCCTGCTCCGAGGCGTTGGTCCAGTGCTCCACCCGGACATCTTCACGATGCCGCGGATGATGCCAACGGGCGACGTCACCCACCGCGAAGATATCGCTGTGATCGACTGCACGGCAATACTCGTCGCACACCACACCGTCGTCGATGAGCAGTCCCGACGACGACAGCCAGGTGTCGTTGGGACGGGCGCCGATACCCACGACGACGGTGCTGGCCGGTAGCACCTCGCCGTTGGTCAATGTCACGCGCAGCTTCCCGGCGGTGCCCTCGACCGCCTCGACACCTTCGCCGAATCGGGTCCGTACGCCGTGGCGATGGTGCAGATCGGTGAACATGGCTCCGAGTTCCCCACCCAGAACCCGGCCGATCGGCGCGTGCAGAGGGTCGACGATCGTGACGTCTCGGCCCGCCGCGTGGGCGGTTGCCGCCACTTCTGCGCCGATGAATCCGCCACCGACCACCACCACGGGACCCGATGACGAGGTGAGGTCGCGGGCCAGTCCCCGGCTGTCGTCGAGAGTGCGGACAACGTGTAAGCCGGATTCGACCGGCCACGGGGACGGCCTCGCGTCAGCGCCGGTGGCCACGACAAGGATGTCGTAGGGCACTCGTGTGCCGTCGGCGAGGACGACTTTCCGATCAGCGACATCGAGGCGTTCCGCGGCACTGCCGAGGCGTAGCTCGATGCCGGCGGCCTCCGCGTCGTCCGCCGTCAACAGTCTCACCCTGTCCTCATCCCACGCGCCGGCCAGGAACTGCTTGGAGAGCGGCGGCTTGTCGTATGGGAGTTCGGTTTCCTTGCCGATCAGCACGATGCGACCGTCGAACTCTTGGGTTCTCAATGCCCGTGCAGTACGCACCCCGGCAACCGAGCTCCCGACAATGACAACGGTCCTGCCGGACATCAGCGCAGCCCCTCCGAGACACTCTCCTGCAACAGGTATCCCGTGCGGGTCCCGGCATATGGCTTCAGATTCGGCATGGCATCCCCTGTATCTTCACTGTGGTTGGGCGTCATCGCCGCTTCTTCGGCGCCCCGGCAACACTCATCCCGCCATCGGAGTGAACGACCCCGCCGGTGATGCCGCGCGATCGATCCGACGCGAGAAAGACGTAACTCCAGGCGTGATCCTCGCCGGTCAGTGCGATCTCCAGTGGCACACGTGCGGCCAGTTCACCGGCCCGTTCGGGAGTGTCGGACATGCTGCGCTCGGCTGATCCGAGGCTCGCCACGCCCCGCAAGTCGGTGCCCAACGTGCCGCCGGGCGCGATCCCGTTCACCCGGACACCAGGGGCCAAATCATGCGCCAGCGCGGTCACCAGGCCGCGGACAGCGAATTTGGAGGCGACGTAGAGCACTCCGCCGCGGCCCGGGTAGTAGGCCGACGTGGATTCGGTCAGCAGAATGACGGCGTGCTCGGACTGACGCAGCGCCGGTAGAGCGGACTTGACCGAATGCAGGTGACTCTTGACGTTGACACGAAAGATCTCGTCGAAAGCGCCGTCGAGAACGTCGGCGTCCAGATCCTCAATGCTGCGGTAAAAGTCGAACACCCCAACACAATTGACCAAGACATCGAGTCCCCCGAACGCCTCCACCGCGGCTGCGACGGCCAGATCGTTCGGGATTCGGGTGGTTGCGTCGCCGGCCGTCGTGACCACCTCGGGATGGGCCGTTGACAATGCCGCGCATTTGTCGGGATCGCGCTCCAGGACCGCTACCCGGGCACCTTCGCCCAGGAAGGCGTCGACAACAGCCCTGCCAATCCCGGAGCCGGCCCCGACGACAAGCGCCCGGCGACCCTCGAGCCAGCCGGTCACGTCCGGCCTGACGGTGTGTCCCCGGATTCGTCGGTGACCAGCGACCCGAACGGCTGGCCGATCATTGCCGAGAACGTGGCCGTGGCCTGCCAGGTCAGCGCCTCAAGTTCCAACGGGCACAGCGACACCCGCTGCCCGGATTTCAGCGATTCGATCAACAGACGCGACCCGTTGCGCGTCTGCACGCGGGCGACCCGAACCTCCGCAAACTCGTTGCCGATCGTAATCGGTTCGCCGACAACATGTTCCGGACGGCCCGTGTCAGTCCCCGATCGCACTGATGCCGGCTGTTGCGGATGAACCGTCATAGGAAGATCGCCAGATTCTGCATCCGGATCACCGACTCGTCCACCAGAATGGTCCGGCGGGCCAGCTTCCACTGCTCACCCTCGCGGCGCAGCAGGTCCTCGCGGCCCGCGGAGAGAAAGGCTCCTTCTCGGACGTCGCCCCTGCTACGGAAGAGAAGTGTCGCCGACTCGACCACCAGGTGGTCGGAATCCTCGGTGGCAAAGGTGCGCACATTCGACAGGTGGTGCCGCAGCCGCGAAGGCGGATCCTCGGTCCACGCATGTTCGGTGAGGAATCGCGCGACCCTGCGAGACAGCGAGTACTTGTCTTCATCGAAATGGGCCATGCCCGGAGATGTGTCGTAGCCTGCACCGAGGGCGGTGGTGACCCGCACCGGCATCAGATAGTGAATGTCCTCGGCGAGCATGTCCAGCCAGTCGGTGTAGGCCTGCGCGTCGAGTAGATAGGCCTCGTCGACCAGCCACCTGTGCGCCAACAGATGGCGTTCGTCATCGAAGCGCAATGTGTTGCCGCTGCGGGTGATTCGGGATGCATGGACACCGAGGCGAGACGCAGCCGAATGGGTGACGCCTGGCCTGCCGGCCACTGCGGCCCGACCGGATGTTGTGGTGTCAGTACTCACGCCCGGCTCACCACCTTGTCACCGGCGGCTGGAACGCTGCCACCGGGTTCGGAGTCCTGTGCTGCGGCCTCAACCGGGCTTTCGAGGTCATCTGCCCAGCGCCGCAATAGTTCTCGCTGGTTGAACTCACTGTAGCCCTTCCGTGCGACGCCTGGTCCGGAGAACTGTTCACGCGTCAGCGGCGGCGCGACCTCGGTGCCGTCTTCCAGCAGACCCATTCTGCTGTTGAGCAGTAACCTGCGGGCCATGGAGCCGGCCGCGGTGTTGGTCAGCGACACCCAGTTCTCCACGTCATCCTGCTCGAACATGCCGGTGCTGCCGAAACACATCAGATATGCCTTGTAGGAGAGCGCCTTGAACTGCTCCGGGGCCTCTTTGTCGACGGCGAACCAAGACAGTATTTCGGTCTCATCCTCGCTGATCGGCTGCCACTGTCGCAGGGTGATGAACGGGAGCACGTCATCGGAATCTGCGACCTTCGGCCAGTTGTGCACGAAGGAAAGATTGGGATACAGCGATGCGGCGCTGAACATGAACCCGTCTTCGCCGATTATGTTGAGCTGCTCGGCCGTCCAGGACTGCTTCATCCGGGCGATCATGTCGTCGGGGTAGCCGACGTAGCGCAGACGCTCCTCGAGTGAGCCCTCCGGCAGTTTGTATGTGGTCCCACCGCCGTTTCCGGCCCAATAAAGCGCGCCTTCCTTGCGTTTTTGGGCGCTCGGCTCGCGGAACAGGCCGATTTCCACGACCGATGTATGCGTGTGTGGGGTGTGGTACATGTCGCCCGCGAAGTTTTCGGCGCCGATCTTCCAGTTCGCCTTGATCCGCCAGCGCTGCGGCCCGTGCAGTTCGATGCCGCTGCGGCTCTGCCTGGTGTAGAAATCCAGATAGAAGCGGAAGTCGCCGAGATATTCTTCCAGCGGCGGGGCCGTCGCGGCCAAGCTGATGAAGATCATTCCGTTGTAGATGCCGATGTTCGGCGCCGGCAGCAGTCGTGTGCCCTTGCGCCTGAATCCGGCCTCCCCGCCATAGGCATCGTGGTGGAACGGCAATCCGGCGATCCTGCCGTCGTTGCGGTAGGACCAGCCGTGATACGGGCACCGGAAATGCGAGGCGTTGCCCATCTCGGCGCGGCATACCTGCATCCCACGGTGCAGACACATATTGAAGTGCGCGCGCACCTGACCTTCTTCGTCGCGAATGATGATGAACGAATCGTCGAGGATCCGGCGCACCACGTAATCGCCCGGTTGGGCGATCTCTGATTCGTGCCCGACGAAGATCCACGCCCGGCTGAAGATCCGTTCCTTCTCGAGTTCGAAGATCTCGCGGTCGTTGTAGATATGCGCCGGGATCATCCCCCGCCGTACATCATCGAGAACACTCAACTGCTGTGTCATAGCGACCTTTTCCTCAGACCCGGTGCTTCCGATCCTCTGGTCTGCAGAGGCTATTTCTGTAGAGTAGAGAATTTGGATGCGGGCGTCAACGGGTCAGAGCCCAAGCGACCGGGCGATGATCACCTTCATGACCTCGCTGGAGCCGGCGTAGATTCGCGACACCCGGGCATCGGCATAGGCCCGCGCGATCGGGTATTCCATCATGTAGCCGTAGCCACCGTGCAACTGCAGACAGCGGTCGATCACTCGGCCCTGCAGCTCGGTACAGTACAGCTTGACCATGGCCGCATCGGCCGCCGGCAGCTTCCCGTCCTCATGAGCCAGCAGGGCCCGGTCGAGCAGTGACTGACCAGCCTCGATTTCGGTGGCGCAGGCTGCGAGTTCGAATTTGGTGTTCTGGAATGACGATACTGTCGTACCAAACGCCTTGCGGCCCTTGGTGTATTCGATAGTGTCCCGCAACGCCTCGACCGCGGCGGCCTGACTGTTCACCGCAATCGAGAGGCGCTCCTGGGCAAGGTTCTCCGTCAGATAGGCGAACCCTTTGCCCTCCTCCCCCAATAAGTTCTCGGCGGGCACTACTACATCGTCGAAGATCAGCTCCGCCAGGTCCTGCGACTTCAAGCCCAGCTTCTCCAGCTTGCGGCCCCGAATGAGTCGAGGGCTGTCGCCTTCGATCACCAGCAGGCTCAGGCCTTCCCGGCCGGCTCCCGGATCGGTCTTGACGGCGGTGACGATGAGATCAGCGTTGGCGCCGTTGGAGATGAACGTCTTGGAGCCGTAAACGATGTAATGATCGCCGCTCCGCACCGCGCGGGTGGTGATCGCCTTCATGTCGGAACCTGCGCCCGGCTCCGACATCGCCAGGGCACTCACCGCGTCGCCGGACACCAGTCGCGGCAGCCACCGACTCTGCTGCTCGGCATTGGCGACGTTGAGGAAGTACGGCATCGCAATGTCGGTATGCATTCGCAGCCCGCCGAGCGCGACGCCAGCGTGCTGGGATTCCTCGGTCAGGATCACGTTGAACAAGTAGCTGTCCTGGCCTCCGCCACCGAATTCCTCGGGAACCTGAATACCCAGCAGACCAAGCTTGCCCGCGGCGGTCCAGAAATGCCGCGGCGGCGCACCGGCCAGCTCCCATTCCGCGTACTCCGGAACCACCTGCTCGGCGTAGAACGCGCGGACGGTCGCCCGAAACGCCTCGTGGTCGTCCTTGAACAGGGTGCGCTGCACTTGTTCGCCTCTCTGCCGCTTTGGCAATGCCTATATACGGGAAGATTTCAGATCTTGATCCAACGTCGCAGCTGAGAGCCTGCACGCGATAAGGCGACGTCGGTGCGCTCGACCAACTCGACGACTAGGAGTCGATGTCTCAGGACGGACCGCCTCCTTTCGCCTCCGGCCGCGCCATCCGAGCCGCTATCTGATATGGATCGAACTGATTATACATAATCAATATTTTTCGTACATCAGCGCACGGATGCCGAGAAGCTCCGGGTGGCAGCCGATTTATGGGGCCGTCACAGTGTCCGACTACGGAGCAGACGACCTCAAAGGCAGGCTCAACGCACTCACCGGAGGCGGCTCGGCGGTTGTGTCGACCCCGTCGGCGGCCGGTATTCCGAACCCTGCCTGCGTGCGATGCGCTGGGGCGGGCGCTACGTCGTGCTCGGCTTTGCCGCGGGCGATAACCCGCGTCTACCACTGAACCTTTATCTGCTCAAGGGAATTTGGGTGATAGGTTCGAGAACCGGACCATCATGGATCACCTGCCCGATGTCGCGGCACGGTACCGCAGCGAGGTGCTGCAGATGCTCCTCGGCAAAGAGGTACGTCCGCACATCGGCGCGATCAACCCGCTCGCCGATGTCGGCGTTGAACTCGGTGAACTCCAGCGCATAAAGGCGATCGGTAAGATCGTCCTGGAGGTCGGCGGTGGCATCACCGGTCCGATCGCCCCGGTTCAAAGGCGCGTCTGGCAATCGCAAATCTGTGAGTGGGGCTCCGGACTCCCTCCACACGGCATGGATCCCCGCAACCCGGTCGCTGGTCTTGGCGGCCAGCGTGCGCGCGACGCCGTGCACCTCACCCAACACGCTGATACCCAGCGAAGACAGACCCTTGAGCATTGGCAGGTGGTCGAGGTGTTGTGCACGCCTCGACGGCCACCGCGATTACACCGGAGGGAAATGCCCAAACGCCTCGCGCAACGAGGCGGGTGTCAAACCGATCCTTCTAATCGGGGCCACATTCGTCCAGGTTCATGCCGCGCGCACTTCAGCAGGCAGCGCGTCACGGCGTGATCTTGCGCGGAACCAGTATCGCCCTTCCGATCCGCGATGCGATACGCCATCCCTGTGGTGTGTGTGCGTACTTGTCCTGAAACTCCATGAATCGACACTCATCGACGGCGTAATCCGCCGGCTTGCCGTCCTCCTGAGGCGGCCCGTGGTACACCATCGCGCAGATGACGCCCTCTGCGTATTCGTCGGAGACGTTGAGGAAATGGAAATTCGTCAGCTGATGTCGCGCGGTCATCTTGGGGCGCTGACGCATAGCCTCCCGGATTTCATCACGGCCGCGATGGATGTTGCCCGCCCTGTCGAAGTGCGCATCGGTGGTGAACAACTGGATCATCGATTCGAAGTCCCCGTGGTCCATGAAGTAGGCGAATGCGGTGTTGAGCTTTACGAGCTCCCACTCGACAAGCGCCTTGTGCACTCGTTCCGCTGCCGCGGCAGATGTCTCCATGTCATAACCTCACAGATGTTGATTTACGTTGACCTACAGGGATGCTCGGCCGCCATTCGCTGCAAAACCACCTAACGGCCACCAACACAAACGGCCGCAGTTATTATATCAATATATCGTATTGAACACTAATCATATTATATGTTCATACTCGCGCAATGGTCAAAGGCAAGCGCCCGGAGAACGGGGCAGACCCAAGTCGCTTCGTCCGCCCGCACATGCCGTCCCCGACAAGTCTTGAGCCGGCGCCGTTCCTCATCGGCGCCCCGCCCACCGTCGCTCAGGACGCGTGGGAGCTACCCGTGAACAGCCCGGCGGGCGACAGCGTACGCGCCGAGAGGGGTCCGCCGATCATGCCGAAATGCGGGCCAGTTGGCAGCCCTGATGGGCGATCACGATGGACTCGCCCGCGGCAACCTGATCAAAGTACCGTCCTGCATGGGATCGAAAGTGACTGAGATCCACTACGACCGGATGCGGTGGCGATACAACCGGCTGATGTGCCCTGGGTTGAACGGAGTCGGTTTGTTTGACTTCTGGTCACGACGTCGGTCGAAGGAGCCGGTGTCCGTGCCCAAGCGTTATCCCGAGGAGTTCCGCCGCAATGTTCTCGATCTGGTGGCCTCTGGCCGCCCAGTCGCCAGGTCGCTGCCGATCTGGGTATCAGCGATCAGACCGTCTACTCCTGGCGCAAGCAGGAGCTTATTGACACCGGTCAGCTCCCGGGCCTGAGCCGCACCGAGCAGGCCTAGCTCACTGCCGCCAAAAAGCGCATCCGGGAGTTGGAGAACGAGGTGGCGATCCTGACCCGGGTGCCCGCCGCTACTTCGACGCCCGCCGCGCCGCCGGCGACGGGAACCACCAAGCCCAACGACACCCGTTCAACAAGTTCCTCGGCCAGCTCCACCACTGCCTGCAAACCGGCCAGCCCTAGAACGAACATCGGGCGTTTTCACCTCCTCTCCCGCTCGCCGCTTGACTTCTAACTCGTGAGATGTCTCTCACATATTTTCAAAACTCGTACCGATACGGATGGCGCCCGAAGGGTCGCCCGCGTCGTCGCGGCTTAGGGATTTCGACCCACCCCCTGACTTGTCCACGTCAAACCAGTGACGGCTGCACCTTCGGGCTGGGACTGCACCGCCCGAACTGAAGCGATCATCAATAGAGATAAACCCGCGCATCGTGGCCGCCAGTGCACGTGATCCAGTTATCGGAACCATAAGCCGCGCATTGCATTAGGAAGTTCGATCCGTCGCACACGGCCCCGTCAACAGTGCTGCAATCGACTGCGCCCGGCGCTGATACGGTCCGCAGTTGCCGACTGGCCTTTCCATACTCGTTCCAATACGACGTAAGCACACTACCGGCGAAATAGCACGATGTCTCCGGCGTTCCTCGCCCGGCGTGGCTACCCCATCCGGTGATGTTGTTGAGGGACCAGCCATAGTCGCAGCTCTCATGGCTGGCGCTGTTATCAGGGCCGCTGATTAGCGGTGGGCGCGCAAGAGTAGGGGGCGGAGGCGAGGATGGAGGCGCTGGCGGTGGGACTAGTTGTACCGACGTTGGGCCCTGGCCTTGATCGAAGGTTGGCGACGCTGCTGTTGGGCCGGTCGTCGGCGTAGCGGTGGTGGGGGAGGACTTTTCTGCTGGGCGAGCAATCCGATAATGACTCCGATACCGCCCAGGACGAGCGCGGCAGCGACAATGATCACCGTCGGCACGAGCCACGGGCGGCCCTGGTGGGTCTGCTGTTGGCCGGCTTGCCACGCCGGACGGGTAGGCCCACCGTCGTAGGGGCCGGGTCCGCCGGCGCTGTCAAGAACTGGTGGTGCCGCGAAGGGTCCGCTGAGGGGCCCGGACGAGGATGCTCCGGCCAGGGCGCGTTGCGCGGCGCGGCCGAGTGCCCCGGCGCTGCCGTAGCGGTCGTCGGGGTCTTTGGCCATTCCGCGGGCGATCACGTCATCGAAGGCGGGCGGCACGCGGGGATTGACCACGCTGGGCCGCGGCGGGGGCGCCGACATGTGGGCGGCGATCAACTGCTCCACGCCGCTGGCCGTGAACGGGGCCTGGCCGGTGAGGGCCTCATAAAGCACAGCGGCCAACGAATACACGTCCACGGAGGAAGTCGTCGGCAGGTCTTCGAACCGCTCTGGTGCCATGTAGGCGAATGACCCGATCGCCGTTCCCGCGACCGTCAGCCGAGTGTCATCGAGGTTTTGCGCGATCCCGAAGTCGATGAGGTATGCGAAGTCTTCGGTTGAGGTGACCAGAATGTTCTGCGGTTTGACGTCGCGATGGATCATGCCTTGGGCGTGGGCGGCGTCCAGGGCGGCTGCGATCTGCCGGATGATCGCGACCGCACGTTCGGGCTCGAGCGGGCCTCGCTTGAGTAAATCGTGAAGGTCTTGGCCGCGGACGAGCCGCATGTCGATGAACAGACTGCCGTCGGTTTCGCCCCAGTCGTAGATCGGGATGACGTGGGGCTCCTCGAGCATTGCGGCGGCATGGGACTCGCGCTGAAATCTGTTGCGGAAGTGCTCGTCATTGGAGAGTTCTTGGCGCAGGATCTTTAGCGCGACGGTGCGGTCCTTGCTGGTGTCGAACGCCTCGTATACCTCTCCCATGCCGCCCTGCCCGAGCAGCCGGTTGAGCTTGTACTTGCCGAACATCGATCCGATGCGGTCATTCGCTGGAGCCACGCCACCCCCTTGAATTTCGACTAGCAGTATCCTTCGTGCGCGCCCACCGCGGGCCGATATGCCAATCTCTGCGGCGCACGCACTGGCATCCGAGTGGCCCATTCCGCACCGCGGTTGCCCACGGCAGCAGTAGTATCCGCCGCGTGTCGGTGACGGTGGGGACGACGATTGCGGGTTACACGATTCTGGAGATGCTGGGTTCGGGCGGGATGGCCGAGGTCTATCTTGCTCAGCACCCGAGGCTGCCAAGGCGCGATGCTCTGAAAGTTATGTCCGAGGCCCTAACAGCGGACGACAGCTTTCGGGAGCGCTTCCACCGCGAGGCTGATCTGGCCGCGACGTTGTGGCACCCGCATATCGTCGGCGTGCATGATCGCGGAGAGTTCGAAGGCCACCTTTGGATTTCGATGGACTACGTCGAGGGCACCGACGCCGGGCAGCTAATGAAGGACCGTTACCCAGCGGGGATGCCAGTAAAGGATGCTTGCGCCATCGTCACAGCTGTCGCTGAAGCGCTCGACTACGCCCATAAACGGGGACTGTTGCACCGCGATGTCAAGCCCGCCAACATACTGCTTACAGAGCCTGAGGATGGCAAGCGACGAATCCTATTGGCCGACTTCGGCATTGCGCGACCAATGGGTGACATCAGTGGCCTTACGGCGACCAATTTCACCGTGGGCACACTCGCGTACGCCGCACCTGAACAGTTGATGGGTGCAGAGATCGACGGGCGCGCCGACCAGTACGCGCTGGCCGCTACCGCTTACCACCTTTTGACGGGATCGCAGCTGTACCCTCACTCCAATCCGGCGGTCGTAATCAGCCGCCATCTCAACGCGCCGGTGCCTGCCCTCGCCGACACGCGACCCGAACTGGGCAGGCTCGACCCTGTGCTCGCGGCGGCCCTGGCCAAGGATCCCGCCGATCGATTTACCCGCTGCGTAGACTTCGCCCGCGCTTTCGCCGAGCAAGCCGAGGCAGCCCGCCAAGCCCCCGCCGCGCCGACCGCCCCCGCTCGATTGGCACCCAAGCAAACCCCTCGGGACATCACTCGATCCCGTCCCAAGCAAGGCGTCGTCGAACCCCAACAGCTCGGTAGGCCTCGAAGGCGATGGGTTATCCGTGCTGCCGCGGTGGTTGCGCTCCTTCTGGTTGGAGCCGTTGCGCTGGTGTGGCACCCGTGGCAACAGCGGCCCCCTACGACCGCACCCTCCACCCGAGTCGAAACACCTCCGGCCCCGTCGATCAGCACCGCCGCGCCGGCCCCTGCTCCCCCCGTCGCCGCACCTACCAGCGCACCAGCACCCGCGGCAACGCAGGTCATTACCGCAGTGGCGGTTGTCAACGGTCAACCTGCCAACGGTTACCTTGAAGTGCCGTCGGTGCCTTCATCGAGCCGCATCACCGACGTCTTCGCTTGCGACGCATCGCCAGCGGCGGTCGACTCCGGCATTTACCGTTGTGCACCTTCCGCTGCCGGTGCCGGCGTGTGTTGGCCGTCCAATGCGGGAACTCTGTTGTGTGGCGATGATCCCTGGGACAGGGAGCTTCATCGCGTGGCCTACACGGATACGCTGCCGGCTGTGCAGCCGCCGGCGACGCCGTTGCCGTTTGGGTTGCTTCTGGACGACGGCACTGAATGCCGCCTGCGCAATGGGGGCGCCTGGGGTGGCCGAGACGACGGCTTGTACCCCGCCTACGGTTGCAGCCCCGGCCAGAACATCGCTGTCCTCGAAGGGACCACCGTGCCGGCCGTCGACCGTGCTCACCCCCTGTGGACGGTCAAAGTCGGTGCATTCGGGGCGGGGCACTTCCCACCACCCCAGACGCACACCGTGACCACCGCCTGGTTCGCGGGGAACTGAAGTATCCCCCCGCTCGCAGCCCCGGCAAGCCACGACTGCGCTCACAACCTCTACACCCAGGTCATCGACCGCAAGCGCGTGGAGGCAATCGAACGGCTGGTGGTCTGCTTCAGTCTCAAAACTAAAGTTCTGAGACAGGCCGGGTAGGTCACGTTGGGGTACAAGAAAGCCCACGTCGCATCGTCGCAAAAGTTGCCTCGAAAGTTTCGTCTCAATACTTGTATTTGTGAGACTTTTGAGACACACTTGAGGCATGACCACCGCAACCGCACCCACTACCGGTGTTCAAATCGGATACGCCCGCGTTTCCACCGGCCACCAATCTCCAGACCAACAACTAGACGCCCTCACCGCAGCTGGGGTGCACCCGAACCGCGTCTACACCGACAAACTGTCAGGGACCTCGACACGCGAGCAGCGGCCCGGTCTTGCCGCGCTGCTGGACTACGCGCGCCCCAGTGACGCGATTGTGGTGGTGGGCATCGATCGGCTTGGACGCAATGCCGCCGAAGTGATGATGACGATTCGCGAACTCCGAGACTGCGACATTGTTCTGAGGTCACTACGCGAGGGGATTGACACCTCGAACGCAACCGGCCGAATGGTGGCCGGCGTACTCGCCAGCCTGGCTGAGCTTGAACTTGAGCTAGGCCGGGAACGGCGGGCTGCAGGAAGGGAAGCACGTCGGGCGCAGGGGCAGGCTATCGGGCGCCCCAAAGCACTCGACGCCTCCAAAACCGCTCTTGCACAGCGGATGCATGCCAGCGGTGAATCGGCCGGCACCATCGCGGCGACGCTAGGTGTAAGTCGGGCAACCGTGTACCGCGTGCTTGCAGAATAGAACGACGACGATGCCGACTGAATTCCTCGCCAGTCTCCCCTCAGGGCTGAGCGATTGCGGCGGCTAACGCGTAGTGCAGCCGGGACTGCGAACTCGACGGAGTCGGTGTCGTCAACGTGAAAACCAAAGTCCTCATCGAACCGCCGTGGAGCTGAGGGCTTGCGGCCATGTCAGCCGACGGTGCAACCACAAGGCCACGTAGACAAGGCCGAGCAGCACGGGCACCTCGATAAGCGGGCCAACAACGCCGGCCAAGGCTTGGCCGGATGTGGCGCCGAATACGCCGATGGCGACGGCAATCGCTAGCTCGAAGTCGTTGCTGGCCGCGGAGAACGCCAGGGCCGCCGTGCGGGCGTAGGACAGGCGTAGCCACCGGCCGATGGCGAACCCGCCGACCCACATCACGGCGAAGTAGACCAGCAGCGGCAGCGCGATCCGGGCCACGTTCAGTGGCTGGGACGTGATCGTCTTGCCCTGCAGCGCAAAGAGCACGACCACAGTGAACAGCAGTCCGTATAAGGCGATCGGCGCAATGCGTGGCAGCAGCGTGCTCTCATACCACTCTTGGCCTCGGGCGCGTTCACCGAGGGTTCTAGTGAGGAATCCAGCGACCAGCGGGATCCCCAGGAACACCACAACGGTGACGGCGATCGCAGCGAAGGAGACGTGCAGGCTCTGGGTCGGCAAGTGGAGCCAGGCGGGCAAAACGTTGAGGTAGAAGACGCCGAGCCCGGCATAGGCCAGCACCTGGAACACAGCGTTGAGTGCAACCAACACAGCAGCCATCTCCCGGTCGCCGCAGGCCAGGTCGGTCCAGATCAGCACCATGGCGATGCAGCGGGCCAGCCCTACCAGAATCACGCCGGTGCGGTAGGCGGGCAAGTCTGGCAACAACAGCCAGGCGAGGGCGAACATGACCGCAGGCCCAACGATCCAGTTCAGAATCAACGACACGGCGATCATGCGGCGGTCGGCGGTGATCCGCCCGATCTCCCGATAACGGACCTTGGCCAATACCGGGTACATCATCAATAGCAGCCCGATGGCAATCGGCAGGCTAGTGCCGTGGATAGACACAGCATTAAGCCAGTTGGCCAATCCTGGGATCAGGCGGCCCAACAGCAGCCCGGCCGCCATCCCCAGTCCAATCAACAATGGCAGGAATCGGTCGACCGTCGACAACCGGGCCACCACGTGGCTGTCGTCCGGCGGCGGCGTGCGGGTTTCGCTACGGCTGTGGCTCATCTGTTCAATCCCGTTCTTTTCATTCGGCTGGGGACTGCTGGCCCGCAGCGGCGTCGCGGGCCTGCCGAGACACGTTGCGGACGAGGAGCGCGGTGCTGAAAAATTCGGCGACTAAGCGGCGTGGCCGCGGGACGGTACTCATGGTCGGGTCGCTGGGCTGAGGGTGTCGGTTCCCAGAAGCTGCGAGAGTTGTTGCAGCACAGTTTGGTTCACGCGGTAATACACCCATGAGGCACGCCGTTCGCTGTCGAGCAATCCAGCGGTGCGTAGGACCTTCAGGTGGTGCGAGATGGTGGGCTGAGTCAGTTCAATCCCCGCTGACAAATCGCAAACGCAGGCTTCACCACCCTCGTGGCTGGCCACGACGCTTAGCAGGCGCAATCGCACCGGGTCGGACAGCGCCTTCAGCTTGGCCGCCAATTGGATGGCCGCTTCAGCCGACAGTGGCTCACGCACAAGCGGGACGAAGGTACACCCCGGCTCCGCGATCAACGGCAACTGCGACTTCGACACGCATCGATATTGACCCCCATCGAATCCGTGATCAAGCGAACAATGCGTGAATCCGCGAAATAGCGGGATCGGCGCGGGATGACACCGGTCCCGCCCGCCCCGCTCTGGTGGCTGTCAACAGCAAGAACCGGTCGCCGCCTTCTCTTTATCGCCGTCAGATGGCGATACGCCACAGCACACAACGCCTTCCGTATCGGCAGCGACGTGCTGGGGGCCTGACCCGAAAGTCTCCGAGTCGGCCAGCACCGTGTAGATCTCCCACTTCTCCCCGGCCGGCCCAGTCACCCACACCTTGTCTTGGGTGGCGAAGCAACAAGTCGTTCCGATCTCCTCGTCGGTGAACAAACCCTCGCCCTGCAACCGGGCAATCTCCCCGTGAACCTCCTCACTTGACCGAACCTCCACCCCCAGGTGGTTGAGCGTGCCGCCTTTGCCCGGGTTCTCTAACAGCACCAGCTTGAGCGGCGGCTCAGCGACAGCGAAGTTGGCGTAGCCGGGCTTGCGTTTCGCCGGTTGGGCATTGAGCAGCTTGGAGTAGAACGTGACGGCATCGTCGAGGTTGTCGACGTTGAGGGCGAGTTGCACGCGGGACATGAGAGCAGACCTCCATACCTGTGAGACATATATCAAACTTGTTTGACTCCCTCAGCCTGCCACCTTTTTGATATATGTCAAACATGTATGGCAGAATCGCTCCGGTGCCGAAGACACTGCCACTGATCGACATCACCGCGCCGGTATGCTGCGCGCCGGTGGCTGCCGGCCCCATGAGCGATGACGACGCCCTGCGGGTTGCCTTACGCCTCAAGGCACTGGCAGACCCCGCGCGAGTCAAGGTCATGTCGTGTCTATTCGGCTCATCTGCTGGCGAGGAGAACACCCGCGAGCTTGCCGCCGTTCTGCGATTGACCGAGTCAACCGTCAGCCACCACCTCAGCCAACTTCGCAAGGCGGGCCTGGTCGAATCCGACCGCCGCGGCATGAACGTCTACCACCGCCCCCACCGGGATGCAATGGCCGCCCTCTGCGCGGTCCTCGACCCCAGCTGCTGCAGCTGATTGCGCGCCTCTCCGATAGGCACGCGATAAGCCGGGTGCGCGTTGGACGTCGCGCGTGCCGGCTCATTGGTGAATTCAGACCGCCCTGCCGATGAACGTCAAATGACGAGATCGCCGAACCCTGCCAGCGCCTTGATCTTTCCTCAATAGCTCAGTAAAAATTAACTTAATTATGATTGAGTTATCTTCGGACGCAGTGCGGCGGGTGCAGATCCATGCCGCCCTGGCCGACCCTGGCCGGCTGGTGATCGTCGATCGGTTGCTGCTCGCGGACGCGTCGCCCTCGGAGCTTCAAACCGCGCTGTCGATGTCGTCGAGTCTGATCGCGCACCATCTGGGGGTGCTTGAGGGCGCGGGAATTGTGCGCCGAGTCCGTTCGGAAGGAGATCGTCGTCGTAGCTATCTGCAGTTGATCCCCGAGTCGCTGGATTTGTTGGTGCCCTCGGCGGCGTGGCGTGCCGAGCGGGTGGTGTTTGTCTGCACCCAGAATTCGGCGCGCAGCCAGTTGGCCGTGGCGGTGTGGAATCGCCGCAGCTCGCTGCCGGCGACCTCGGCCGGGACTCATCCCGCCCCTGAGGCACACCCTTCGGCGGTGGCCGCGGCGGCGCGCCGCAAGTTGCCGATGCGGCCCCACACCCCGTGCCATCTCGATGACGTTGTCAAGTCCAACGACGTGATCATTGCGGTCTGCGATAACGCCCACGAAGAACTGCCCGCCGACAGCCGGCGCCTGCACTGGTCCATCCCTGACCCTGTACGCACCGGCCGGGCCGACGACTTCGATCGAGCACTCGATGAGTTGATCGTCCGGATCGATCACGTGGCCCCCACCTTGGACCCCCTACTAACAACGGAGTCCGCGACGTCCGACAACTCGCACCGTCACACAAGCGCTCCCCCAAACACCACCCAGCAATAGCGCATTGCACTGACGAGCGGAGGAAACCACGATGCCCATTTCACTGAAGCGATCTTCGGCCGCGCTGAGCTTGCTGGCGGCCACCCTGCTGGTGCTTTCGGCGTGCGGCCGCGAACACTCGACCCCCTCATACGCCACCGCGGCGAGAGTCGATTGCGGCGGCAAACAGGCGTTGAAGGCCAGCGGCTCCACCGCGCAGGCTAATGCGATGACCCGGTTCATCAAAGCCTACGAACAGGCCTGCCCTGGACACACGCTGGTCTACACCTCGAACGGTTCGGGCGCCGGAGTGAGCGAATTCCTTGCAGGCCAAACCGATTTCGGTGGTTCAGACTCGCCGCTAGCTGGAGACGAGTACAGCAAGGCCAAGCAGCGGTGCGGCTCGGATGCCTGGAATCTGCCGGTGGTGTTCGGCCCGTTGGCGATCACCTACAACCTGGAAGCCGTTGACAGGCTGGTGCTCGACGCCCCGACACTGGCGAAGATTTTTAACGGCACGATCACCCGGTGGGACGACCCCGCGATCAAGGCGCTCAACGACACGATGCCCTCCGAACCCATCCACGTGGTGTTCCGCAGCGACCCGTCGGGCACAACCGATAACTTCCAGCTCTACCTGGATGCCGCCTCGGGCGGCGCGTGGGGCAAGGGAACCGGCAAGGTGTTCAATGGCGGGGTCGGCCAGGGCGCCTCAGGCAACGAAGGCACCTCGGCGATGGTCAAGAACACCGAGGGCGCAATCACCTACAACGAATGGTCGTTCGCCCAACAGCAGCGGCTGTTCGCCGCCCGAATCGTGACCTCAGCCGGGCCGGATCCGGTGGCCATCAACAGGGACACGGTCGGCAAGGCCATCGCCAGCGCCACCATCGCCGGTCAGGGCAACAACCTTGTGTTGAACATCTCGTCGTTCTACAAGCCCACCCAGACCGGCGCCTACCCGATCATGCTCGCGAGCTACGAACTGGTGTGCTCGAAATACGGTGACGCTCAGACCGCGACGGCGGTTCGGGCGTTTCTGCAGTCCACCCTCGGGCCAGGCCAGGCCGACCTAGAAGACTACGGATACTTCCCGTTGCCAGACCAATTCCAGCCGAAGGTGCTCAGCGCCGCCAACGCCATCAAATAAGACGTCGCACTCATCGCCGAATCCCAGCGGCGCAGTGCTGCACCGCTACCGCAGCACCCTGACATATCAGGAGCCAAATCCCGCATGACACCTCGTCATATCGTCGCGATTGGTGGCAGTGATGCCGGCATCAGCGCGGCGCTACGCGCCCGCGAACTCGACCCCACCACCGATGTCACCGTGGTCGTCGCCGACGCCTATCCCAACTTCTCCATCTGCGGCATCCCTTACTACGTTTCCGGGGAAGTCACCCACTGGAGCAACCTGGCCCATCGCACCGCCGCCGACCTAGCCGCCACCGGCATGCGGGTGCTCACCGACACCCGCGCCACCGGCATCAATGTCGAGGAGCACACCCTCGACGTCCTCGACCCCACCGGCGCCCCACAGCAGCTGCCCTACGACGCCCTGATCGTGGGCACCGGCGCCATCAGCGCCCGCCCACCCATCCGCGGGCTCAGCGGCCCCGACGCGCTCGGACCCGACGATGGGGTGCACCTGCTGCACTCCATGGGCGACACCTTCGCCGTCAGGGACTCCCTGCAGCGACGCAACCCGACCACCGCGGTGATCGTCGGTGCCGGCTACATCGGCCTGGAGATGGTTGAAGCGCTTACCTCGCGCGGCATCCACGTCACCCAGATCGAAGCGCTGCCTGAAGTTCTGCCCACGGTTGACCCCGAACTCGGCGCCCGGGTGCACGCCGAACTCGAACACCACGGTGTCGAGGTTCTCACCAACACCGCTGTAACCGCCATCACCCGCACCGACACCGGCGCACTCACTGTCACCGCCAGCCATGACAGCCAACCCGTCTCGCGCACAGTTGATTTCGTACTCGTCGTCGTCGGAGTCCGCCCCAACACCGAACTCGCCGCCGACGCCGGCGCCGACCTCGGCATCAAAGGCGCCATCGCTGTCGACGAAGCCATGCGCACCAACCTGCCCGACATCTTTGCCGCCGGCGACTGCGTGCACACCCACCACCGTCTCCTCGGCATCACCTGGCTGCCGCTGGGCACCACGGCGCACAAACAAGGCGGCGTGGCCGGCGAGAACGCGCTCGGCGGCCACGCCCACTTCGCGGGCAGCCTGGGCACCCAAGTCGTCAAGGTCTTCGACCTCGTCGCCGCCCGCACCGGCCTCCGCGAACACGAAGCCCTCGCCGCGAACCGCGGCTGGACCCCCGTCACCAGCCAGTCGAGTCCAGACGACCACAAGGCCTACTACCCAGGCGCCACACCCATCAACATCGGCATCACCGGCGACCAGCACAGCGGCCGCCTCCTCGGCGCGCAACTCGTCGGACACCGCAGCGCCGAAATCGCCAAACGCGTCGACACCTACGCCACCGCCCTCTTCCACGAAATGACCGTCGACAGCCTCAGCGAACTCGACCTTTCCTACACCCCGCCACTCGGGTCGCCCTGGGACGCCACCCAAATGGCAACCCAAACATGGGTGCGCGAACACCAGCCCGCCACGGCCCGCCCCCTAACCGCCTAACCACCCGACCCAAATCTAAAATCCGAAAGATGATCTATTGCGTCCGCAGACCGTCCGCAGTAGTTCCGACATGAGTCGTCGCTCGCCAACATCACCAACGCCCTGACTAGCTGTTTCCTCTAATAGCCAACGGAGCCAACAGCGACAAACGCCCAAGTCGACTCGTTCGCATCGAGAAGGTCGGGCCACGAGCAATTCAGACTGAGGGCGGCAATAGGCAGCAACGAATTAGCCTTCGCGCTGAGCGCCTTTGGTCGGGCTAAGCGTCGGTTAGGTCAACTGGCGTCTCAGATTCGGGCGATTCGTTATTGCTAAGCGGACGGTGTGCTTTTCAGGTGTTAACGTCGAGATGTTGTGAATTTCTTGGATCTGCAGGAGGCGGCTACGGTCGCCCGTCGGGAGGGGTGGTGCACTCTCGATGGCTCGGTGGAAGACGTCAGCTCAGCAGGGCTTCGCCACGGCTGGCGCGAAGTCCCAAATCGGGTAAGCGGCCCTCCCGTATCGGTCTTGCGGCCCACCAGTCAGGCGGCGGCCCCTCCAAGGTCGCTTAGCGCAATTCACGGACTCGATAAGCAGCCACTGCACACCGACGGAGCGCACCTCCGCCACCCACCAGACATCGTCGTCCTTGTGGCTACCAACCCAACCCCTGTGCCTACACTCGTCCGTCGAATATTTCGATCGAAAGGTCGCACGGAGGTATGGCCGCCCTACCTCGACGATGGGGTATTTCTTGTTCAGAGCGGACGAGACAGCTTCTATACCACTGCCAGGATCGATCGAGGTGTCCGGTTCGACCCTGGATGCATGACGCCCTGCGACCAGCGCGCGCGCCAATTGTCTGACTACTTCGTCCACTTGTCCGACGACGCTGAGGAGCATCAATGGACCGCCGCCAACCAGGTGCTTGTTGTCGACAATCGCCGCACTATCCACGGTCGCGCAGCGGCTAGCCTGGATTATTCGTGAAATGCGGCGAATGACGGCGTGTAGATAAGCGAAAGTGCCTGTCCTGCAAGGCATAATGGGACTTCTCTACGGTTCCACGACGCTGGCTGGAAGGCACTTCGCAGGTGAAGAGTATCGCAGCGGTTTCCCGGGTGAAAGTGTCCGCGGACGGTCACGGTGTCGTGTCGCACGCCGGGGTAGGGATGCTGCGGGAGTTGGCGGACCTGACCGGGCTGTCGACGCAGGTCACGGCCGCGCTGGCCGACACCTATCGCGGCCCGTGGATCTACGAGCCGGGTGCGGTGTTCGCCGATCTGGCCGCCGCGGTGGCCGACGGGGCGGACTGCATCGACGCCGTCGGGCAGCGGTGCGGCGATCGCGAACACGTCTTCGGTCCCGCCGCGTCGACGACCACCATGTGGCGGCTGGTCGACGAACGAATCGACGCCGCCCATCTGCCCAGTGTCCGCGCCGCCCGGGCGTCTGCCCGCGCGGCGGCGTGGGCCGCCGGGGCTGCCCCGGCGCCGGGTGAATGGTTGCACCTGGATGTCGATGCGACCATTACCATCGACCAGTCCGACAACAAGGAGAACGCAGCCGCGACCTGGAAGAAGACCTGGGGCCATCACTCGTTGCTGGTGTTTCTGGACCGCCCCGAGATCGCCGGTGGCGAAGGCTTGTCCGGGCTGCTGAGACCGGGCAACGCGGGCAGTAACACCGCCGCCGATCACGTCACCGTGCTGGAGCAGGCGCTGGAATCGCTGCCGGCGGCTTACCGGCCGGACCCCGACGATCCTGGCGGGCAACAGATTCTGGTGCGCTCGGATTCCGCGGGTGCGACCCACGCGTTCGCCGACGCCTGCCGCACCGCGGGGGTGGGATTCTCCTTCGGCTACGCCGTCGACACCCGGGTGCGCGACGCGGTGGAACTCCTCAACGCCAACGACGGCTGGTATCCGGCGATCGAGTCCGGCGGCGGCATCCGCGACGGCGCCTGGGTCGCCGAGGCCACCGCGCTGGTCGAGATGGGCACCTGGCCGCCCGGGACCCGGCTGATCCTGCGCAAGGAACGGCCGCACCCCGGCGCGCAGCTGCGGTTCACCGACTCCGACGGGCTGCGGGTCACCGCATTCATCACCGACACCGCACCCGGTGTGGTGGCAGGCCAGCTCGGCGGCCTGGAACTGCGGCACCGCCAACACGCCCGCGTGGAGGACCGAATCCGCCAGGCCAAGGCGACCGGGCTGGCCAACCTGCCCTGTCACCGGTTCGATGCCAACGCCGCATGGCTGCAAATAGTCTTGGCAGCAACCGATTTGGTGTCCTGGTCGAAACTGATCGGGTTCGCCGACCAACCGGATCTGGCCAACTGCGAGATCGACACCTTCCGATACCGGGTCCTGCACGTCGCCGCCCGCATCACCCGCGGCGCCCGACAGATCCGGTTGCGGATCGACGCCACCTGGCGTTGGGCCACCGCCATCTCCGAAGGATGGCAACAACTACGGGCCGCCTTCACCTAACGCCCAGTCCACCGTCCACTCGACCCGAGGAACCCCACGGCCCTGGAAACGCCCGCCGACCGAGCGACACCGGCCGACTTGTCATACCCATCCGGCAAAATCAGCCCCACAAGCCCGACGGCACCGGCTCCACACCATACGAACAGGCCGCACGCAAAATCGAGGCTAGTGCATCATTCGGCGCTATCCCGGGGCGGGACCGGGAGCCCGAGGCGCACTGTGATATGCGAGATGTCCGGTGAGACCCATTCGCGCCACTGCCGGTAGCGTATGTTTTGGGCGAGTTTTTCGCACAACGGCCCGGGCCACGCCGCCGGGCCGGGTGCCGGCCACAGCCGCAGCGTTTCGTCTTGACTGGCGGAGACGATGCGATGCCCGTCCGGGCTGAACGCCACCCCGAACACCCCGCCTTGGTAACCGAGTACCGGTCGGCCGATGGGTTCGCCGGTGTCGGCGTCCCACAATCGCAGCGTGTGGTCCCAGCCGGCGGAGACGATGCGCTGCCCGTGTCGACGGTGTCGAGCCCTCGGGCAGCCAGGTAGGCCGCGAAGGGGAGCGGCGGTCCGAGCGGCTTCTGGTTGGTAGTTGCCTCTGCAGCTTGGCATTTGGTCGAAGGATGCGTATGACGGATCTGAACACCACGTTGCCCACGTAGGCAGGGCGCCGGAGCTGCTCCCCGATCCGCCGATGGAAACGGATGTCAGCAAGCGCCGCTAACTGGTGAAGGTTGCTTGGAAGCCGGTCTACGCCCGCTGTTCCTTGTACTGGATGCGGTGCAGCTGGGCGTAGGCCCCGTTGAGGTCCAGCAACTCCTGGTGGGTGCCTTCTTCTGCGACCACGCCGTCCTTTATGACGACGATCTTGTTGGCGTCGCGGATAGTGCTCAGTCGATGGGCGATGCAAATAACGGTGCGGCCCTTCATGAGTCGTTCCATAGCCTCGATTACCAGCTGTTCGGACTCGGCGTCGAGCGCCGCGGTTGGCTCGTCGAGAATCAGGATCGGGTCGTTGCGAATCAGAGCGCGGGCAATCCCGATGCGCTGGCGCTGTCCGCCGGAGAGCGTCAGACCCCGCTCGCCGACCACGCTGTCGTACCCGTGCGGCATGCGGGTGATGAATTCATCGGCGTTGGCCAGTTTGGCCGCCTGAATGATTTCCTGCTCGGTGGCGTCGGGGCGGCCAAAGGCGATGTTGTCGCGCACAGTTCCCCGGAACAGGACGGTCTCCTGCAGCACGAAGCCGATTTGGCTGCGCAGTCCGTGTAGCTTGAAGTCCCGGATGTCAGCACCATCGATCGTGATGGTGCCCGCGTTCGCGTCGTAGAACCGCGGGATGAGGCTGACAATGGTGGACTTGCCGCTGCCGGTGGCACCGACGATCCCCACCAATTCGCCCGCCTTGATGCCGAAGCTGACGTTCTGCAACACTGGGGTGTCGGCGTCGTAGCTGAAGGCCACATGCTCAAAGGCGATCTCACCGCGAAACGGCGGCGGATCAACAGCGTCGGGGCGCTCCGGAATGATGCTCTCCGCCTCAAGGAGCGCCTGTATCCGCTGTGCCGCCACCGATGCCTGCGCGATGGAGTCCATCTGCCCGGCGAGGTCCTGCACCGGTAAGAAGAACCTCGCCAGATAGGCCGTGAAAACGGTGAGCGAGCCCAACGTCATGGCCCCATTCACTATCAGTGCCGAGCCGCGCCAGAGCACGAACGCGGTGGACAACGCGATCGGGACGGAGACCACCGGCCCGAGCAGCGCCCGCACCCGCCTGGCCTTCATCGCTGCCTCCACGCTCAGCCAGCTGATCCGCGCCAGTTGCCTTTCCTCGAGGTCTTCGCGCTCGAATGCCTCCACCGCTTCTATCGACTCCAGGTCCTCTTGCGCGATCGCCACCATATCGGCCTGGATTCTGCGGACCTCCGTGATCGTCTTCTCGATGGCCGCTCTGATGCGGGCGACGAACAAGATCAGGAAAGGAAACAGCGCGATAGCGATCAGCGCGAAATCCCAATGGAGCGCGAACATCACGACCACCATGCCGACAATCATGAGCATGTCAATGAAGATGGAGATCGTGGATTGCGACGCGAAAGTCTGGATCGTGGTCACGTCGGTGGTGATGGTGCTGAGGATCGTGCCGACCGGGTGGCTGTGGTAATAGCTAAGGGAAAGGCGCTGCAGGTGGTGATACGTCCGTATTCTCAGATCGTTGGCGACCCGTTGGCCAACATTTTCGACGAAGTAGTTGCCGACGTAGCCCGCGAGCGCGCCCGCGACGGCGATTTCTACGGTGATGATGGCTGCTAGCGCCGCGACCTGCATTTTGCCGCCCCGGGCCAGCATCGGCGCAAACCAGCTCGTCCACAGCGGGACCGGGTGGTTTCCGACGAGGCTGTCGATGATGATCTTCAGCGGCCAGGGCGCGAGGAGGCCCACGGCCGCCTGCACCAGCATCGCTGCCAGGACGATGGCTGCACGCCAGCGGTACGGCCGGACTAATTGAAGAATCAGACGCCCCATAGCAACGCCTTCTATTTGCGCTGTGACAGTCAGTCAGCATAGCGCCGACCCGGTGCGTGCGGTTTTGTTCGGATGAAGACGCACTTTCAGCCAATTCAGCGCCGCCTCGATCGTCGGTTCGGTCCACCATTGGCTGCCCGTTCGAAGGTCCGGCGACACCAGGCCAAATCCGCGTCGAGACCACTGCCGTTTCAGGCGTGTCCAGGAAGTCCAGTCCGAGGGCGCGCCAGTCGACGCTGTGGATCCTTGCAAACGCTTAGATGCCTTTGTCCACATTTGCGGTCGTTGATCCGGAGTCAGGTCCAGCACCCACCCGGCCGCGGTGAACGGTGGGGTCGTCAGCTGGGATACGGCCGTCGGCCCGCTGCATCACAAGGAAGGGCGAACCCATCATCGAGTCGATCTTGAACTCCGACGATTTCCGCGCCCAGCCGTGCCGGATCTTCGCCCGGGCGCCCACAGTTCAACCCGTCGAACAGTAGTGGTGCAATTGCTGCAGCGGCTGCGTGACGAGCTGAATCGCCTGTCGGCGCCATGACTGGTTCAAAATCGCCTCACAGCAGGGGCGACTGCAGGAAGCTTGTTGCAGTGCGCTCCGCACCGCGCTAACCGTCGAATGGAAAACCATGGTCGCTCATATCATCACCGTCACCCGGACCGTGGCAGTCGCGGCCGCTGCCGCCGTTGCTGCCCTGGCCGCGTCCGGGCCGACCGGATCACAGTGGCAACGCTTCCGCCGCACCGGCATCGTCACCGCCGAGCGGCGCGCCCAACCATGGCACTGGACAACAGATTCCGGGGAAATCATGGCGGGTGCCGCCGGCGATTGGGCTATCAGCGACGGCACCGGCCGCACCTGGTCGGTGCGCGATGACATCTTCCACGCGACATACCAGCACATCGATAAAAACCAATGGCGCCGAAGCGGTTTCGTACGTGCCCGGCTGGCCCGCGACGGGTGAGATCATCCAAACCCTGGGAGGCCCGATCACCGCGACAGCCGACGGCTGGGTGGTCGAAGGGGTCCAGGGCGAGCAGTGGGTAGTGCCGGCAGACCAATTCGCCCGCCAATACGTCGCGGAGGATTCGCCATAACCTCCTCGGAAGGCGGGCGGCGCCAAATGATGACAGCTCATAGCACACGGCTTGTCCCGTGTGGTGATATTAGACATGCAATAGGTTTGGTCAATTCGGTTGGTGCGCATGCCGCGTCCCGGGCAAGCCATCGAGAGCCCCGCACAACCGAGCGGCTTGGTGTATAAGGTCGGCAGCGCGCGCAGTTATGACCGTCCCCCGAGGAAGTGGAAGCGTTCGCCGCCCGCACCATCCGCTGCTTTCGCACACAGGCGTTTCTCTTGCCGGCCCGTTCCCGCGATCAGCAAATCGATTCCGGGGTTTTCCTCGCAAGCCTGAACTGCCCCTCTGCTTGAGTGCAGTCAGTAATCGGACTTTTCGGGTGTTTCGGGCGTCGGGCCGTCGATCAGGTCGCGTAGTGGGTGCGGGTCGGTGGCCAGGGCTTGTTGAATTAGCCGGTAGAACAGCAGGCCGCGTTGGGTGGCGTTGCGCCGGTTGAAGCGGAAGGCGAACTCGTCGAGGTAGTAGTCGAAGTGCTGCGGGCTCAGCCCGTGGTGCAGGGTTTCGGCGACCCATCGTTTGAGCAGCGAGGCGACCCGGTGCACACCGGGTAGTTCCTCGTGTGCGGGCTCGTCGGAGGCGCTGAGATTGACCGGCTCGTGGACGTAGCCTTCGCCTGCCAGACGCGTGTAGCCGACACGGCCATCGGTGCGTAGCACCGAGCCCGGCTCGACGAAACTGCGTACCACTGGGAGCAGAAACTCGTTGTTCGAGTTGGGAATCGACTGCAGTCGGACACGGCCGAGTTTGCGCGGACCGATCCTCTCGACGGCGATGACGACGATGGTTTTGTCCGTGCCCCCGCCGGCGGTGCCGCGGGTCCGGCCGCCGACGAAGCTTTCGTCGACCTCTACCACTCCGGACAGGCGGTCGCGATCTGGGCGCACCATCGACCGCCGCAGTTTGTGCAGCCACGCCCACGCCGTCTCATAGGAGCCGAACCCGAGGACTTCGTGCAGGTTCGTCGCCGAGATCCCGTTCTTCGAGGCGGTCAGGAACCACATCGCGGCGAACCACGTCGTCAGGGGCGTGCGGGAGCGGTGGAAGACCGTGCCGGCCGTCACCGACGTCTTCCGACCGCAGGATGTGCACATACGCAGGCCCTTTGCCGTTGTCCAGAACTGGCCCGCCCCACACGCGGGACACGAAAACCCACCGCCCCACCGCAACTGGGCCAGATAGTCGACACACGCCTGCTCGTCGGGAAACCAGCTGATCAACTGTTGGAAAGTCCCCGGATAGTCCACCCCGCGAACCGGATGACCCTGGGGAACAACCACACCCAGATTCTACTGCACTAAAGCAGAGGGGCGATTCACCTGTGTGACGATGCCACAGCGCAAGCGCCGGTCAACCCTCGTCGACGCAGGAAGGTCTCATGGCCATGCGGTTGGGGACTAAAGCCTCATGTTCGACGATGGTTGCAGGCAATAGCGTTTTGAACGGACGGAGGGAG
>JARLGS010000235.1 GCA_031292695.1 Mycobacterium sp. | reverse complement strand
GCCAAGATCGAGCTCTCGAGCTCGCAGAGCACCTCGATCAACCTGCCCTACATCACCGTTGACGCGGACAAGAACCCGCTGTTCCTCGACGAGCAGCTGACCCGCGCCGAGTTCCAGAAGATCACCCAGGATCTGCTCGACCGCACGCGGCAGCCGTTCCAGTCGGTGATCAAGGACGCCGGCATCTCGGTGTCCGAGATCGACCACGTCGTGCTCGTCGGTGGTTCCACCCGTATGCCCGCAGTCACCGACCTGGTCAAGGAACTGACCGGTGGCAAGGAGCCCAACAAGGGCGTGAACCCGGACGAGGTCGTGGCCGTCGGTGCCGCGCTGCAAGCCGGTGTGCTCAAGGGCGAGGTGAAAGACGTTCTGCTGCTTGATGTCACCCCGCTGTCCCTCGGTATCGAGACCAAGGGTGGCGTGATGACCAAGCTGATCGAGCGCAACACCACCATCCCGACCAAGCGGTCCGAGACCTTCACCACGGCCGACGACAACCAGCCGTCCGTGCAGATTCAGGTCTTCCAGGGTGAGCGTGAAATCGCCGCGCACAACAAGCTGCTCGGTTCGTTCGAGCTGACCGGCCTGCCGCCGGCCCCGCGCGGTGTGCCCCAGGTCGAGGTGACCTTCGACATCGACGTCAACGGCATCGTGCACGTCACCGCCAAGGACAAGGGCACCGGCAAGGAGAACACGATCAAGATCCAGGAAGGCTCCGGCCTGTCCCAGGAGGAGATCGACCGGATGATCAAGGACGCCGAGGCGCACGCCGAAGAGGACAAGAAGCGTCGCGAAGAAGCTGATGTCCGCAACCAGGCCGAGTCGCTGGTGTACCAGACGGAGAAGTTCGTCAAGGACCAGCGTGAGGCCGAGGGTGGCTCGAAGGTTCCCGAGGAGACGCTGACCAAGGTCGACGCCGCCATCGCCGAGGCCAAGACCGCGCTCGCAGGCACCGACATCGCTGCCATCAAGGCCGCGATGGAGAAGCTGGGCGTCGAGAGCCAGGCCTTGGGCCAGGCGATCTACGAGGCCACCCAGGCCGAGCAGACCGCTGGTGCTGGTGCTCCGGGTGCGGCCGCTGCTGACGACAATGTGGTGGACGCCGAGGTCGTCGAGGACGATCAGGAGCACAAGTGAGCCAGGACGATTCGCACGAGCCGGTGACCATCACCGACAAGCGGCGCATCGATCCGGAAACCGGCGAAAAGCGAGAGGGCGCTCCGGCGTCGGCCCCTGAGGGGTCGGCGCCGGAGGCTTCGGCCGTCGCTGACGCTCCGGTGGGCGACGAGGCCGCAGAACTCAAGTCGATGCTGCAGCGGGTCAAGGCTGAGTACGACAACTACCGCAAGCGCGCGATCCGCCAGGAGCAGGCCGCGGCCGAACGTGCCAAAGCCCTTGTCGCGCACCAGTTGCTGCCGGTACTCGACGATCTCCATCGGGCCCGTGCCCACGGTGATCTGGAGTCCGGCCCGCTGAAGTCGGTGGCGGACAAGCTCGCAGCGGCGCTGGAAGGCGTTGGCCTGACGTCCTTCGGGGCGGAGGGTGATGCGTTCGACCCGTCGCTGCACGAGGCGGTCCAGCACGAGGGCGACGGTTCCAACCCGGTGTTGGGCACCGTCATGCGCCAGGGCTACAAGCTCGGCGAGCACGTGCTGCGGCACGCGATGGTCGGTGTGGTCGACGCGGTACCCGAGGCTGGTGAAACCGAAGTGGCCGACACGGCCGCCAATACCGGCACTGAGACGGAACAGAAATCAGAATAAACGAGCAACACCGAGGCTGAGGAGGTGACGCGGCATGGCTCAACGTGAATGGGTCGAGAAGGACTTCTACAAGGAACTCGGCGTCACCTCTGACGCAACCAAGGATGAGATCAAGCGCGCCGCGCGCAAGGTGCTGGCCGACAACCATCCGGATCGCAACCCGAACAACCCGGCAGCCGAAGACCGCTACAAGGCCGCGACCGAGGCCAAGGAAGTTCTGACCGACGACGCCAAGCGCGCCGAATACGACGAAACCCGAAGGCTTTTCGCCAGCGGCGGCTTCGGTCGCCGGTTCGGTGGCGGTGGCGGCGGTGGCGGCTTCGGTGGGTTCACCAGCGACACTTCGGAGTTCAACCTGGGCGACCTGTTCGACCAGGCCGGGCAGACCGGCGGGGCCAACATCGGAGACCTGTTCGGTGGCCTGTTCGGCCGGGGCGCGCAACAGCCGCGTCCCAGCCGTCCGCGCCGCGGCAACGATCTGGAGACCGAAACCGAGCTGAGCTTCCTGGAAGCCACCAAGGGCGTGGCGATGCCGCTGCGGCTCACCAGTCCGGCGCCGTGCACCAACTGCCATGGCAGTGGCGCCCGGCCGGGCACCAGCCCGAAGGTCTGCCCGAACTGCAACGGCGCCGGTGTCATCAATCGGAACCAGGGCGCGTTCGGCTTCTCGGAGCCGTGCACCGAATGTCGCGGCAGCGGCTCGATCATCGAGCAGCCGTGTGACGAGTGCTCGGGCACCGGCGTCAGCACCCGGACCCGCACCATCAACGTGCGCATCCCACCGGGGGTGACCGACGGCCAGCGCATCAGGCTGGCCGGTCAGGGCGAAGCCGGGCTTCGCGGGGCGCCCTCGGGCGACCTGTACGTCACAGTGCACGTCCGCCCGGACAAGGTGTTCGGCCGGGACGGCGATGACCTGACCGTGACGGTTCCGGTGAGCTTCCACGAATTAGCACTCGGCACAACGCTTTCCGTTCCGACACTGGAAGGCAAGGTCGGGGTGCGGGTGCCGCGTGGCACCTCCGACGGCCGCATTCTGCGGGTGCGCGGGCGCGGTGTGCCCAAGCGCGGCAGCGGCGGTGGCCATGGCGACCTGCTGGTCACGGTGAAGGTCGCGGTGCCGCCGAACCTGGAAGGTGAAGCGGCCGAGGCGCTAGAGGCGTATGCCAAGGCCGAGCGGGCCAGTGGATTTGATCCGCGCGCCGGTTGGGCAGGGTCACTGTGATGAGCGCTCGCGCGAAGAACCGAGGACACCGTGAATGCGCGTCGTAAAACCGAGGACGCCCGGACATTTCTGATCTCGGTGGCCGCCGAGCTGGCCGGTATGCATGCGCAGACGCTGCGTACCTATGACCGGCTCGGCCTGGTCAGCCCACAGCGGACGTCGGGCGGCGGGCGGCGGTATTCGGAACACGACGTCGACCTGCTGCGCGAGGTGCAACGCCTGTCGCAAGACGAAGGCGTCAACCTTGCCGGCATCAAGCGCATCATCGAGCTGACCAATCAGGTCGAGGCGCTGCAGACCCGGCTCGCCGAGGTGGCCGCCGAACTCGAGCGGGTCCGCAAGCCCAGCACCGCACTGGTGCTCTGGCAGCCCCGCCGCGGGGCTATGTGACCGTGATCGAGAACCGCGCGGTCACCGGTCGGCCCGGGGCGGCGACGCGGTAGTCGCCGCGGCGCAGGGCGTCCGTGGGCGCGGCCATCGGCTCGATGGCCACCAGCGCGTCGGTGGGCGGCGCGAACAATTGGGCGGCGGGGTAGCCGCTGTCGAAGGTTACGGTGATCCGGTGGTCACCGCCGCTGAGCGTGAACCGGGCCCCGTCCGGTACCTGATCGAAACCATCGTCGTACGTGGTGGTGCCTAGCGGGCCCGACCGGGCCGGCCAGTCCTCGCCCACGCCGGTCGGCAATCCCCGCTCATCGGTCGGCAGGTGCCGCATGGCGGGCGTCTCCAGTACCCAATTCTCCCGTGGCACACCGGGGATGGTCAGGTATGGGTGATACCCGAAACACAGTGGCACCGGCGCGCCCGTGGTCGGCCGGACGGTGGTCTCGATGGTCAGCATCCGGCTCCTCAGGGTGACGCTCTGGGTCAGCACGTGCGGAAACGGGAATGCCGCCAGCAGCCCGGGGCGACCGCCGAAATCCACTGCGGCAGTGAGTGAATTCGCAGACCGCGCGGTGACCAGCCAGCCCGGATAGGCGGCCAGCACGCCGTGCATGGGTGAACCGTGCTCGTCAGTGCGTACGCCGCCGGCGCCGGGAGTCAGCGTCACAGTCGCGCCGCCGGCATCATAGGTGTTGGCGCCCAACCGATTCGCCCACGGATACAACAGCGGTATGCCCATGGTCTTGGCGTTCGTCAGGTAGGCGTCCAGGCCGCGGCGTTGCCCCAGGAACTCCGCGTCCCCGTCCGAAAACGAGGTGCCGATCATGCCGGCCGCCGGGACGAACGTCGCCGTCATCGTGGACTCGGGGTCGGTCAGTATCACGGTGTCGAGTTCGGCCATGGTTTCCTCCGGGATCAGCGTGCCAACGGATCGTGCTGAATACGTTCTGGTGGTGCACCTTTGGCGATCAGGGCCGCCTTGGTAGCGGCCACCATCTGCGGGCCGCCGCACACCAGGATCTGCCGGTCGCCCCAATTGCCGTAGCGGGTCACCACATCGGGGAGCAGTCCGGTCTGCCGGACGTGCAGGCCCCGCGGCGGCTGGACATCGGGGTAGTCGGTGGCCCAGGGCGGGTCGGTGGAGTACTCGGACACCGGCGTCACGGACAGCCAGGGGTTGGTGGCCGCGATTTCCCACAACGTGCGCAGGTCGTACAGGTCGCAGGGGTAGCGGCCGCCGAAGAACAGGTGCACCCGGGGGTTCTCCGCGTGTTGGCACAGGTTCATCAACTGGGCCCGCAGCGGGGCCAGTCCGGTGCTGCCCGCGACCAGGAGCACGTCGCCGCCGGCACGCGAGATGTGCATTCCACCATGCGGATTCGACAACCGCCACCGGTCTCCGGGCTGGGTCTGGCCGACGATCGCGGTGCTCACCATGCCGCCGCTGACCGACCGGACATGGAACTCGATGGCGCCACTGGCATCGGCGGGCACCGACGGACTGAGGTGCCGCCAGCGTCGCGGCCACTGCGGCACCTCCACGGTGACGTACTGCCCCGCGTGGTACGCCAGCGGGCGATCCAGCTGCAGCCGCACCACCGAGACGTCTCGGGTGACGCGCAGATGTTCGACCACGGTGCCGTCGCAATAGGGCGGTCCCTGCTCGCGGTCGGCCGCACCGCGCATCACGCCGACGATCAGATCGATGGCGTGGGTGGTGGCGTCGGCGACGCGAGCGTCCCACTGGTCTGTCAGATGCTCGCGCAGCGTGGTCACTAGCGCGTCGTGCATGGTGGCGTAATGCTGTTGGGTCACACCGTATTTGCGGTGATCCCGGCCGAGCTGCGCCAGAAAGGCCACGGGCTCCTCGGCGCGCTGGGCGATGAATTGGTCGAGCACCCAGGACAGCGCCTGGCCGAAGGCGGTTCGCTGGGTCGCCAGATCCGGCGGAAACAGGTCGCGCACGGTCAGATCGGTCGCGAACCACCGGGTGTAGAAGTCGGCGATCAGGCCGTCGGCCGCCCGCTCCGGGTCGATGGCGGCGCGCACGATCGCCAGCGCCTCCCGGTCGTCCAGTCCCATCAGATGTCGTCGAAGCGGTTTTGTCCCAAGGTGCTGATGAAGGTCGGCCCCGCCAGGTCGAGCTCGCGTCGGTGCGGCTCGGCCCAGCTGCCATACGGCTGGTGCGCCAGGTATTCGTTCCGGAACCGGTCATCCTCGGACACCTCGGTGAAGCAGAACGCCGGTATCGCCAGGTCGACCACCGGTCCGCCACGCTCCACCTCGGCCAGCATCAGCGGGGCGTTGGTGCCGAGGAAGCGGTCGACGATCCAGCCGTCCTCGCCCAGCCACACCGAATACCGCACCTTGATGACCAGGTGTTCCGCGCGACGGACGATTTGTCCGGCTACCACCGGGTCGAGTTCGCGTTCGGCCTCGTAGCGGGTGCCGCCCGTGGCCGGGCCTTTGGCTGTCATGGTGCCGATCGCGTCACTGCCGAGGGCCTCGATGAGGTCGGCCGGCGGGCGAGCCAGCTCGCCTGGCGCGCGGCCCTGCACGCGGACGCGGACGGCGTATCCGTCGGACGCGAACAGGTACGCCTGCACGATCAGCGCAGGAGACGGGTCAGACGCAATGACGGCGGGCAGTTCGCGGACGAAGAACTTCCGTTCGAACTCGAAATCGCCGAAGCCGGAATCGGACATGGCTAGACCGTAGCCCGTCTGACCTGCTACAGGTGGCTAAGGCCCTTGTATACGACCAGGATTCCGATGACGATCAGGATTCCTGCCACCAGCGCCGCGTGCTGACGGTGCAGCCACGCGCCAAGCCGTGCCATGGCCGGGTCCAGTCGCTCGCCGGCCGCGACATAGGTCAGCACCGGGATGGCGACCGAAATGCCCGCCACCGCGGCGAAATACACCACGGAAGCCCAGATCGCGGGTTGGGGGAGTTCGTCGGTGCTGATGGCCAGGCCCGCGGCGACGCACATGAACAGCACCTTGGGGTTCACCACCGCCAGTACGGCGGCGGTGACGAAACCCCGAGCCGGGGTGGTCGTGGCGAGCTTGCGCATCCACGCCGGCTCGTGGGCGGCGTGCTTGCGCGTGGTCCAGCGGTATGCGCCGAAGGCAATCAGCAGCGCGCCGATCCCGATGCGTACCCACGATGCTGTGGTCGACGGATGACCGGCTTCCGGCATGAGGCCGGACAGTTCGACGAAGGCTCCGGTGAGTACGGCGATGGTCAGTAGCCACCCGGCGAGGTAGGTCAGTCCGGTGAGGCGGGCGTGGGGCGATTGCAGCACGAGTACCGCGGGAATGATCGATAGCGGCGAGAGCGCGATGACCAGCGCAAGGGGGATCAGCTCGGTCAGCACCGAAACCCAATCTGTATTCACTGCACCCCTTCCGGTCGCGACAAGTATGCCCTCGCTGGCCCGTGCCGAGGGGTCATGGCAGGGGACGGCGTGGAAAGGGCATTCGGACAGCCCGGAAAAGGTCTTCGGACCGTATTGAAAACCCGGCGAAACTTTCTAGACTTGAGCGGAACAGACTCAACATTGACTGCGTTGAATTGACCGACAAGCATTTTCTCAATACGAAAGGGAGGTGTCGTGGACTCGTTCAATCCGACCACGAAGACCCAGGCGGCGCTGACCTCAGCGTTGCAGGCGGCGACTGCAGCCGGAAACCCGGAGATCCGTCCGGCGCATTTGTTGATGGCGCTATTGACCCAGAACGACGGGATCGCTGCGCCGCTGCTGGAGGCGGTCGGCGTCGACCCCGCGACCATCCGGGCCGAGGCCCAGCGGCTGGTCGACCACCTGCCCAGCGCCAGCGGCGCAAACTCGACGCCGCAACTGTCCCGTGAGTCGGTCGCGGCCCTGACCGCTGCCCAGCACCTGGCCACCGAGATGGACGACGAGTACGTCTCCACCGAGCACCTGTTGGTGGGTCTGGCCAGTGGGGACAGCGACGTCGCCAAACTGCTCGCCGGCCACGGCGCCGCGCCGCAGACCCTGCGCGAGGCGTTCGTCAAGGTGCGCGGCAGCGCGCGCGTCACCAGCCCCGACCCCGAGGCCACCTACCAGGCGCTGGAGAAGTACTCCACCGACCTGACGGCCCGTGCGCGGGAAGGCAAGCTCGACCCGGTCATCGGGCGCGACAACGAGATTCGTCGCGTGGTGCAGGTACTCAGCCGCCGGACCAAGAACAACCCGGTGCTGATCGGTGAGCCCGGTGTCGGCAAGACCGCCATCGTCGAGGGCCTGGCCCAGCGCATCGTGGCCGGCGACGTGCCGGAGAGTCTGCGGGACAAGACCGTCGTCTCCCTGGACATGGGGTCCATGGTGGCCGGCGCGAAGTATCGCGGTGAGTTCGAGGAGCGGCTCAAGGCCGTCCTCGACGACATCAAGAACTCGGCCGGTCAGGTGATCACGTTCATCGACGAACTGCACACCATCGTCGGTGCCGGAGCCACCGGCGAGGGCGCGATGGACGCCGGCAACATGATCAAGCCCATGCTGGCCCGCGGTGAGCTGCGGATGGTCGGCGCCACCACGCTCGAGGAGTACCGCAAGTACATCGAGAAGGACGCCGCCCTGGAGCGGCGCTTTCAGCAGGTGCTCGTCGGCGAGCCGTCGGTGGAGGACACCGTCGGCATCCTGCGCGGCCTGAAGGACCGCTACGAGGTGCACCACGGCGTACGGATCACCGACTCCGCGCTGGTGGCGGCCGCCACGCTGTCCGACCGCTACATCACCTCACGGTTCCTGCCGGACAAGGCCATCGACCTGGTCGACGAGGCGGGCTCACGGTTGCGGATGGAGATCGACTCCCGTCCCGTGGAGATCGACGAGGTCGAGCGCCTGGTTCGGCGCCTCGAGATCGAAGAGATGGCGTTGGCCAAGGAAGAGGACGCCGCCTCCAAGGACCGGCTGGAGAAGCTGCGGGCCGAACTGGCCGACCTGAAGGAGAAGCTGGCTGAGCTGACGACGCGGTGGCAGAACGAGAAGAGCGCCATCGACATCGTCCGCGATCTCAAGGAACAGCTGGACCACCTGCG
>JARLGS010000234.1 GCA_031292695.1 Mycobacterium sp. | reverse complement strand
TTCTTTAGATTGAGAAGGCCAGTCCCGATCGCTTCAACCGTGCCGTTGGTGTTGGTGACCGTGGTGTTGACCAGGTCGAGTTCAGCGCCATTGGCCTCCACGGTGCCCGCATTCACGAAGCTGCTGGTGCCGCTGATCGTGCTGATGCCACTGGTCGCCTCGATTACGTCCGTCGAGGCTGCCGTCGACACCGTGCCGCCGTTGATGGTGGCGCCCTTAAGATTGAGAACGCCATTAGTCCCGGTCGCTTCAACCGTGCCGCCGGTATTGGTCACCGTTGTGGAGGTCAACTCCAGCACGCTCGAATTGGTTGCCATCAGCGTGCCGGTGTTGGTCAGCGTATCGTTGGTAAGGTCGAGTTCGCCGCCATTGGCCTCCACGGTGCCAGCATTGCCGAATGTAGTGTTGCTGCCATCGATCGTCAGAAACCCGCCGGTCGACTCCAGCGTGGCGCCCAAGGCGTTGATGATGGCCATGCCGTGCAGGCTGTTGGTCCCCGTCGCATCCAGTGTTCCGGAATTGCCGAGCGTGCCACCGGTGATGCTGTCGCCGCCGTCCAGGTCCAGCGTCGAGCCGGCGTCGACCGTCACCGTGCCGCCGGTATTGCTCACCGTGGTGGAGATCAGTTCCAGCACGCTCGAATTGGTTGCCTTCAGCGTGCCGGTGTTGGCGACGGGATCGCTGGTGATGTCCAGTTCGCCGCCATTGGCCTCCAGCGTGCCGGAATTGGTCAGGGTCGGACTCGCGACGGGGTCGATGGTCAGGGTACCGCTGGTCGATTCGATCAGGCCCGAATTGGTGATGCTGGCATTGGTGATGAAGCTGGTGCCGGTCGAATCGAGCGTGCCGAAAACGCCCAGCGTGCCTCCGCTGACGGTGGCGTTCTCCAGGTCGAGCGTGCCGGTGGTGGCGTCGATCTCGCCTTTGTTGGTGATGATCCCGGTCAGGTCCAGCGTGCCGACCGCGGCCGTCACCAGCGCGGTGGCCGCGATGGTGACGCCGTTCAGCGTGCTGTCGGTATTGCCGGTTGCCGTCGCAATCGTGCCAGGCCCGCCCAGCGTGCCGCCATTGACGGTGGCGTTCTCCAGGTCGATCGTGCCGGTGGTGGCATCGATCTCGCCTTTGTTG
>JARLGS010000233.1 GCA_031292695.1 Mycobacterium sp. | reverse complement strand
CCTCGCCGAAGCGCGTCGGTTCGAGCAGCGTGTCATGGTCCACCACCAGCACCTGGCCGCCATTGAGCAAGGCGCCCCAGACATCCATGGTGCTGGCGTCGAATGCCGGGTTCGAAATGAAGGCGATGCGATCCTGGTCGTTGAAATCGGCATAGCCGTTGTTGATCACCAGGCGTGTGATGGCCCTGTGCGGCACCACCACGCCCTTGGGTACACCGGTGGAGCCGGAGGTGTACATGATGTAGGCCGGGCTTTCGCTCGACTGCGCTAATTGCCGGTTATCCGTCGGCAAGGCCTCCAGCACCACGGCGTCGAGATCGACCCGGGCCGCCGGGCCGCTCGCCAGCGCAAAACCGCGTTGGGTCAGCAAGACCACGGCCTGGCTGTCTGCAAGCATGAAATGCTGGCGCTCCAGCGGCGCCTTGGTGTCCAGCGGGACATAGACCGCCGCGCACTTGAGAATCGCCAACTGGCTCACCAGCAGGTCCAGGGAGCGTTCCAGCAGGATCGCCACCCGTGCTCCCGGCTGTACGCCGAGACCGAACAGATGGGCGGCCAACTGGTTGGCCCGCAGGTTCAACTGCGCGTAGCTCAGGGCCCGGCCATGGTGCACCGCCGCCGTCGCATGTGGCCGCAGGCGGACCTGGTCCTCGAACAGGCCATGCACGGTCCGGGTCATTGGGTAATCGACCGCCGTGGCATTGAAGTCCCGCACCAATAGCCGACGTTCGCCTTCCGGCAGCACCGCCAGGTCACGCACTGCAGAGTCCGGCGCGGACTCCAGGGCCTCGACCAGTTGGATCAGCGCCGTCTGCATATAACCGCAGACCCGCTGACCGTCGACTCCGGCCGCCACCTGCACGCTCAGCAGGAAACCTTCGCCCTGGTCGTCCACCGACAAGGTGCAGGGGTAGTTGGTCCGCTCGCGGACGCCGAGTACCTGGGTGTCCGCCCAATAATCGCCGCCGCTGGCTTCGCGCGCCGGGCTGTGCCGGTAGTTGAGCAGCGCGCTGAACAGCGGCGACGAGGCTGCCACCGCGCTGCACCGCTGGGCCAGCACCAGCGGCGCATGCTCGTGGCCGAGCAGCGCGGTGAGCCGGGCGTGGGTCTGGCGCACCGCCTGGCGTACCGCGCAGGCACCGACGTCGACCCGCAACGGCAATGTGTTGATGAACATACCGAGGGCGCGATCGGCGCCCAGGCCGCTTTGCATACGGCCCAGCAACACGGTGCCGAAGACCACGTCATCGCGGCCGCTGACGCTGCCCAGCACCCGGGCCCAGGCCAGGTGATGCAGGCTGGCGGCACTCACCCCCAGTTGCCGGGCCTGGGTGCGCAGGCGTTGGCAGAGGTCGGCCGGAAGATCGCGGCGGACCTCCTTGACCCCCTGCCCGTCACCCTGCACCTGCAGCAGACCGAACGGCAACGTCGGTTCGTCGACATCGCCGAGCATCTCGCGGAAGAACGCTTCATGCTGCTCGCGGCTCACCCCCAGGCGGGCCTGACCCACATAGTTGCGGTACGGCATCGCCGCCGGCAGTTGTCCGGCCGCGCCATGCAGATGGGCGAGCATCTCTTCGCTCATCACATCGAGGGCGGTGTGGTCGAGGGCGATATGGTGAAACAGCAGGAT
>JARLGS010000232.1 GCA_031292695.1 Mycobacterium sp. | reverse complement strand
TACCCTGGGTTGACGCACCAACGGGCGAGCGCCGACAAAATTCGAAAACTTTTCGGAATTCGTGATGCGCTCTCGCGGAAACGTGCGGATTCTTATTAGGTAGAGGGATCACGAATTTCGATGCGGCCGCTCTGACGGCCCGCACCTGAACCAAGGGACGGTTCCGCAAATCGCCGGGTCGCCTGCGGACCACGTGAGTGGCACGCAGCGCTTCCCCTCGTCGGTCGTGTTTTCGCCTTGCAACGTTCTCGATGTTCCGCATCTCCGCGGTCGGATCGTGGTGCGCGCAGATCGCACCGGGCCGACTCACGCACCTGGGAAGGACCATCCGATGAGCCGCCAGAGCCCCACCGATCGTCGCCGCGCCCTGCTCGCCCACCGCGTGGACATGCTGGACCGGCTTGAGAGCCGTAGCATGATCATGGACGGCTCGGGGATGATCTTCATGGGCCTGCCCGGCGCATCGGCACTCATCGGGCACGCCCGGCCCGAGGCGGAGCGGCCCGAGGCTCATCCCGCGAAGGTGGCGGCATCCGAGTCGGCGCCCGACGTCGTTCCGATCCAGGCGGGGCGGCACACTGCCCACGATAACGGCGGCTCCGGCCCGAAAGCCGCGGCCGCCGTCCCCGCCGAGCAGCACCCCAAGGCGGCAAGTGAAGGAGGCTGGATCACGATCTTACGCCCTGGCCATGACGAGGGGATCGACAAGGCGCCGACGCTCATCGGGATGCTCCCCAAGCGTGCGTCAGCAGCCGGGGGTGGCGCGGCCCAGGCGCCGCGGAGCGGTTCCGGCGGCGCACTGCCGGGCACCATCAGCCCCTTGCGGCTCCCAGCACCCAACTCCCTTCTCACCAGCGCCTCCAGCGCGGCCTCGACCTCATCGTTCGGCGCCCTGGGCGGCGCCGTCGCGGGGTCGTCGCTCGCGAACCTCACGCTCCTTTCCCGCTCGGCGCCGGCGCTGTTCGGGACCACATCGACCACGGCGCCGCTTGCCGCGGGTGCGGTGTCCGGTGGCACGCCGGCGTCGTCGCCGATCACCACCATCACCGGAACCTCCTCGGCCGCTGCGCTCGAGACGTTCACGTACTTCCCGGTGTACGTCCTCGATTACAACGACGGGTCCACCATGTTCCCGGGCGCCGATCAGGTCGCCAAGCCCGGGCAATTGGTGGATCTTCGTGCGCAGGTGCGGAACACCACCGTGGCCTCATACAGTTGGAACACGTCAGGCCTCGGCGATGCGAATTCGATCACGGGGACGAGTACATATCGCTTGCAGTTTGAGTGGAACAACACCTTTAATTACGCGAATACCGATTCCGTCACCCTGACAGTGACCGATACGAACGGTCACCAAGAGATTCAAACCTACACCTTCGACGTCATTCCCAATACCGTGATCGGCGGCGGTGTAAGCGGTGGCGGCGCCATGAGCTGGCCCCAGACGCTCGCCCCCAGCTCGCTGCTGTCGAGCGCGCCGGTCTTCGACAGCCACAACGTCACGGTCGATGCCAACAGCGGCGCCGTCGACACCGGTATTACACTCCCCACCTATAACCCGAATATCCCCGCCTTCACCCTCACCTACGACTCCTTGGACGCGAATCCGCTGCCAATCGTCGTCGAGCACCACCAGCTCGATCCGACGCAGTCGGTCCCCACGGAGGTGAGCGCCCAGCTCACGTTCAACGGCACCGCCGGCACGACCTATTACTACGACACGAGCCAGTTCATCCCGGGCGACATCCAGCAGATCGCTTCGCAGGCCAACGCGACAGGGCTCTCGACCGGCCGGTACAGCTACACGGTGACGGTCGGCGACATCCGCAGTTCGACGACGACCACCACGGCCAGCGGCACGACGACGGTCCTCAACGGCGCGAGCAACGCCTTCGGCGCGGGATGGACGCTGGAGGGTTTGGAGCAGATCACCTCGGCCTCCGGCGGCGTGATCCTCGATCTCGGCTCCGGCGGCCGCAGCCTTTGGTTCGCTGCCGGCTCGGGCGGCAGCGGTGGCTCAGGGGGGAGTGGTGGGTCCGGCGGGAGCGGTGGGACCACGACCTACACCACGCCCGCGGGCGATTTCTCGACGCTCGTTCAGAACTCCGGCGGCACGTACACGCGCACGATGCCCGACGGTACGGTCTACAACTTCAACAGCAGCGGCCGTGAAACTTCGGTGGTCGACACCAACGGCCAGCACATCACCTTTGCGTACAACTCGGGCGGCAACCTGACGACGATCACCGATCCCTACGGCTATGTCACCACCTTCAGCTACAACGGCTCGGGCTTGCTCTCCACGATCACCGATCCCGCCAGTCGCGTGTCCACCTTCACGCACTCCGGCGGGAACCTGACGGGCGTGACCCTGCCGGACAGCAGTACCTGGTCCTACGGGTACGATGGGTCGGCGCGGCTGACCGCGGTGACCGATCCGAACTCCAAGACCGTGACCATCGCTTACGACAACGCCGAGCGCGCAGGGACGATCACGCGGCCCGACAGCACGACCGAGCTGTTCTCGGCCTTTCAGGAGCAGGGCTGGACCAACAGCGGCACGTCGGCCAGCCCCGCCGCCGCCACGCTCCTGGCCGAGGCGGCGGCCTCGTACACTGACCCCAACACCAACCTGACCCAATTGCGCCCCGACTGGGTCGGCCAGGGCCTGAACGACGTGGCGACCGACCCGTTGGGCAACGTCGCCACCGACGACCGTGACGCCAACGGCCTAGCCACGATCGCCATCGACCGCATCAACCGTGTCACGCTCCGTGCTTACGACAGCAAGGGAAACGTCACCAAGCAGACCTACCCCGACTCCAGCACCGACCAGTACACCTACAACAGCTTTTCCGAGCCGCTCACGCACACCGACCAGAACGGCAACACGACGACCTACACGTACGACAGCCACGGCAACAACACGGTCATCCAGGATCCGCTGAACAACCTGACGACGATGACGTACACGTCCGACGGCATGCTGGCCACGTCCGAGGATGCGAACGGCCACACCACGAGCTATGCCTACGACAGCCAGGACCGCTTGACCACGACGACCTACCCAACCGGCGCCACGGTCCTAACGGCCTACGACACGAAGGGCAACGCGGTCAGCCTGACCGACGAACGCGGCTACACCACGACGTTTAGCTATGACGCGCTCAACCGCAAGACGGGTATGACGGACGCGCTCGGGAACCCAAGCACGTACGTCTACGACAGCGCCGGCAACTTGGTTGCCGACGAGGAACCGCTGGGGCGCACCACCAGCATCGCGTACGATGCGATGGACCGAGCCACCACGATCACGGATCCGTTGGGCCACACAGCGGTGAACCGGTATGACGCGAACGGGAACGTGATTGCCGCAACCGACCTCGCAGGCCGGATGACGTCCTACGCGTACGACGCCGACAACCGCCCCACGGTGGTGACCGACCCGCTGGGCGATCGCACCACGACGACGTACGACGCGGAGGGAGAAGTCCTTACGGTGGCCGACCCGATGGGCCGCGTGACGACGTACGTTTACGAGCCGACTACGGACCAGACGATTGTGACCGACCCGCTGGGCAATACGACGACCTACGCGTACACCCCCACGGGCCAGGTAGGGAAGCTATCCGACCCGATGCACAGCGGCGGCAGCCTGGCCAGTTACTCTTATGACAAAGACCAGCGCGTCATCGCGGTTACGGACGAACTGGGGCACGCCACCAGCTACAGTTACGACGCCGTGGGCAACCAGATCACCGTCACCGATGCCAACAACAATACAACGACCTCGGCTTATGACTCGATGAACCGGCTGACCACCGTGACCGACCCGCTCGGCCACACGACGGTGTACGGCTACGACTCCGGCGGCAACCGGACCACCATCACCGACGGGTTGGGGCATACGGCGACGACCCAGTACGATGCACTGGACCGCGCGACGACGATGATCGACGTGCTCGGCGGTGTGACCGTGGATGTCTACGACGCCGCAGGCCGAAATACCGTAGTGATCGACCCCAACGGAAATCGCACGACGTTTGCCTACGACGTGGGCGATCGCATGACGACGATGACGGACCCACTCGGCCACACCGCCACGTACGTTTACGATGCCGATAGTGAGCTGACCGACCAGACGGACCGCGACGGCCGGCGCACTACTTTCTCGTACGATTCCGGTGGCCGGCAGACCGGCGAGACGT
>JARLGS010000231.1 GCA_031292695.1 Mycobacterium sp. | reverse complement strand
GGGGTGACGCGGTCAATGTCGCGTCGCGGATGGAGAGCACCGACGTTGCCGGACGAATTCAGGTGCCGCACAACGTCTATGAACGGCTCCACCACGCCTACGAGTTCGAGGAGCGCGGCGAGGTCGAGATCAAGGGCAAAGGCGTGATGCACACCTGGTACCTGGTGGGTCGGCGCTCCCCGGCGCGCCCCGGCGCCGCTCAGTCCAGCCCGTGCTCGATGGCGTAGCGGGCCGCCTCGACCCGATTGGCCACCTGCAGTTTGCGGAATGTGGCCTGCACGTGGTTCTCCACGGTGCGGTGGCTCAACGTCAGGCGTTCGGCGATCTGCTTGGCGGTCAACCCTTTTGCCACGTAGCGCAGAATCTCAGTCTCCCGCTCGGTCAGCCCTGAGGCCGGGTCCGCACCGGGCGCCTTGGCCATACGCCGGTGCTCTCCCAGGACCAGTCCGGCGAGACCCGGCGTGAACACCGCGCGGCCCTCGCCCGTCGCCCGTACCGCATCGGCCAACTCGGCCCGGGAGGCGCTTTTCACCAAATAGCCCGTGGCGCCGGCCTTTACCGCCTCCAGCACGTCGTCGCGCTCATCGGAAGCCGACAGCACCAGCACCCGGGTGGCCGGTGATACCGCCAGCACCTGCGCCGTCGCCTCGACACCGCTGCCATCGGCCAGTCGCATGTCCATCACCACCACGTCGGGCCGCACGACGGCGGCTCGCCGCCCGGCTGCCGCCACCCCGTCGGCGGTGGCCACTACGGTGAACCCGCAGTCGGCCAGGTCGCGGGCCACCGCGTCGCGCCAGATCGGGTGATCATCGACCACCATGACCGTCAGCTCAGGCTCGGACATCGGCGCCTCCGGCTCGCGGGACAGTCAGTTCCCACTCGGTGCCGGCTCCCGGCGACGTCGTCAGCTCAGCCGAGCCGCCGAGTGATTCCAGCCGTCCCACAATGGATTTCGTCACGCCCAAATGCCCCTCCGCCGCAGCCTGCGCCAACCGCCCGGCGGCGATGCCCACCCCGTCGTCGCGGATGCTCACCACCACCTGGTCCCCCAGATCTTCGACGAGGACGAAAGCCCGGGCCTCGGCGCCCGCGTGTGCCACCGTATTGGCCAGGACATTGGCGACCGCGGAGTCGAGCTCTGCGGCCACCGTGGCAGGAAGCCGGACCGGGTCCGGCGGCACGCTCACCGCGACCCGGTCACCGGCGCGAGCCCGCAGCAACCCGTTGACATCAACCAGACCGTCGGCAGCCTCCTGCCCACCGGAGCTCACCAGACGCCGCAGAGCCCGCTCCTGTTTACCCGCCAACTCAGCCAGTTCCATTGCTGCACCTCCGATTTCGCGTCCCTTGCGCGACACCAGCGCCAGCACCTGGATGGCACCGTCGTGCACGTGACGGGACAACCGCTCACGCTCCTGTAGCGCCGCGGCCAACCGGGTCGCGTGTTGCAGCTCGGCGTGCGCACGGCGCGCCGTCTGGGCCGCGATACCGACCGCAAGCCCCACCGCCAGTTCGACGACGAGTGTCGCCTCCCTGCCCAGATTGACGGTGATGTGCCCCTTGAGCGCTGCGCTGGCTGCCATCACCGCCAGGCCCGCGCCCATCCCGCCGAGCGGACCCAGCTGGATCGCGGCCGACACGGTGGCGTTGGTCGCCCACAGTGTCGTCGGCCATGACTGATTGCCGGCGATCCACGACTCGGAGGCCACCAGGAACGTCGACAACACCAGCAGCACGGCCACCGCCACCTCGGCGAGCACCCACCCCGCCCGGCGGCCGAAGCCTCGCAGGTACGCCACCGCACAGACCAGGCTCCACACCATGAGCCCGCTGAGCAAGGCCCAGCCAGCGCCGGGATGTTCGAGATCGCGGTTCACGGCCAGCTGGAAGCCCAGCGCATAGATGCAGCTGAGCAACCGGAACCCCTGCGCCGCCCGCCACAGTGGCGCGGCCGGATCGGGTGGAGAAACCAATTGCGCAGCCACTACGTCACTTACATCACTTTGGACAGAAATGCCTTGGTGCGTTCATGTTTCGGGTCGGCCATCACCTCACGCGGGGCGCCGCGTTCGACCACCACGCCACCATCCATGAACACCAATTCGTCAGCCACCTCGCGGGCGAAGCCCATCTCGTGGGTCACCACGACCATCGTCATGCCCTGCTGCGCGAGCTTCTTCATGACCGCCAGCACGTCACCGACCAGCTCCGGATCGAGCGCAGACGTCGGCTCGTCGAACAACATCAACTTAGGCTGCATCGCCAGGGCGCGGGCGATAGCCACCCGCTGCTGCTGACCGCCGGACAACTGCGCGGGATACGCGTCGGCCTTGCTTGCCATGCCGACCTGGTCGAGCAGCGCCCGAGCCCGACTCACGGCGGTTTCGCGCTTCTCGCCCTTGACGTGGATCGGCGCTTCGATGATGTTCTCCAGCGCAGTGCGGTGCGGGAACAGATTGAAATGCTGGAACACCATGCCGACGTCGCGACGCTGGCGCGCGGCTTCCTTGGGCGGCAACTCGTGCAACTTGCCGCCGCGTTCGCGGTAGCCGACCAGCTCCTCGTCGACGTACAGCCGGCCGGCATTGACCTGCTCCAGGTGGTTGATGCAGCGCAGGAACGTCGACTTGCCCGACCCCGACGGCCCGACCAGCACCAGGACCCGACCGCGGTGGACCTCGAGAGTCACGCCCTTGAGCACCTGCAGGGCACCGAAGTTCTTGCACACCTGCTCGGCGCGCACCATCGGAGTCATAGGTGGCTCTCCCCGGCTTGTGCCAGGGCAAGCGCCGCAAGCTGTTTGGACGTCAGCTTGCGCGACACACCGCGGGAGAAGTGCCGCTCCAGATAGAACTGCCCGACCATCAGCACGCTGGTGATGACCAGGTACCAGGTGGCGGCCACCAGCAGCAACGGGATCGGCTGGAAGATCACCGCCGAGATGTCCCTGGTGCGGGTATAGAGCTCGAGGGTGTAAGGCACCGCGGTCACCAACGAGGTGGTCTTCAGCATGCTGATCAGCTCGTTGCCGGTCGGCGGGATGATCACCCGCATCGCCTGCGGCAAGATGGTCCGCCGCATCGTCATCCACCACGACATGCCCAGTGCGACGGACGCTTCGGTCTGTCCTTCCGGCACGGATGACATGCCGGCCCGGATGATCTCCGCCATATAGGCGGCTTCATTCAGGCCCAACCCGATGAAGGCCAGCTCAAACGCGAGCGACAGTCCCTGCAAGTGCAGGTGAATCAACGACGGGCCGAACGGCACGCCCAGCTGGATGTTCTGGTAGATCGACGGGAACAGGCCCCAGAACACCAGCTGCACATACACCGGGGTGCCGCGGAAAATCCACAGGTAGACCCAGGCGACCGTGCGGAATACCGGGTTGGGCGACAACCGCATCACCGCCAGCACAACCCCGAGCACCAGGCCGATCACCATCGCGTACACCGTCAGCTGCAAGGTGTTCCACGCGGCCGCGGACACCCGCTCGTCGAACAGGTACTTGAGGTAGGTGTCCCAGTCGTAGGCGCGATTGGTGGCGGCACCGTAGATGAACAGCCCCGCAAGAACGACGATCGCGGCGGCGCCGACCCACCGCCACGGGTGCCGAAGCGGCACCGCGTGGATGGCGGCCGGACCTAGTTGATCAGGTGCCGACTCAACGTTCGTCACGTCAGCTGGTGGCGCCGTTGACAACCGGCTTGTCGATCATCCCCGCCTGCACGCCCCAGGTGGTGGCGATCTGCTTGTACGTGCCGTTGTCAATCAGGTGCTGCAACGCCTGCAGCAGCGACTGCGCGAGAGCCGAGCCCTTCTGCACCGGCCACCCGTACGGCGACGAGTTGAAGACGTTGCCGGCCTGCACCAGCTTGCCGCCCGCCTGCTTGATCGCCCACAGCGTCACCGGCGAGTCCGCCGACATCGCGTCAGCCTGACCCACCGCGACGGCACTGGCTGCCTGATCCTGGTTGTCGAACTTCAGGACGTTGATCGGCGGCTTGCCGGCATCGGTGCAGGCCTTGGTCTTGGCGGGCAGCTCCTCGGTGTCCTGCACCGTGGTGGATTCAACCGCGACCTTCTTGCCGCAGGCGTTGTTCGGATCGATGCTGTCGCCCGCGCGCTGCGCCCACAGGCTGCCCGCAGAGAAGTAGGTGACGAAATCGACCTGCTGCTCACGCTGTTTGGTGTCGGTGAACGACGACATTCCGACGTTGTAGGTGCCGCCCTGAATCGCCGGAATGATCTTGGAGAAGTCGGTCTCCTCGCGATAGTCGACGGTCAGGCCGAGTGTCTGGGCGATCGCATTCATCAGATCTACATCGAAGCCGACGATCTTGCCGCTGGGATCCTTGAATTCGTTTGGTGCGTACGGAAGGTTCACGCCGACGATCAACTTGCCGCTCGATTTGATGGATTCCGGCACGGTGTTGGCGATCGAGTCCACCTTGGCGGCGGGAGCGGACGAGGTGCTCGTTGCGGGCGAGGCGGATTCGGTGTTCTTGGCACAGCCCGAGATCGCCAATACGCCGCTGGCGACCACCACGGCCGCGATGCGCCATGCTGTACCCCGACGGGGCTGACTCACACCTGACACGGTTGCACCTTCTCTCTGCATCGACCACATCCGGGCCGTGACGCACCGGCAGCGCGCATCGTCAGCGCGCCACGTTGGGAGAAACCATATCGGCACGGCGGTCACCGAGCGTCGCAATCGCACGTTGTCCACCATGAAAACCAGCCACGTGCGAACCCCGGCCATCCGGCGTCAATTATGTGAGACTGCGTAAATGACCACACAAACTCCGCCCAGCCTGCTGCAACACCTGTGGAAATCCGTCCTCATCTCGGGCCTACTCTCCGTGGCACTCGGTGCGGCGATACTGGCCCAGCCTGGCATTTCGGTCGCCGTCGCGGCAATCTTCTTCGGCGCGTACCTACTGGTCACCGGCATCGGCCAGATCGTGTTCGCGTTCAGTCTGCATGTCACGGCCGGCGGCCGGGTGCTGGCGTTCATCAGCGGTGCGGCGTCGCTGGTGCTCGCCGTGCTGGCGTTCCGTCACCTCGGCAATGCGGTGCTGCTGCTGGCCATCTGGATCGGCATCGGCTTCGTCTTCCGTGGTGTGGCCACCACGATTTCGGCCATCAGCGATCCGACGCTCCCCGGTCGCGGCTGGAACATCTTCGTCGGCGTGATCTCCCTGATCGCCGGTTTCGTAGTGCTGGGTTCGCCGATCGAGTCCATCGGCACGCTCGCCCTGGTAACCGGTATCTGGCTGGTGGTGACCGGTGTCGCCGAAGTGATCTCCGCATTCGGTATCCGTAAGGGCGGCAAGGCCTTAGATCAGGCCGCCGCCTAAGTCGACCGGAAGTGGGCCGATCCGCCGTACGGTGTGGGTCGGCCCACTTTTTTGGTTCTAGACCACCTCCAAGTGTTCTACTACAATCCGTCGTAGACCATCGTCCTCCGGTTAGGAGCAGGCGCACATGGACGCACTGGACGTCTCCAGGTGGCAGTTCGGGATCACCACCGTCTACCACTTCATCCTGGTCCCGCTGACCATCGGGCTGGCACCGTTACTGGCTGTCATGCAGACCATCTGGGTGGTTACCGGCAATACCGCCTGGTATCGACTCACCAAATTCTTCGGCAAGCTGTTCCTGATCAACTTCGCCCTCGGCGTGGCCACCGGCATCGTGCAGGAATTCCAGTTCGGCATGAACTGGAGTGAGTACTCACGGTTCGTCGGTGACGTGTTCGGCGCGCCCCTGGCCCTGGAGGGCCTGGCCGCGTTCTTCTTCGAATCCACCTTCATCGGCCTGTGGATCTTCGGCTGGACCCGCCTGCCCCGACTGGTGCATCTGGCCTGCATCTGGATCGTCGCGTTCGGCGTCAACGCCTCGGCGTTCTTCATCATCTCGGCCAACTCGTTCATGCAGCATCCCGTTGGCGCGCACTACAATCCGCAGACCGGCCGGGCCGAACTGACCAGCATCTGGGAGCTGCTGACCAACAACACCGGCGTCGCCGCCTTCACCCACACCGTCGGCGGTGCGATCCTGACGGCGTCCACCTTCGTGGCCGCGATCAGCGCGTGGTGGATGGTGCGCACCGGCGACACCGCCGAAGCCCGCACCATGTACCGGCCCGCCACCATGTTGGGCTGCTCCATCGCGTTGGTCGCGGCGGCCTCGCTCGGCCTCACCGGCGACATCCAGGGCAAGCTGATGTTCGTCCAGCAGCCCAAGAAGATGGCGTCGGCAGAATCGTTGTGCCACACCGAAACCGACCCGGATTTCTCGGTGCTGACAATTGGCACCCACAACAACTGCGACAGCGTCACCCACGTCATCGAGGTGCCGTATGTGCTGCCCTTCCTGGCCGAGAGCAAGTTCGACGGTGTACGCCTGGAAGGCGTGCAGGACCTGCAAAGGACCTACGAGGCCAAATACGGGCCGGGTGACTACCGCCCCAATCTGTTCGTCACCTACTGGTCGTTCCGCATGATGATCGGATTGCTCGCCTTCCCAGGGCTTTTCGCGCTCACCGCACTGTGGCTGACCCGCGGCGGCCGGATTCCCACCCAACGCTGGTTGAGCCGGTTCGCACTGGTGACGCTGCCCATGCCGTTCCTGGCCAACAGCGCCGGCTGGGTCTTCACCGAGATGGGCCGGCAACCCTGGGTGGTGGCCAACAACCCGACCGGCGACCCGAACATCCACCTGACCATCCGGCAGGGCGTCTCGACGCACAGCGCGGGCACGGTCTGGATCTCGTTGCTCACCTTCACCGCGCTGTATGCAGTGCTGGCCGTCATCTGGTTCTGGCTGATGCGCCGCTACACGGTGGAAGGCCCGCTCGAACATGATTCCGAACCGGCACCGCCGACCCCACCAGGGTCGGACGACGTCGCACCGCTGTCGTTCGCGTACTAGGAAGGCCGCGCCATGGCACTTCAACAGTTGTGGTTCATCATCCTGGCCGTGCTCTTCCTCGGCTTCTTCGTCCTGGAAGGCTTCGACTTCGGTGTCGGCATGCTCATGGAGTTCTTCGGCCGTGCAGCTGATGGGGATCCTGAGCCGCACCGCCGAGCCGCCCTGAACACCATCGGTCCGGTGTGGGACGGCAACGAGGTGTGGATAATCACCGCAGGCGCGGCGATGTTCGCCGCGTTCCCGGGTATGTACGCCACCCTGTTCTCCGGCCTGTATCTGCCGCTGCTGGCGATCCTGCTCGCCATGATCGTGCGGGTCGTCGCGATCGAATGGCGCGGCAAGATCGACGACCCGAAGTGGCGCCAGTGGGCCGACGTTGCGATCGCAGTGGGATCGTGGGTACCGGCCGTCGTGTGGGGAGTGGCCTTCGCCACCATCCTGCGTGGCCTGCCGGTCGACGCGCATCACCAGATTCAGCTGTCCGCGGGCGATGTGCTCAACCCGTACTCCCTGCTCGGCGGCCTGGCGACGGCCGGCCTGTTCGCCTTTCACGGAGCGGTGTTCGTCACCCTGAAAACCCAGGGCGTGGTCCATGATGACGCGCGCCGCTTCGCCACCAAACTGACCATTCCGGTGACCGCGATCGTCGCCGGGTTCGGCATCTGGACCCAGATTGCGTACGGCAACGACGTGACCTGGATCGCGTTGGGAGTGGCTGTGGTGGCCCAGCTCTCGGCGGTCCGGCTGGTGTGGACGCGCCGTGCCGACGGGTGGGCGTTCCTGGCCACCGCGACCGTCGTCGCGGCGGTGGTGGTCCTCCTGTTCAGCTGCCTGTACCCGAATCTCATTCCGTCGACCCTCAATCCGGCATGGAGCCTGACCATCCACAATGCGTCGTCGTCGCCCTATACCCTCAAGGTGATGACCTGGGCCGCGCTGATCTTCACCCCTTTGGTCATCGGTTACCAGGCGTGGTCGTACTGGGTTTTCCGGCAACGGATTTCAGCCGAACGCATCCCCGCTCCGATCGGCTTGGCCCGGCGCCCTGACTAGCAACCGAGCCAATCCCCGCATGACCGCCGGTCTGCGGCGCCACTTGGCGGCCACGGTCGTCAGCGGGATCGTCATCGCCGGCGCTGCCATCTCCGCGGCAGTGCTGACCGCGCACGTGGTGGCCGGGGTGATCACCACGCCCGCACCGCTATCACACTGGGCACCGGCACTTCTCGCGCTCGCCGGACTCTGGTCACTGCGGGCCACCGCGCAGTGGTGGCAGGCGCGACTAGGTCAGTATGGCGCTACCGCGATGATCGCCGACCTCAACGGGCGGGTGCTGACCGCGGTGACCGCGCTCCCACCTCATCGGCGACAGGCCGTTCACGACGAGGCCGCGATTCTGCTCACCCGGGGCCTGGACGGTCTTCGGCCGTATTTCACCCGCTACCTGCCGGCGGTGATCATGTCCGCCCTGCTGACCCCGGCCGCGGTCATCGTCATCGCCTGCTACGACCTCAAGTCCGCCGCGGTCGTGCTGATTGCCCTGCCGCTGATCCCGTTGTTCATGGTGTTGATCGGCCTGATGACCACCGAACGATCGGCGGCCGCTCTGGCGGCCATGTCGACACTGCAGTCGCGGCTGCTCGACCTCATCGCCGGCATCCCGACACTGCGCGCTTTGGGCCGGGCCGAGGGGGCTACCCCGCGTATCACCGAGCTGTCTGACGCACACCGGCATTCAGCACTTGCAACACTCCGGATCGCTTTTCTGTCAGCACTGGTCCTGGAATTGCTGGCCACCCTTGGGGTGGCACTGGTTGCCGTCGGAGTCGGCCTGCGGCTGGTCACCGGCGGGGTCAGCCTGCCGGTCGCGTTGACCGTACTGCTGCTGGCACCCGAGGTGTTCTGGCCGCTGCGCCGGGTCGGCACAGAGTTTCACGCCGCCCAGGACGGCAAAGTCGCGTTCCAGCAAGCCGATCAGCTGCTGGCAGCCAGCGGGCAGCCGGAATTCGGCACCGCACAAGTCAACTCCGGTCGAATTGTCGGCCCCGCCGACGCCGCCCCGACGATCGAGGTGCAACAGCTCAGCATCGCCGGCCGGGACGGCCCCGCACCGCGAAACCTGACGCTGCGGGCCACCCCAGGCGCGGTCACCGTGCTCACCGGCCCCAACGGCAGCGGGAAAAGCACAGCGCTGCAGGCCATTCTGGGTTTGACGGCACCGGATTCGGGCCGAGTGCTGATCGGCGGCAACGAGCGTCAGCTCGAGATCGGGCAGTTGGATCTGCAGCACTGGTGGGCACAGATCGGTTGGCTGCCGCAACGCCCAGTGCTGATTCCGGGCACGGTACGGGACAACCTGGAGTTACTAGGCGTCCTCGACGACCTCGAAACAGCTTGCCGGACATCGGGATTCGACGAGGTACTGACGGCCCTGCCGGCCGGCCTGGACACGGTGCTGGGCCGCGGCGGATCCGGGTTGTCGCTCGGACAGCGTCAGCGGCTGGCCCTGGCCCGGGTGTTCGGGCGGCCCGCCCCGCTATTGCTGCTCGACGAGCCGACCTCGCATCTGAATGCCGAGCTCGAAACCCGGGTATTGCAGGCGATTCGGGACCGCGCCCGGGCCGGCGCCACCGTCGTGGTGATCGGCCACCGCGATGCAGTGCTGGCTATCGGCGACGAGATCGTGCGCGTCGGAGGTGACAGCTGTGTCCACCGTTGATCCGGCCGGCATCGCCTTCCGGTTGCTCCGGCCCCGGCTGCCGCGGCTGGCGCTGGCCATCCTCCTGGGCTCGGCGGCACTGGGCAGCGCACTGGCCCTCGCCGGGGTATCGGCCTGGCTGATCACCCGGGCGTGGGAGCGGCCGCCGATCCTGGAGCTGTCCGTCGCCGTGGTGGCCGTACGCCTCTTCGGCATCTCCCGCGGGGTGTTCGGTTACTGCGAACGCCTGGCCTCCCACGACGTGGCTCTGCGGGCCGCCGGCCACGCCCGCACTGAGCTGTACCGCCGCCTGTGCACGGCACCGTCCGCGACCGTGCTGCGGCTGAGCAGCGGTGAACTGGTCTCGCGCGCAGGCACATCCGTCGACGATCTGGCTGACACCCTGGTGCGGTCAGTCCTGCCGATCGCGGTCGCGACGGTGCTGTCGACGGCCACCGTGATCGTCATCGCCGTCATTTCCCCCGCCGCTGCCCTCGTGTTGGCCGCCGGGCTGCTGGTCGCGGGGGTATGGGCACCGTGGCAGGCTGCCCGTGCCGCCGCGGCCACTGAACGCCTTGCCGCAGTGCACCATTCGGAGCGGGATGGCGCTGTGATGCTGGCCCTGGAGCATGCCGCCGAGCTGGCGGTGTCCGGTCGCTTGGCCGAGGTCATCGCCCGCGCAGGCAATGATCACCGTCGATGGGGTGCCGCCGCCGACCGGGCGGCCCGCCCCGCGGCCCTGGCCGCAGCCGCCCCTACCCTGGCCACGGGCGCCAGCTCGATCGCAGCGGTGTTCGCCGCCATCGCGCTGACTCACGCAGCCGCGCCCACCACACTGGCTGTGCTGATGCTCTTGCCGTTGTCGGCATTCGAGGCGAGCACTGCGCTGCCGGCCGCGGCGGTGCAACTGGCCCGGGCCCGCATCGCCATCAGTCGACTGGCCGGGATGCTGGCCGACGAGGCCGCTGACCGGCGTCCGGCGCCGGTCCCACCGTTGCAGGTGACTGCCGGTGACCGGGTCGCGGTGCTGGGCGCCAGCGGCCGCGGCAAGACCACTTTGCTGCTGTCGACCGCACAGAGTAGCGGCGAGAGTGAGTCGCCGGCAGGCTTTTTCGCCGAGGACGCGCACTTGTTCGACACCACGGTGCGGGACAATCTGCTGGTGGCGCGGGGCAACGCCACCGACGGCGAACTCAGCGAGGTGCTGGACCGGGTGGGACTCGGCCCGTGGCTGGCCACCCTGCCCGACGGGTTGTCCACCCTCCTGGACGGCGGGGCCGCGGCGGTGTCCGCCGGCCAGCGTCGGCGCCTGCTGCTCGCCCGTGCCCTGTTGACCGACTTTCCCGTCGTGCTGCTCGACGAACCGACAGAACATCTCGACGCCGCGGACAGCGACCGCATCCTGACCGAGTTGCTCACTCCGGGTGCGCTGTTCCGCGCCGACCGCGCAGTGGTGGTCGCGACCCACCACCTGCCGGCGCACCTCGACTGCACCGTGATCGATCTCGACGCCGTCGCCAACGCCATCCCGACTGGCAACGACAGCTACGACGAGTACCCTGCGCAGTCATGAGCATGTACCCGGGCGGCGGATACCCTCCGCCACCACCGCAGCCGTATGCCAGTCAGCCGGGATACGGGCAGCCCGCGTTGTCCGGTCCGCGCAACGGCATCGGGATCGCCGCGCTGATCCTGGGCATCGCGGGACTGCTGACCTCTTGGTCGGTGATCGGCGGCCTGCTGTTCGGACTGCTCGCCGTGACGCTTGGCGTCATCGGCACGAGCCGCGTCAAGCAGGGCCTGGCCAACAACGGCGTGGTGGCGGCTGCAGGAATCGCGCTGGGCGCCTTGGCGGCCCTGCTGGCTGTGGTGTTCATCTTCATCGCGGTCGCCTTCTACCGGCAGGTCGGGTTCTCCGACTACATGACGTGCATGCAGCAGGCCGGTCAGGACCAGCCCGCGATGAACACCTGCGTCGATCAGTTCCGCTCCCGCATCGAGCAGGAGTTCGGCGTTCAGCTCAAGAAGTGACGAACCCGAAACGCATTACCCGGGAAAGTGTTTGACGATGCCTTCCTGGGTCACCGTGGCCAGCACCTGACCGGACTGGTCGAAGAAGTGCCCAGAGGCCAGCCCCCGCGAATCGGCGGCCACCGGTGACGTCGTCGAATACAGCACCCAGTCGTCGAACTTGATCGGCCGGTGAAACCAGACGGTGTGGTTCATGGTGACGGCGAAAATCCGGTCGTGGCCCCAGGACAGGCCGTGAGTGGTGATGATCGAGTCGAGCAACGTCGTATCCGACGAGTACACGAGCGCCGCGGCGTGTAGCACCGGATCGTCGGGCATGGGCCCCATGGTCTTGAGCCACACCCGGTTGTGGTCGAGCTTGCCGCCCTTGTCCCGCATCACCCAGGCCGGATCGTTGGTGTAGCGCCACTCGATCGGCTTGAGCGCTTCGACGAACAGCGGGACGGTGTCCTCGTACCCCTGTAGCAACTCGTCAATCGTGGGCAGCGACAACGGATCCGGCACTACCGTCGCCTCGACCGCGTGTTCCAGGCTGCGGCCACCAGCCAGGTGTGACACCAGCGCGGTGGCCAGCAGCACGTCGCCCTGCATCACGTCGACCCGGCGGTTGGCGAAGCGGCGCTCATCGCGCAGCCGGACCACCCTGAACTCCAAGTCCCGGGCCGGGTCACCACCGGCGATGAAGTGAATCGACAGCGTCGTCGGCGGCAGCTTCGGCGACACCGTGCGGCTGGCGGCGACGAACGCCTGGGCCATCATCTGACCGCCGAAGGTACGGACCGGGTTCCGGCTGGGGTGGCCACCGGTGAAGGTGGTGTCATCGACCTGGGTGACGTCGAGAACCTTGAGCAGCTCCTCGAAATCCGCTGTCGTCACGCGCTTCCGTCTCCCCGTCGCTTCGCTCGCCCCGCCACTGCGGGCAGGGCCTAGTGGTCTTCCTCCCCGATCCGGTGCACGTGGATCAGGTTGGTCGAGCCTACTGTGCCCGGCGGCGCCCCCGCGACGATGATCACCAGGTCACCGCGCTTGTAGCGGTCCAGTCCCAGCAGCGCCTTGTCGACCTCCTGGATCATGCCGTCGGTGCTGTCCATCTTCGGGACGATGAAAGTCTCAGTGCCCCAGGTCAGCGCCAGCTGGCTGCGCACCTCGGGCAGTGCGGTGAAGGCCAGCAGCGGCAGCGGCGTGTGCAGCCGGGACAGCCGGCGCACGGTGTCCCCCGACTGCGTGAACGCGACCAGCGCCTTCGCATCGAGACGTTCGCCGATATCGCGGGCGGCATAGGAGATGACGCCGCGCTTTGTCCGGGGCACGTGGGTCAACGGCGGTGCGGCCGTGGAGTTTTCCTCGACTGCGCGCACGATGCGCGCCATGGTCCTGACGGCTTCCAGAGCGTGCTTGCCGACCGACGTCTCGCCCGACAGCATAACCGCGTCGGCGCCGTCCAGAATCGCATTGGCCACGTCCGAGGCCTCGGCCCGGGTCGGCCGGGAGTTCTCGATCATCGACTCCAGCATCTGGGTGGCCACGATGACGGGTTTGGCGTTCTCCCTTGCCATCTGGATGGCGCGCTTCTGCACCAGCGGCACCTCTTCGAGCGGCAGCTCGACGCCCAGGTCGCCGCGGGCCACCATGACGGCATCGAAGGCGAGCACGATCGCCTCCAGGTTGGCGACGGCTTCCGGCTTCTCCAGCTTGGCGATGACCGGCACCCGGCGGCCGACGTCGTCCATTACCTCGTGGACGAGTTCGACGTCGGCGGGCGAGCGCACGAAGGACAACGCCACGAGGTCGACGCCGAGCCTGAGCGCGAACTTCAGGTCGTCTATGTCCTTGTCGGACAAGGCCGGAATCGAGACGTTCACGCCCGGCAGAGACAGGCCCTTGTTGTTGCTGACCGGGCCACCCTCGGTGACGACGCAGACCACGTCATTGCCCTCGATCCGGTCGACGACCAGGCCGATGTTTCCGTCGTCGACCAACAGGCGGTCGCCGGGGACGGCGTCTGTGGCGAGCTGCTTGTAGGTGGTCGACACCCGGTCGTGAGTGCCTTCGCAGTCCTCTACGGTGATCCGGATGGTCTCCCCGTCGAGCCATACGGTGCGCCCCTCGGCGAACTTGCCGAGGCGGATCTTCGGGCCCTGCAGGTCGGCGAGTATTCCGACTGCGCGGCCGGTGGCGTCCGAGGCCGCCCGCACCCGCTTGTAGGCCACCTCGTGGTCGGCGTGAGCACCATGGCTGAAGTTCAGCCGTGCAACATCCATACCCGCTTCCACCAGCGCCTTTACGGTCTCATCGGTGGAGGTAGCTGGACCCAGGGTACAGACGATTTTTCCGCGCCTATTCACGGCACCGAGCATAGTTGATCGATTCAGAAGACGGAGAACGGGCGCACCCGGACGTCGTCGAGCAGACGCAAATGCCCCTGAATATGCGGCTGGCGTGGACATTTCCGTCTGCTCGCGCAGGATCGGTCAGCCCGAGACGAAGGTCGGGACCAACGGGAACCCGGGCAGATTGCGGATCACGGTCCACGCCACCATCGCTACCACCGCCGCCACCACCGGCGGGGTCACCGAACGCTGAGTCCGCCAGCACACCAGCAGCCACACCACGAGCGCGGGCAACCCGAGGAGTGCAAACACGTTGTCGACCACCGCCGCCGACAGATCGCCGTGCAGCACGTCATGGGTCATCCGCAGCCCGCCGCACAGCGGACAGTTCCACCCGGTGACTGCCTTGAACGGGCATGCGGGGAAACCGAATCCGGGGCGATGCGGGTCGGCCAGTCCGATGTAGGCCAGCGCGCCCGCCAGCCCTACCCCGGTTCCGGTCAGGGCGACCACGCCCCCGACCTTGCCTGACGTCATGACTACATGATGCCCGTCTGCAGCTGCGCATACGCCGATCGCCTCGACGTCATGCCCGCGCACGCGTCGGGAAAACCCCGGATGACGCGCGAACGTCGGTGACCCCTCGACACCGACGTCCGCCGCGAAAAGCAACAATATTGCCGTATTGTAACGGTTCGGACAAACCAAATGAAAGTGCGCTCAAGGACGCAACTGACCGTGCTGGATCAGCGCGTTCACCGAGTTTTCCCACCTACTCAATTGCGCCTCAGAGGTGAAGGGCGCAGGCAGATGCCGGTCCAGATGCCGCCGCAGAATGATCGAACCCAGCGTCAAGACCAATGGATTCAACGCGCCCCACACGGCATCGAGGCCGTCGGCCGCATCGCCACAGTCGACCATCTGCTGCCACTGCTCGATGCCACCCCTGGCCATCGCGTCGAAGATCGCGATGCCGCTCGGCGTGCCGGACGCCACCGCCCGGCCCAGATAGTCCATGACGACCAGGTGATCGGTGAGGAGCCCATGCACCGCACGGCCGATCGCGGTCACCGAGTCGGCACCCGGATTCGACACCGCGGCGAACATCGTGGAGCCCATCAGAGCCATGGCGGCATCATCGACGGCTTTGATCAGACCGTCCTTGGAGCCGAAATGGTGCTGCACCAACCCGACGGACACCCCGGCATCGTCGGCGACCATCTGCAACGTCGCATCGGACGTGCCGCGCTGCGCGAACACCCGCAGTGCCGCGTCGAGTATCCGGTCATGCCGGGACTGCGGCGACCGCGGTCCGTCGGCTTCAACCTCCACAACTGCCATCCAACCACCGCTCCGGCAGTAGCGGCCGCAGAGTCGACAACATACCGATCGGACGAAAGTTGGCGACCAGCACAGCCGGCGCTGCTGGCCGGGACCGGCGTCGCCGTGCCGCGTCGGCGTATCGATCGTGCACTGAGGGGCACGATTCTCGGCTCAGGGCGATCTGGGAGCACCGTCGCCAGACCGTGCGTCAGCCCTGACGGCGCCACCAGCGCCGCCGCGGCGCGGCCGGTTCCCACATCGGAACCCGCGCTGGCGCAACCTTTTCCGCGACGTCTCCATCCGGCGCAGCTACGGCGACAGGCTCGTCGTCGGCGCCTTCGTCGGTGACGTCGCCGGCTCCGGCCTCACCATCAGTTGCGTCGTCGGCTTGGGCTGGTTCGGATTCGGCGGCAGCGTCAACGCTGTCGTCCTCGACGTCATCCGCATCCACAGCCTCGGAATCAGCGGCCGAGTCCGCTGTGGCTTCGACGTCAGAGTCCGCGTTCTCCTCATCAGCCTCCAGCGCCTCATCCGCAGCGGAATCGACGGCGGGGGCCGATGATTCATCGACTGATTCATCGACCGCGTCAGCGGTCGGCTCAGCCTCTTCCGCACCTTCGGCCTCGTCCGAACTTTCGACGCTTTCGGCGTCGTCGTCGGCAGCCTCAGCCGCCTCAGGCTCGGCGCCTTCAGCTTCGACTTCCGGCTCGGCCTCGTCAGCCTCGGCCTCCGGCTCGGCGTGTTCGTCGTCGGCCGCGTCGTCGCCGGTGTCCTCGGCGAGCGCTTCGGTTTCGTCGGGCTGCGTCTCGACGGCGTCCGCCTCATCGGCGATCTCAGCGCCGTCGGCCGGTGCTGCCTCGTCGACTAGATCGGCCGGCTGCGCGTCCATGTCTTCGGCCTCATCGGTGCCCTCGGCCTCATCAAAGTCTTCGGCCTCATCGGTGTCTTCGGCCTCTTCGACGACAAGCGCTGTCGCGGCAGCCCCGCCCGCCGCCACGACCACTGGCACCGCCGTGACCGGCACCGCGGACTCCCGCTCAGCGGCCTCATCGTCGACGGCCTCGGCCCTCCGGCCGCCCAGCGTCGCCGGGTCCTCCCGGCCCTTCGGGGCCACCATCATGTAGACCACTGCGCCGATGAAGACAAACGTCGAGGTGAACGAATTCACCCGGATGCCGGCGATCAGCGTCGCGGGGTCGCTGCGCATCAACTCGACGCAGAACCGGCCGACGCAGTAGGCCGCCACGTAGAGCGCGAACAGCCGGCCATGGCCCACCCGGTACCGGCGGTCGACCCAGATCAGGAGGGCGAAAACCAGGACGTTCCACAACAATTCGTACAGGAACGTCGGATGCACGACGGCCGCGACCTGACCGGTGGACACCCCGTTGAGCAGGTGCGGGTTCACCACACCGGAGCCGTCGCTGCGCTCGTAGATCTCCAGGCCCCACGGCAGATCGGTCGGCCGGCCGTACAGCTCCTGGTTGAAGTAATTACCCAGCCGGCCGATGGCCTGGGCCAGGATGACGCCAGGTGCGATGGCATCGGCGAACGCGGGCAACGGAATTCCGTGCCGGCGGCAGCCGATCCAGGCGCCGACCCCACCGAGCGCCACCGCGCCCCAGATGCCCAGGCCGCCGTCCCAGATCCTGACCGCGCCCGCAATACCCGCACCGCCCTCGCTGAAGTAGGTGCGCCAGTCCGTCATCAGGTGGTACAGGCGACCACCGATGAGCCCGAACGGCACCGTCCACAGCGCGATGTCGTAGATGACGCCCTGTTCGCCGCCGCGGGCCGCCCAGCGCCGATCGCCGATGATCAGCGCGGCGATGATGCCAGTGATGATGCACAGCGCATACGCGCGAATCGGCAGCTCGAACAGCCCAAAGAAGTTCAAATGCCAGACGCCCTGGGCTGGACTCGGGATGTATGCCAGCAACGTTGTGGTCACGCGGAAACTCTCTGTCGCACTCCGTGGGCCAGTTCTTCGGTCAAAGCTTGCACTGCGGGGATGCCGCCGTCACCGAGGGCCGACACCAGCGCCGAGCCGACGATGACCCCGTCAGCGTAGGACGCGATCTCAGCGGCCTGCTCGCGCGACCGCACGCCGAGGCCGACACCCACCGGGATGTCCGACACGGCCCTGACCCGGGATACCAACTCCGGCGCCATGTTCGACACCGCGTCGCGCGCACCCGTCACACCCATGGTCGATGCGGCGTAGACGAACCCGCGGGAGGCCGCGGCCGTGGTGGCCAGCCGCTCCGGGGTGGACGACGGCGCCACCAGGAAGATGCGGTCCAGGTTGTGGGCATCGGAGACGCCGAACCATTCGTCGGCCTCGTCCGGAATCAGGTCCGGGGTGATCAGCCCGAGCCCGCCGGCCGACGCCAGATCGCGGGCAAAAGCGTCAACGCCCCAGCGCAGTACCGGGTTCCAGTACGTCATCACGACGGCGCGGCCGCCGGCGTTGCTAATCGCCTCGACCGCCTTGAGCGCGTCGCGCACCCGTACCCCACCCTTGAGTGCGGTGTTGGTGGCCGCCGCGATGGTCGGCCCGTCCATCCCGGGGTCGGAGTAGGCAACCCCGACTTCGATGATGTCGCAACCGGATTCGACCATGGCGACCATGGCGTCAATCGAGGTCTGCACGTCCGGGAAGCCGGTCGGCAGGTACCCGATCAGCGCCGACCGGTCCTCGGCCCGGCACGATTCGAACAACCCAGCCAGTCGGCTCATCACGCTTCCCCAGTCCCGGATTCACCGTCCAGTAGCCCGAACCATTTCGCCGCGGTCTCGACATCCTTGTCGCCGCGGCCGGACAGGTTGACCACGATCACCGAATTCGGACCGAGCTCGTTACCAAGTTTCAAAGCGCCCGCCACCGCGTGCGCCGATTCGATCGCCGGGATGATGCCCTCGGTACGGCACAACAATCCGAACGCATCCATGGCCTCGGTGTCGGTGATCGGCCGGTACTCGGCCCGGCCGGTGTCCTTGAGGTAGGCGTGTTCGGGGCCGACGCCCGGGTAGTCCAAACCGGCTGAGATGGAATGCGATTCGATGGTCTGACCGTCCTCGTCCTGCAGCAGGTAGGAGAACGAGCCTTGGAACGCACCGGGCGAGCCGCCGGTGAAGGTGGCTGCATGCCTTCCGGTTTCGACGCCGTCGCCGGCCGCCTCGAACCCGACCAACCGCACCGACGGATCGTCGATGAAGGGGTGGAAGATCCCGATCGCATTGGACCCGCCGCCGACGCAGGCGGTCACCGCATCCGGTAACCGGCCGGCCTGCTGCTGCACCTGGGCCCGGGCCTCCAGGCCGACGACGCGCTGGAAGTCACGCACCATCAGCGGGAACGGGTGCGGCCCGGCTGCGGTGCCGAAGCAGTAATACGTGTTGTCCGCGTTGGTGACCCAGTCCCGGAACGCCTCGTTGATGGCGTCCTTGAGAGTCGCCGAGCCAGCCTCCACCGACACCACCGTGCCGCCGAGCAGCCGCATCCGGGCGACGTTGAGCGCTTGGCGGGCCGTGTCGACCGCGCCCATGTAAACCACACACTCCAGGCCGAGCAGCGCACACGCCGTCGCGGTCGCCACGCCGTGCTGTCCGGCACCGGTCTCGGCGATGACCCGGGTCTTTCCCATCCGCTGGGCCAGCAGCGCCTGCCCGAGCACGTTGTTGATTTTGTGAGAACCCGTGTGGTTCAAGTCTTCTCGCTTGAGGAACAGCCGCGCGCCGCCGGCATGTTCGGACAGCCGGGTGGCCTCGTACAGCGGCGAGGGCCGGCCGGTGTAGTGCTGCTGCAGCCGGTCGAGCTCGTCGAGGAAGGTCTGGTCGGACCGGGCCTTGTCGTACGCCGCGGTGACCTCCTCGATCACCGCCATCAGCGCCTCGGGCACCAGACGACCGCCGTAGGAACCGAAGTGCCCCCTGGCGTCCGGGTCGTGGCTGGTGGGCTCGGCGATGGCCGCGCTCATCCGCGGTATTTCAGTACCTGTCAGATCAGACATCAGAGCTCAACTGCTTTTCGCGCAGGAGCCCGCAATTCAGCGGGCCGGTTTCGGGCAGGACGGGTGTGTGCCGGCCGTCACCAGGTCGGCGACAGCGCTGCGGGGGTCTCCGCTGGTCACCAGGCCCTCACCGACCAGAACCGCGTCGGCGCCGGCACCGGCGTAAGCCAGCAGGTCGGCGGTGCCACGCACCCCCGACTCAGCGATCCGGATGATGCTGCTGGGCAGACCGGGGGCGATCCGGGCGAAGCAGTCGCGGTCGACCTCGAGGGTCTTCAGGTCCCGGGCGTTGACCCCGATGATCTTGGCGCCGGCCTGTAGTGCGCGGTCGGCTTCCTCCTCGGTGTGCACCTCGACCAGGGGCGTCATCCCCAACGACTCGGTGCGGTCGATCATCGAGGTCAGCACTGATTGTTCGAGCGCGGCGACGATCAGCAGCAGCGTGTCAGCGCCGTGCGCCCGCGCCTCATGGATCTGGTACGGCGTGACGATGAAGTCCTTACGAAGCACCGGGATCGACACCGCGGCGCGCACCGCATCCAGGTCGGCCAGCGAGCCGTTGAACCGGCGCTCCTCGGTCAGCACGCTGATCAACCGGGCACCGCCGGATTCGTAGGCCTTGGCCAGCTTCGCCGGATCGTCGATCTGCGCCAGCGCGCCCCGACTGGGGCTGGCCCGCTTCACTTCAGCAATGACGGCGATGCCCGGCTCACGCAGCGCGGCGAGCACATCCTTGGCCGTCGACGCCCGCTTGGCGCGGTCCTTGACCTCAGTCAGACTCAGCGCGGCTTCGCGGGCGGCGACGTCAGCACGGACTCCCTCGATGATGGAGTCGAGCACAGTCCCCGAACTCATAACGCGTCGTCGTCCTTCCGTGGCGGCTCGCCAAGCCAGATGATCTTCTCGAAGGGTAGTCGCCGAGACCGGCCGGACTGCCACCGGCCCACGATCACTTCCCCTCGCTGTCGGACTGGGTCGGATCATGCCCCTCGTCCAGGGCATCCCACATCATCCGTTCGGACATTCCGTCGCCGTCCTGACCCTGGACCGCCTCGCGCCGTGCGGCCGGTGCCGCGTATTTTGCGGCGGCCGGTCCGGCAGCCCGATGTCCAGCCGAACGCATCAGCAGCACGGCGCCGGCCAGCGTCAACACTGCGGCCACCAGCGTCACCCCGGCGCCCCAATAGTGCCGCTGAGTGCCGACCAGGAACATGACGGCGATCTGGGCCATGTCAGCGGCCCGCACCGAGACGTCGGTGACCACCCACAGGCTGATGGCCAGATATGCCATACCGGCGCTGGCGACGGCCACCAGCAGCGCCAGCAGCTGCAGCGCCCAGCCCCGAACCGCCAATGCCGCCACCGCGGCGGCCCCGACCAGCAGTGCCAGCGGGATCAGGGCCGTCGACCAGGCCGCTCCCGACAGCGTCGTCGTCTTCGGTTGGCCGAGCCCGTCGAACGACGCCACCTCCACCCACGGCAGCCGGGAGGCACCCCACAAGGTCAGCGCGGCGACAAGGAGAAGCACCTGCGCGGTGCGGGTGGTCCTCACGGTTCGCTCAACGTCTCGGCGGCCGCGATGGCCGCGAGTACGGCCTTCGCCTTGTTGGCCGACTCGTTGTATTCGTACGGGCCGTTGGAGTCCGCCACGACTCCCCCGCCAGCCTGCACGTAGGCGGTGCCGGCGCGCATCAGGGCGGTACGGATCGCGATGGCGAAGTCGGCATTCCCGGCGAAATCGAGGTAGCCGAGCACGCCGCCGTACAAGCCACGACGGGTCAGTTCGACCTCCTCGATGAGCTCCATCGCCCGGACTTTGGGCGCCCCGGACAGGGTGCCCGCCGGGAAGCAGGCGGTCACCGCGTCCAGTGCGGTCTTGTCGTCGGCGAGGTGGCCGCTGACGGTCGAGACCAGGTGCATGACGTGGCTGTAGCGCTCGATGTGGCTGTAGTCCTCGACCCGCACCGTCCCCGGCTTGCACACCCGGCCCAGATCGTTGCGGCCCAGGTCGACCAGCATCAGGTGCTCGGAGCGTTCCTTGTCGTCGGCCAGCAGCTCCTTTTCCAGCAGGATGTCGTCCTCCTCGGTGGCGCCGCGCCACCGGGTACCGGCGATCGGGTGTGTGGTGGCCACCCCGTCGGTCACGGTGACCAGCGCTTCCGGGCTGGAGCCGACCACTGAGAAGTCAAGTCCGCCTTCGGCATTGGGCACGTTCAGCAGATACATGTACGGGCTCGGGTTGGTCACCCGCAGCATCCGGTAGACGTCGATGGGGTCGGCGACGGTATCCATCTCAAAGCGCTGCGAGGGCACCACCTGGAACGCCTCGCCGGCCTCGATGTCACCCACCAGCTTCTCGACGATGGCGGTGTACTCCGCGACGGTGCGCTGCTGCCGCGGCTGCGGCTGCGGCCGGCTGAATGTCGCGATGCTGGACGGTATTGGCTGTCCGAGTGCCGCCGTCATCACCTCGAGGCGTCGCACCGCATCGTCATAGGCCCAGTCGACGCGCTCGTCGGTGCCGTTCCAGTTGACCGCATTGGCAATCAGCGTGATGGTGCCCTCGTGGTGGTCCACGGCGGCCATGTCGGTGGCCAGCAGCAGCACCATGTCCGGCAGCTGCAGATCGTCGATGGCCAGTTCGGGCAGTCGCTCCAGACGGCGGACCATGTCGTAGGCGAAGTACCCGACCAGTCCCGACGACAGCGGCGGGAGCCCCGGCACCGGCGCGGTCTGCAGCAGGTCCAGGGTGTCGTGCACCGCCTGCAACGGATCGCCGCCGCTGGGCGCACCCTGCGGCGTCACGCCGAGCCACGCCGCCTGACCGTCGCGGACAGTCAGCGCCGATGGGGCACCCGCGCCGATGAACGACCAGCGTGACCAGGACCGCCCGTTCTCGGCGGATTCCAGCAGGAACGTGCCCGGGCGGTTGGCGGCCAGCTTGCGGTAGGCCGACAACGGGGTCTCGCTGTCGGCGAGCACCTTGCGGGTCACGGGGACCACGCGGTGCTCGGCGGCCAGGGCCCGGAATTCCTCACGTGAGGTCGTCTTCACGCGGCAATCCTCCCAGAAGTAGCGTGGCACCTATGAAACGTGGTGACCAGGTTGCCGAGTTCAATCTCCCCGACCAGACCGGAACCGTCCGCAGCCTTTCCGAACTATTAGCCGATGGGCCGATCGTCCTGTTCTTCTATCCCGCCGCGATGACGCCGGGCTGCACCATGGAGGCCTGCCACTTCCGCGACCTGGCCGCCGAGTTCGCGGCGGCGGGCGCGTCGCGGGTCGGCATCAGCATGGACGCGGTGGACAAGCAGGACAAGTTCGCCGAGAAGCACAACTTCGACTACCCGTTGCTGTCGGACACCTCGGGCGCGGTGGCCGAGGCGTTCGGTGTGAAACGTGGCCTGCTCGGCAAGCTGATGCCGGTCAAGCGGACCACGTTCGTCATCGACACCGACCGCAAGGTGCTCGAGGTCATCGCCAGTGAGATCTCCATGGACTCTCACGCCGACAAGGCGCTCGAGGTGCTGCGGGCGCGTTGAGCGCTTGT